>JBFFUJ010000029.1:0-16091 GCA_041571375.1 Lysobacterales bacterium | reverse complement strand
TGCGATCCTGCAGCGCACGCTCAGCCTCCTCCTTGGCCCGCTGCGCTGCAGCGGCATCCAGGTCATCGGCGCGAACCGCGGTATCGGCAAGCACGGTGACGACGTGCGGCATGACTTCCAGGATTCCGCCGCCGACGAAGAAGAAGGCCTCGTCTCCATCGGGTTGCTGCACACGCACAGGACCGGGTTTGAGCTGGGTGATCAGCGGCGCGTGACGCGGGCTGATTCCCAGCTCACCGACGGTGCCCGTGGCGAAGACCATCGTCGCCGGCCCGGAGAAAATCTCTTCCTGCGCTGAGACGATATCGCATTGGATGGTGTGCTTCATGGGATCTTCCTACGACAGATTACGGCGCTGGCCTAGGCCGCCTCCTTCTGGGCAATGGTCTTGCCTTTCTCGACCGCCTCCTCGATGGCTCCGACCATGTAGAACGCCTGCTCCGGCAGGTGGTCGTACTCGCCTTCGATAATGCCCTTGAAGCCGCGGATCGTGTCTTTCAGGGAGACGTACTTGCCGGCCGACCCGGTAAAGGTCTCGGCCACGAAGAACGGCTGGGACAGGAATCGGGCCACCTTGCGGGCGCGCGCGACGACCATCTTGTCTTCCTCGGAGAGCTCGTCCATACCGAGGATGGCGATGATGTCCTTCAGCTCCTTGTAGCGCTGCAGCACGGACTGCACGCCGCGCGCCACTTCGTAGTGCTCCTGGCCGATCATGTTGGGATCGAGCAAGCGGGAAGTGGAATCGAGCGGATCCACGGCGGGATAGATGCCCTGCTCAGCAATGCCGCGGCTCAGCACCAGCGTTGCGTCGAGGTGAGCGAAGGTCGTGGCCGGCGACGGGTCGGTCAGGTCGTCGGCAGGCACGTAAACCGCCTGGAATGAGGTAATGGAGCCCGTCTTGGTGGAGGTGATGCGCTCCTGGAGGATGCCCATCTCGAGGGCCAGGGTGGGCTGGTAACCTACCGCGGACGGCATGCGGCCCAGCAAGGCCGACACCTCAGTGCCCGCCAGCGTGTAACGGTAGATGTTGTCGATGAACATCAATACGTCACGGCCCTCGTCGCGAAATTCTTCGGCGATGGTCAGGCCGGTAAGCGCCACGCGCAGACGGTTGCCGGGCGGCTCGTTCATCTGGCCGTACACGAGCGCCACCTTGTTGAGCACGTCGGCTTCTTTCATCTCGTGATAGAAGTCGTTGCCCTCACGGGTGCGCTCACCCACACCGGCGAATACCGAGTAGCCACTGTGCTCGATCGCGATATTGCGGATGAGTTCCATCAGCGTGACCGTCTTGCCCACGCCCGCGCCGCCGAACAGCCCGACTTTGCCGCCCTTGGCGATGGGCATGATGAGATCGATCACCTTGATGCCGGTTTCCAGCAGTTCGTTACCGCCCGCCTGGTCCTCGTAGGCCGGCGCTTTGCGGTGGATCGGCATGCGCTTTTCCTCACCGATCGGGCCGGCTTCGTCGATCGGGCGTCCCATGACGTCCATGACGCGGCCGAGGGTCTTCTCGCCGACCGGAACCGAAATCGGAGCACCGGTATTCGTCACCGGAAGGCTTCGCTTCAGGCCATCGGTCGAACCCAGCGCGATCGTGCGCACAACGCCGTCGCCAAGCTGCTGCTGCACCTCCAGCATGATGTCGGTTCCGTCGACCGTCAGGGCGTCGAAGATCCGCGGCATGGCGTCGCGGGGAAACTCCACGTCGACGACGGCGCCGATTACCTGAACAACTATTCCACCACTCATTAGTCAGCTCCTAAGCTCTGATTGCATTTGACCCGGCGCCCTAGACGGCGGCCGCCCCGCCAACGATTTCCGATATTTCCTGTGTGATTGCGGCCTGGCGCGCCTTGTTGTAGGCCAGGGTCAGTTCGTCGATCAGCTCACCTGCGTTCTCGGTCGCGTTCTTCATCGCAATCATCCGCGCGGCATGTTCCGACGCCAGGTTCTCGAGCACGGCATGGTAAACATCGGCCTCGATGTAACGGACAAGCACCGTGTCGAGCAGGGCTTCGGCGTCCGGCTCGTAAATGTAATCCCAGATGTCGCGGACTTCCTCGTCTTCCGTTTCGGGCAACGGCAGCAACTGCTCCAGGCGGGGCCGCTGCGACATGGTGTTGATGAAGTCGTTGTAGACCACGTAGACCAGATCGATCTGCTCTTCACGGTATGCATCCAGCATGACCTTTATCGAACCGATCAGATCCTCGATCTGGGGCTTTTCGCCCAGATTGGTGGCCGTCGCCGCGATCTCGACATTGATGTTCTTGAAGAAGGCGGACGCTTTCTTGCCGAGAGTCACCAATGCGACTTCCGCGCCCTGGTCGCGCCACTCCCGGATGCTGCCCAATACCAGTTTGAACAGGTTGATGTTCAAGCCGCCACACAGACCACGGTCGGTCGAGACAATGATGTAGCCGACCTTCCTGGTTTCCTTCCGCCGGACCGTGAAGGGATGCCGGTATTCAGGATTGGCCTTGCTGAGATGGCCCATCACGCGCCGGATCATGCGCGTATAGGGCCGGGTCGCGTTCATCAGCTCCTGCGACCGTCTGATCTTGCTGGCCGAGACCATCTCCAACGCCGCAGTCACCTTCGTGGTGTTTTCGATGCTGCGGATCTTGCCTGTGATTTCCTTCGCGCCTGCCATCTGTCCTTTCCGTAATGTTGGCCCCGTGTTTCTGTTTCCCGGCTTACCAGGTGCCGGTCGATTTGAACTCTTCGACCGCGGCCTTGAGCTGGGCTTCGAGCTCGTCGTCCCAGCTGCCCTGATCCAGTTTCCCGAGCAGTTCGCCGTGCGACGTGCCGATGGAATCCAACAGGGCGGACTCGAAGGCGCCAATCTTCCTCAAATCGACGTCATCCAGATACCCGCGGTCAGCGGCGAACAACGACACCGCCATCTGTCCGACCGAGAGGGGACTGTACTGCTTCTGCTTCATCAGCTCGGTGACCCGCTGCCCGCGGTCGAGCTGCTTGCGGGTGGCGTCATCGAGGTCGGAGGCGAACTGCGCGAAGGCCGCGAGTTCGCGGTATTGCGAGAGCGCCAGTCGAATACCGCCGCCCAGCTTCTTGATGACCTTGGTCTGGGCGGCGCCACCGACCCGCGATACCGACAGGCCGGCATGCACGGCCGGGCGGATGCCCGCGTTGAACATGTCGGTATCCAGGAAGATCTGGCCATCCGTGATCGAGATCACGTTGGTCGGCACGAAAGCCGATACGTCGCCCGCCTGGGTCTCGATGATCGGCAGCGCGGTGAGCGAACCGGTCTGGCCCTTCACCCGGCCCTCGGTGAACTTCTCGACGTATTCGGTATTGACCCGCGCCGCGCGCTCGAGCAGCCGGGAGTGCAGATAGAAGACATCGCCGGGATATGCTTCGCGGCCCGGCGGGCGGCGCAGAAGCAACGACACCATGCGGTAAGCCCAGGCCTGCTTGGTGAGATCGTCGTAGATGATCAGCGCATCCTCGCCGCGATCCCGGAAGTACTCGCCCATCGTGCAACCGGAGTACGGGGCGATGTACTGCATCGCTGCGGACTCGGAGGCCGAGGCGTTGACGACGATCGTATGCTCCATGGCGCCGTGCTCTTCCAGCTTGCTTACCACGTTGGCCACGGTCGACTGCTTCTGACCGATCGCCACGTAAACGCATTTGATGCCCGTGCCCACCTGGTTGATGATGGTATCGATCGCAATCGCAGACTTGCCGATCTGGCGGTCGCCGATGATCAGCTCACGCTGGCCGCGCCCGATCGGGATCATCGAGTCGATCGACTTCAGGCCGGTCTGCACCGGCTGCGACACCGACTGCCGCCAAATGACACCCGGGGCCACTTTCTCGATCGGCGCGAAGCCGTCGTTCTCGATCGGACCCTGGCCGTCGATCGGATTACCCAGCGCGTTGACCACGCGGCCCAGCAACCCATGACCGTGCGGAACTTCGAGGATGCGCCCGGTGCACTTCACCGTGTCACCCTCGGTAATGTGCTCGTAATCACCCAGGATCACCGTGCCGACCGAGTCGCGCTCCAGGTTCAGAGCCAGGCCGTAGGTATTGCCGGGGAATTCGATCATCTCGCCCTGCATGGCGTCCTCGAGCCCATGAAGGCGGGCGATGCCGTCCGACACGCTGACGACCGTGCCTTCGTTGCGGGTCTCCGACGTGATGTTCAGCTCGGCTACGCGTTTTTTGATCAGCTCGCTGATTTCCGATGGATTCAATGTTGTCTGCATCTCTTGTTTCCTATTTCTCCGCCCTAAATGCGGAGCAGTCGCTTCAGAATTCTTTCAATTTACCCTGCCGGCTCAACTGGCCAGGCTGCCGGACAGCTTCTGCAGCCTGCCCCGCAAGGATCCGTCGATCACCTCGTCACCGGCGTAGACCACGGCGCCGCCAATCACGCCCTGGTCGATCTCGTTCTCGAGCTCAATTTCCCGGTCAAAGCGCCGGGCCAGAGCGTCCCGCAGGCGGTTGGCCTGGTCGTCATCCAGCGGAATGGCTGAAACGACGCGCACTTTCAAACGCCGCTCCGCCTCATCGCGCAACCGGCGATACAGGCGCGTGATCTCGGGCAGCAGCGTCAGGCGGTCATTGGCCGCCAATACGCTGAGATAGCCTTCGAAGCGCTCGCTCAGCTCCTCGCCCGCGGCATCCGAGATCAGCCTCGCGGTCTCGGCATTGCTGACCTTCGGATTATCGAGCAGGCGACCGATCGCCTCGTCAGCAGCCAACTGGCTGACCAGGTCCAGCATCGCATCCCAGCGAGCGAGGTCACCTTCTTCCTGCGCCAGCTCGAAAGCGGCTTTGGCATAGGGCCGCGCCAGTGTGGTCAGGCTGCTCATGAAACGCTCCCGGCCCTCAGATTTCCGCGATCAGCTTGTCGAGCAGTTTGCGGTGTGCCTCGGCATCCACCTCGCGCTCGAGAATCTTCGAAGCGCCGAGCACCGCCAGGCTCGCCACGGCCACACGCAGTTCCTCGCGCGCCTGGTTGGCGGCCTGCGCGATATCCGCCTCGGCGGCGGCAACCTGTCGCCGGCGCTCGGCGGCGGCGTCGTCCCGTGCCTGATCAACGATCTGCGTGTGACGCTGGGTCGCCTGATCCACGATCTCGCCCGCCTTGTCGCGCGCCTCGCGAATCTGCTCGTCCACTTTCGTCTTGGCCGCCTCCAGTTCCTTCTCAGCCTGATCGGACGCAGCCAGGCCTTCCGCGATGCGCTCCCGGCGGTCGTCCATGGCCTTGATCAGCGGCGGCCAGAGGAACTTCATACAAAACCAGACGAAGATCATCATCGCGATCGACTGCAGAATTAACGTGGCATTGATATTCATGCCCTACCTCTTCCAGGTGGTTCGGTTGCGTCGCCCCGCGTACCGGAACGACAGCCGATCAGCCAGGCTTTCAACCGCCCAATGCGGTCTGCAGCTGGCCAACAAACGGGTTCGCAAAGGTGAAGAACAGCGCGATACCCACACCGATCATCGCAACGGCGTCGAGCAGGCCGATAGCCAGGAAGAACTTGCCCTGCAGCATCGGCGCCAGTTCGGGCTGGCGAGCGGAGCCTTCCAGCAGGCGACCGCCCAGGATACCCACACCGATACCAACGCCGAGTGCGCCCAGGCCGATCAGCAGGGCCACGGCGATTGCGGTCATACCAATTACAGTTTCCATCGATAACTCCCGTTTCCAGAGATGGTTTACAAAAATTGCCCAACCGGGGTCAGAGTAAAAATTTCTCGCATCGCTGGTAATCTCACGCCATGTCCCAGAAATTTTTTCTCTGACCCCAAATATCCATGCCGATCAGTGATGTTCCGAGGCCATGCTCAGATACACAATGGTCAGCATCATGAAAATGAAGGCCTGCAGCGTAATCACGATCAGGTGGAACACCGCCCAGCCAAAATGCATTAACTGCCCGCCGAGGAAAGCCAGGCCACCGACCAGCAGCATCTCGGCCAAAAGCAACCACAGCGTAGCCTTCGTGGTCAGCTTGCCCTGAAGATTCAGCCACAGCGTGGCTACTACGGCCACCGTGGCGGCCACCCAGAACCAGGCCGGCACGTGGTCCCCGAATATGGCGCTGAGACCGGCCGCAAACCACGCGGAACCCGCCGTGAACACCAGGGCGATCAGGATGAAGATCAGTTCGCCCGCGTACAGGTTGCCGAACAACCGCAGGCCCAGCGAAACCGGTTTGGCCAGCAGCGAGACCAGTTCCAGAAGCAGGTTGAAAGCCATGATCAGCGGCCAGACCAGCTTGGGCATACCCAGCTCTTTTGGATTCAGTGGGTTCATGATCAGTTCGCCGATGAAACCACTCACCCCTTTGAAGCGGATGGAGTAGACGAGGATCAGCACGAAGACCGTTATGGACATGCCCATCGTCGCATTGACGTCCGTGGTCGGCACTACCTTCTGGTGGCTGATGCCCACCTGCCCGGCGACCCAGGGAAGCCAGTCGACCGGGATCAGGTCCATGAAATTCATGAAGAAAATCCACACGAACAACGTCAGGGCCAGCGGCGCGATCAGGCGGCTGGTGCCGTGGAAGGTGTCACGCACACTGCCGTCGACGAACTCGACGATGGATTCGATAAAAGCCTGGAAGCGCGATGGCACACCACTGTTCGCCTTCCGCGCGACATTGCGGAACATGAGATAGAACACCAGGCCGAGGAGCAGGGACCAGAACAGCGTATCAACGTGGAAGGCCCAGAACCCCATGGCCTGCGCGTCCGCTGCCGAATGCGCGAAGCCCCAGCCGTGCTCCGGGTGCTTGCCGAATGTCAGATTCTGCAGGTGGTGCGTTATGTATTCGCCGGTCGTTATGTTTTCGCTGCTGCCAGCCATTCCTGATCCCGCCAACTCATGTATCCGGTTCGCCTCCAACCGCGCGGAGGCCGCCTCGTCGCTCCCACACCGAAGGTGCGTCCAAACCCGTTGAATTCAAGTGTTCTCGGGGCATTTCAGCTCTGGGTCGGGAAGCCGCGCGACAGGCCATACCAGTTCGCCGCCAGCACCCCGATCATGCCGAGGAAAAAGAAACCTGGCGCGAGCGGTTTCACCCAGATGAATACCGCTGCGCAGAGAAGCCCCGTCAATCCCAGCTTGACGAATTCTGCGATCACCGCCACGCCCAGGAAAGCGGCGCTGTCTCTGCCGATCTTGCGCATCACGAGCAGCGTGAATACGAGGCTCGGTAGAAACGCGCACAGGCTGCCAAACAGCGATGAGTAGGCCGCGACCTTTCCGCCCAGAAGCGACAACAGGGCGAGCGCCAGGGCCGCCACGGACGGGATCCTCAAGCTGATCAAATTTACCTTCCAGTGCTCCTCTTTTCTTTGACTTCGATCAGCCACTGACACTGACATCGTGGCGGCAGAAGGGTCAACCGCAGCCAAAGACCATCAAGTTTAACCGTTACCGATGTATCGGTTCAATGCGCGTGGTGACGTCTCAAAGGCCTTGGCGTGGGGCCGCGGGCCGGGATCAGGCCCGGTCCCGCCGCGGACTGCGGGCCTATTCGGAAAGGTTCAGGCGATCGAGGATGCCCTGGAGTTCATCGCTGCTGGTATAGCTGATGACCAGCTTGCCCTTACCCGACGCCTGGTGCTGGATGCGCACCCGCGCACCGAGCGCTTCGCTGAGCCGGTCCTGCAGGTTGCGGATGTCCGGGTCGACCCGACGGTGGCCTTTCTGTTTTTTCGACTGCTGAAGCCGACGGACCAGATTCTCGGTCTCGCGCACGGACAGCCGCTTGCGCACCACTTCACGGGCCGCCTGGACCTGCAGATCATCGTCGAGCGAGAGCAGCGCCCGGGCATGCCCCATTTCGATCAGCCGCAGGTCGATCAGGTCCTTCACTTCCTGCATCAGTTCGAGCAGGCGCAACAGATTGCTCACGGCGGCCCGGGACCGCCCTACCGCATCCGCGGCTTCCTGGTGGGTCATACCGAAGTCGTCGATGAGGCGCCGCAATGCCGCCGCCTCCTCGAGCGGGTTGAGGTCCTCGCGCTGGATGTTCTCGATCAGAGACATCGCCACCGAGACTTCATCCGGAACGTCACGGATGACGGCGGGTATTCGCTCGAGGCCGGCGATCTGTGCTGCGCGCCAGCGTCGCTCACCGGCGATCAGTTCATACTCCGGTCCCTCGTCGAGCGGTCGCACGATGACCGGCTGAACCACCCCCTGGGCCCGGATGGAATCCGCCAGCTCCGAGAGCTTTTCCTGATCGAACACGGATCGTGGCTGGTAGCGGCCGGGTCGGATGATGTCCAGCGGGAGGCTCTGCAAGTGATCGCGCGCCGAACCCTTCACCTGCTCCAGCGTACTCTGACTGAGCATGGAGCTGAGGTTGCGGCCCAGTGCGGGCTTCTTGCGGCTAGTCATGGCTCTGTGTCCATCTTCAGGCGATGTCCCTCTTCCGGTAGCGGCGCAGCATTTCGCCGGCCAGCGCCATGTAGGCGAGCGCACCCTTCGACCAGGGGTCGTACAGCAGCACCGGCTGGCCATAACTGGGCGCCTCGGCCACGCGGATGTTGCGCGGCACCAGGGTTTGGTAGACCTGCTCCCCGAAATTCTCGATGAGTTGATCCGAGACCGCAGATGCCAGGTTATTGCGGCCATCGTACATGGTGCGCAGCAACCCTTCGATCTCCAGGTCCGGATTGATGCTGGCACGAACCTGTTCGAGCGTGTTCAGCAGGGCGGAAAGTCCTTCCAGGGCGTAGTACTCGCATTGAACGGGGATCAGGATACTGTCGGCGGCGGCCAGCGCGTTCAGCGTCAGCATATTCAGCGCCGGCGGGCAGTCGATCAGCACCCACGCGTAACGCGACGCCAGCGGCGCCAATGCCCGCTTGAGCGCGAACTCCCGGCCTTCCCGCTGCAACAGACTGATCTCGGCGGCCGTCAGGTCACCATTGGAGGGCAGAAGATCGAAGTCCAGGCCCTCCGGTCGCAACACGGTCTCGTCGACAGGCCGCTCTCCCAGAAGCACCTCGTAGGCCGACACGTGCAGCCGACGCGGGTCGACTCCGCAACCGGTCGTGGCGTTACCCTGCGGGTCCAGATCGACCAGCAGCACCGGATACTTCATGCTGGCGAACGCCGCGGCCAGATTGACACAGGTCGTGGTCTTGCCGACCCCGCCCTTCTGATTGGCGACTGCGATGACTCGGTTGTGGTTCATGGGTTGACGGACATAATGACGAGGTGACGCTCGGCTTGCAATCCCGGCACCCGCAGTTCTTCAACCGACTGAACGCGAACCCAATCGGGCAGCTCGCGCAGCTCCCGCTCGGGATAGCGGCCTTTCATCGCCAGCAGCGATGCCGCCCCGGCCAAATGCCGGGCCGCCGCCGCAAAAGCTGCGAGGCTTGCGAATGCCCGGCTGATGATCGCGTCGAACGGCGAGCTCGGCTGGTAGGACTCCAGGCGCCCGCGTACCGGTTCGGCGTTGGCCAGGCCGAGTTCCCGGCACACCTGGTTGAGGAAGCGGATTTTTTTGCCCACGCTGTCAAGCAGCGTGACGGCCATCCGCGGCCGGGCAACCGCCAGTGGGACTCCGGGCAGGCCGGCGCCCGAACCGGAGTCGAGCAGGCGACGCCCTGTCAGCCAGGGCAGCACGGCCAGCGAATCGAGCAGGTGGTGCGTGACCATGGCGGACGGATCACGCACCGCGGTCAGGTTGTAGCTCCGGTTCCAGCGCGTCAGCAAATCGACGTAGCGCAGCAGTGCGGCGACCTGCTGATCATCGAGATCTGCGACGGCCAACTCCGCGAGCCCCGACCGCAACCGTTGCTCCAGGTCCAAGCCAGGCACGGCCCGCCCGGTCGCCTAGTTGAGTTTGGCCGAACGCATTTCCGAAGCCATCTTTTTGGCGATGTCGCGTGCCGCGTCGGTATGCTCGACGTCCTTGGTGAAGGTCACGATGCGCCAGACAGGTTTCTCGCTTTCCATGTCGTAGTAGCTTGACTCGACATAGGCCGTGGACTGGAAGTCGGCCCAGCCGGGACCCTGGCGCACGGTGTAAACGTCGGTGAAGCCCGTGAAATAGGGCCGGCCCCAGCTGTAGGTCATGCCGCCGCCAAGGTACTCCAGCCAGTAATCCGAGCGAACGTAGCCCTCGGATTGGCCCCCACCCGAGTAGAACATGACGATCACGCCATCGACGTTCGCCTTCCGCAGCAGGCCGGTCGCCACTTCGACGTCAATCTCGCCGCGGATTCCCCCACTCATTCCTGGAATCCGGCTGCTGGCAACGGTCGGGCTGCCCTTGTCGGCCATGATCCGGGCGACATCGAGCTCTACAGCCTCGCGCATCAAAGCCTCTGGCAGCACGGCAATGACAGCGACCTTGTCGGGTTTGTGGCTCACATTTTCTTCGGTCTTCCAGCTGTCGACCACACTGGTTTGCGCGCAGGCCGAAAGCATCGACGCAGCGGCCGCCAGCAAGACAGTTTTCGCGACGGCCTTCGGGAATGGGAATGGATTCATGGCGATTTCCGCAAAAAACCAGAGCGGCATCTTAACGCAAGGGCTGCCATACCGGAACCGGAGAGTCAGATGGACAGGTCGAGATCCTCGGCCCGGTGGCAGGAAACCCAATCGCCATGCCCCAAACGCCTGAGGGCCGGCACATCGGCTTCGCATCGCTTGATGCGATGCGGGCAGCGCGTGTGGAAAACGCAACCTTTGGGCCGCTGGAATGGCGAGGGCATGTCGCCTTTCAGCCAGTTCTCCTGACGCTTGGCTCTGGCCAGCCGAGGGTCCGGTATCGCCACGGATTTCATCAGGGCATTGGTGTACGGGTGCAGTGGCTTGCGATAGAGGTTCGATTTTGTCGACACCTCCATGGCCTGCCCCAGGTACATGACCATCACGCGGTCGCTGATGTGCCTGACGACGGACAGGTCGTGCGCGATGAAAATCAGCGCCAGCCCCAGTTTCCTCTGCAGACTTTTCATCAGGTTGATGATCTGGGCCTGGATGGACACGTCGAGCGCGGACACCGGCTCGTCGCAGATCAACAGCCGCGGATTCAGAACCAGGGAACGCGCAATACCGATCCTCTGGCACTGCCCGCCCGAAAACTCGTGCGGGTAACGGTTGATCTGGTTGGGCAGCAGGCCGACCACCTTCATCATGCCTCGGGTCCGCTCCTCGACCTGCAGACGTTCCATGTTCGGATAAAAGGTCCAGAGTGGCTCCGCAATGATGTCACCCGCTGTCATGCGCGGGTTGAGCGACGCAACCGGGTCCTGGAACACGATCTGCAGCTGCTTCCGTTTCTGACGCAGGGTCTCGTCGTCGAGGCCGGTCAGATCCTCGCCCATCCACTGAACTCGCCCGCGGCTGGGCCGGACGAGTCCCAGGATGGCACGCGCCAGGGTCGACTTGCCCGAGCCGGACTCGCCCACGATGCCAAGCGTTTCGCCCGCATTCAGCTCGAAGCTGATGCCGTCCACGGCACGCAGCTGCCGTTCCCTTCGATGGAGCATGCCGCCGGTCACGCTGGTGAACGTCACCGTGAGGTCCTGAACCCTCAGAACAGGCTTGCTCACTCCGCGTCCTCCTCCGCCGCCCGGGGCGAGCTGATCCGTCCGCCCTCCATCGGCAGGAAACATCGGCTCAGCCGCCCATCGTCGGCAACCCACAGCGGCGGGCGCTCCAGGCATTCCTCCATGGCCTGGCTGCAGCGCTCCCTGAAGCGGCATCCGGGCGGCAGATCGAGAAGGTTCGGAGGATTGCCCGGGATGACCTGCAGCTCATCGTCCGATTCACGGTCCAACCTGGGCACGGAGGCCAGCAACCCCCTGGTGTACGGGTGCTGGGGCCGATAGAAAATGTCCTCGACCGAACCCGATTCGACCAACTCCCCGGCATACATGACCATGATGCGGTCGCTGATTTCGGCGACCGCGGCGAGATCATGGGTGATGAGTATGATCGACATTCGTGTCTGCCGCCTGAGCTGCGCCACCAGCTCGGTGATCTGGGCCTGAATCGTCACGTCCAGGGCCGTACTCGGTTCGTCCGCAATCAACAGTTCGGGCTCGCAGAGCAGCCCCATGGCGATCATCACGCGCTGCCGCATGCCGCCCGAATACTCATGCGGATACTGCTTGATCCGCTCCTCCGGGTCGGGGATGCGTACAGCCCGCAGCATCTCGACCGCCTGGGCCCGGGCCTCGTCGCGCGACAGCCCCTGATGGTGCATCACGACCTCGCTCATTTGCGTCTCGATGGTGAGGAAGGGGTTCAGCGAGGTCATGGGGTCCTGGAAGATCATCGCGATCCGCCGACCGCGTATGCTGTTGAGCTGCCTGGACGCCATCTGCATCAGGTCCTCCCCATCAAACAACGCCCGTCCGGAGGCGCTGCCGTTCTCGGCCAGCAGGCCCATGATGGCCATGACGAGCTGGCTTTTGCCGGAGCCGGATTCGCCGACGATCGCCAGGGTCTCGCCCTGACTGACCTCAAAGGTCATGCCGTTGACCGCCCGGACTACGCCTTCGGGCGTATCGAACCGGACCTGCAGGTCGGTGATTTCGAGCAGCGCCATCAGACCCGGTCCTTCGGATCGAGCGCGTCGCGCATTCCGTCACCGATGTAGTTGAAGCAGTACAGTGTCACGGTAAGGAAGGCGGCCGGAAAGATCAGTGTCCACGGAGCGGACTCCATGTCCTGGGCGCCGTCATTCACCAGAGCCCCCCAGGAACTCATCGGCTCCTGAACGCCGAGGCCGAGAAAGCTCAGGAATGACTCGACCAGGATGACCTGCGGGATCGTCAGCGTCACGTAGACGATCACCACCCCGAGCAGGTTCGGGATGATGTGGCGGCGGATGATCGCCTGGTGGTCGACCCCGCAGGCCCGCGCGGCCTCGACGAATTCGGTGTTCTTGAGGCTCAGCGTCTGACCGCGCACGATACGCGCCATGTCCAGCCAGTTGACCGCCCCGATTGCGACGAAAATCAGCACGATGTGACGGCCGAACACGACCATCAGCAGGATGACCAGGAACATGAAGGGCAGCGCGTAAATGATGTCCACGATCCGCATCATGACCCGGTCCGCCATGCCGCCGTAGTAGCCTGCCACGGCCCCGTACACGACGCCGATCATCAGACTGACCAGGGTCGCCACCAGACCGACCAGCAGCGAAATGCGCCCGCCTTCCAGGGTGCGCACCAGAATATCGCGGCCAACGGCATCGGTACCGAACCAGTGCCCTGTCTCCAGGCTCGGCGGGGTCGAGGTGTGGTCCCAGTCGGTGTAGTCGCCCTCCCAGGGCAGCAGCATGGGGCCGAACACCACCAGCAGCACCATGGCGCCCATGATGATCCCGCTGGCCACGGCTGCGCGATTCTTGAGGGTGCGGTGCCATGCATCGGCCCACAGTGATCGCCCCCGGACATCTTCGCCAGCCAGCGCGGCGGCAAATGGATCTTCGACCGTGAGGGGCGCGCGCTCGTTCATTGTCCCTCGTCGTAGCGGATACGTGGATTGAGCCAGGCATAGAGCAGATCGACGATGAAATTGAGCAGCGTGATCACGATGCCGTAGAAAATCACCACGCCCATCACCAGCGTGTAATCGCGGTTGAGCGCACCCTGGACGAAATAGCTGCCGAGGCCCGGGATGCTGTAAATGCGTTCGATGACCACCGACCCGGTAATGAGGGCGGCCGTTGCCGGGCCCAGGTAGGAAATGACCGGAAGAATCGCCGGCCTCAGGGCATGGCGTCGGATGACGAGCGATTCCGGCAAGCCCTTGGCGCGGGCCGTGCGAATGTAATTGCTGTGCAGAACCTCGATCATGCTGCCGCGCGTCAGCCGGGCGATGTACGCGATCGCGGGCAAAGCCAGGGTGATGACCGGCAGCACCATCCGTTGCCAGGACCAGTCCCAGCCGCCCGCCGGCAACCACCCGGCGTAGACTGCGACGCCAAGAATCAGCAACGGCGCCACCACGAAATTCGGTATCGAAATCCCCAGCATGGCCACGCCCATGACCGAGTAATCCAGCGCCGAGTTCTGCCGCAGCGCGGCCAGGATGCCGGTCAGCGTACCGAGGATGAACGCGAGCAGGATCGCCAGCCCGCCGATGGTGGCGGAGACGGGGAATCCCCTGGCGATCAGCTCATTGACGGACCAGTCCTTGTACTGGAACGACGGCCCGAAATCGCCGGAAATGATCTGCCCCAGGTAGCGAAAATACTGCTGCAGCAGCGGCTCGTCCAGGTGGTACTTCGCCTCGAGGTTCGCGCGGATTTCCGGGGGCAGGACGATTTCACTGTCGAACGGCCCCCCCGGAGCGGCGCGGATCAGGAAAAAGGCGATCGTAATGAGCACCAGCAGTGTCGGCACCAGACCGAGGAAACGCGTCGCGGCGTGGCGCAGCAGCCCTTCCTGGTTCATATTCCGCCGCCCTCAGCCGCGTTCTCCGCCGGCGGCTCGGGCAACACGGACGGCGCCGCGCCAGCAGGCTCTGTCGGCGTAGGCCCCTCCGCTTCAGGCGTTGGCGGACTTGCCGGCGTCACCGTCGCCGTCGGGCCGGCATCTTCCGGCGTCCGGCCTCCCTGCCCGGGCTCGCGCCACCTGAGCTTGAACATGTAGCGCGTGGGGTGACGGTCCATCACGTTGTTGCGCCAACCTCCGAGCTGCGGGCTCACCAATCGCTTGGTGACGTAGGTGTACACCGGGATGATCACATGATCCGACATCAGTACCCGCTCGGCCTCGAACATCAGCCGCTCACGCCGGACCCGAACCCGCTCGGTACCGACCTGGTCCAGCAAGGCATCGAAGCTGCTGTTGCTGTATCCATAGTCGTTGCGCCCGTGCCCGGTCCGGAACATTTCGAGAAAGCTGTAGGGGTCATTGTAATCGCTGATCCAACCCGCCCTGAACACCTGGGTGAGGACTTTCTGTTCGCGGTTTTGCAGAAACACGCGGAATTCCTCGTTCACCAGGGTCGTGTTGACGCCGAGCACCTGCTTCCACATCGACGCGATCGCCAAGGCGATCTTCTTGTGGTTTTCGCTGGTGTTGTAGCGGATCTCCAGCCGCAATGGGTAGTCTGCGGAGTAACCGGCCTGCTCGTACAGACGACGGGCCTCGTGGTTGCGCTCGGCTTGTGACCAGTCCGCATACTCCGGGGAGAAAGGGACGTAGCCATCGATCCCCGGCGGCACCAGGGCGTACGAGGGTTGTTCACCGAACTGGGTCACTTTTTCAGTCAGGATCTGCCGGTCGATCGCCAGTATCAGGGCCATCCGCAGCGAAGGGTTGTCGATGAAGGGCTCGCGGGTCAGGTTGAAGCCGAAGAAGTAGGAGCCCATCCACGGGCTGACGACCAGTTCGTCGGGATAGTTGTTCTGCAGCCACCCGAACTGGTTATTCGGCACTTCGTCGGTCCAGTCGATCTCGCCTGCACGGAAAGCCTTGAGTTCAGTCGAATGGTCCTCGATCGGATAGTAGTGCACCTGTTCCACCAGGGTGCGTTCCGCCTCGCGGAAGAGCGGGTTCTTCTGCAGCACGATTTCGACCCGCGGCACCCACTTCACCACGGCATAAGCGCCGTTGGAAACGAGGTTCCCGGGACGCGAAAACTGGTCACCGAACTGTTCGAGGTTTCGCCGATTGACCGGAAATGCGATCGGGTGGGCCAGCAGCCCCAGGAAGTAGGGCGTGGGGCCGGTCAGCGTAATCTGGAGGGTGAATTCATCGAGCAGCGAGACCCCGAGCTCCTCGACCGGCAACTCGCCGGCCAGGACCTCGCGGGCATTCAGCACCGGCAGCAGCATCCTCGCGGCGCTGGCGGCCGTGCGGGGATCGGCAGCCCGCCTCAGGCTGAACAGGAAGTCTTCTGCGGTCAGTGGATCGCCGTTGGACCAGACCAGACCACGCCGCAGGTAGAACGTGTAGGTCCGGGCGTCCCGGGAAATGTTCCAACCCTGGGCCACGCCCGGGACGATTTCACCGTCCGGCGATTCCGTGGTCAGCCCCTCGAAAAGATCGCGCAGGATCCTCGAACCGGGCAGGCCGACCGTCAGATGCGGATCCAG
>JBFFUJ010000028.1:0-16103 GCA_041571375.1 Lysobacterales bacterium | reverse complement strand
TGCTCATCGCCGTCTGGACCGTCTTCATCATTGCCACCGAGCGCAGCCTGGGTTTCCTGGGCAGCGTGATTGGAGCGGCCGTGCTGGGCAGCGGGATTTGGTTGCTGGTCGATCTCGGCATATTGCATCCGGAATCCGCCAGCAGCATCGCATGGCTGGCGCTGTTTGCACTCGGCACCCTGCTGGCCATCGGCATGAGCTGGTCGCACATCTGGCGGCGGCTCAGTGGGCAACTCGAGGTCGACACCGACTGATACCCCTCGCGGGTCTGCGCTGACCCGTAATGCCCGCCGCTTTCGCCTGGCTGTTCGGTCGGGGTGGGCGCGAGTTCCTCAAGAACCAGCACATCGAACGTCCGCGGTTCCCGGCGAAGACCTCCAAGAATGCGCTGCGTCAGCCTTTGCCGGAAAAAGCTTTCCCGGTGCGCGTTACGTCTTCATTTGCCGCAACGCCCGGGCCAAATATCAGCAGCATGATGAAGGCGGGGAAATCCGGCCACCGGATGATCCGCCGCCACCTGCCCCGGTCACGCGGCAATACCGGGCGCCCGCTATTGCGCCTCGGTGTTTACAGATCGAGCGGTCAAAGGGCGCGTTTCACCGCCGAACCCAGCGTCAGCATCGTGATGCCGGCAAGCAACAGCTTGATGCCCAGCAGCACGCCGACCGCCAGCGGACCGGAGAACGGGAAGCCCATGAACAGCAGGACGCCGAGGATGACGGTCACCACCCCGTCGAAGAGCAGCCAGCCCTTGCCTTGCTCTACGGAGAAGGCGGCGAAGATTTCCGCCAGGCCGTCCGCGAAGAAATAGACCGACAGCACGAGGGTCAGAGCCCCGGCCGCGATGTACGGTTCGGTCAGGATCCAGAACCCCGCCAGCAGGGTCAGCACGCCAATAATGAACACCAGGATACCCCTGCCCAGGCTGCCGGCCCTGAACGCCCATATCATGCGCAGAATGCCGCCGGCCATCACGAACATGCCGATCAGCAGCAGGACGGACTGCCCGGTCACATACGGCATCATCATGGCAAGTACGCCGAAGATGATGGTCAGGATGCCCATCCATTTCATGCTGCTGGCCTTGCTTTCAATTTCGCTTCTCAGCCCGTTCATTTTCTCTCCTCCTCAAGTGGTCGAGGCCCATGCGGAAATCTCGGGTCCCCGTCATTGCCTGCTGTAGATCACCTCACCCTCGAACAGCGTGAGGTCGACCCGGGTTTCGAGTATTCCCCGAGTATCGCCCTGCTCCCAGAGCGTGACGAGGTTGCGGTCGAGGACGGCCAGGTCGGCTTTCTTGCCTGGCTCGATCGAGCCGGTGCTCGCCTCGTGGTTTAGCGCCCGCGCGGCGTCGATGGTATAGGCCGCAATCAACTCATGGATGTCCAGGCGCTCGCCGGCATTCAGCACGTTGCCCTCCACCCCCCGGCGCGCCGTACCGATGGCCATGTTGACAAAGGGCCGTGGTGAACGGTCGTCGACCGGCGCGTCGCTGCCGGCGACGGTCACGGCGCCGTATTCCGCCATACTGCGCACCGGATAGCTGTTCTGCATCGCGTAGTGTGCGGGATCATAGATGCCGCCCGAATCAGTGACGTCGTCGACGAACGGCATCACGGTCCAGTCGTACTCCGGATCGGTCAGCATCCAGGCAAAGGTCCACGCCAGATACAGGCCCATCTGGCCAATCCGTTTCTGGTCCTCCGGATGGACCAGTTGCAAATGCGCCATGCCGTGGCGCAGTGGGTTGCTGCCGTCGGGCGGCACGACCTGCTCGAGGGCATCCGCGGCCGCCCGCACGGCGCGGTCGCCGATCGCGTGTATGTGGACGGTAAACCCGGCCTCATCCAGCCGCCGCAGGTACTGTTTGACGAAGTCCTCGGCGTCCGCCATCACCCCGTAGGAGATCGTGCACTGGCCGGGATGGAAGCCGTGCTCGGCCCGGAAGGCCTCGAGGGCCCGCTCGTCCCGGTATTGGTCCATGTTGCCCCGGGTTTCCTGGCACAGCGGGCTGGCCGTATCGATGTAACCGACCACGTCCACTGAACCCGCGATCGGGTCGAAGCGGAACCGGGGCTGGCGGTAGGCATTGAGGACGGCCGAATTGGGCAACGTCGGCGGGTCGGCATAGACGTTGCCTTCGAGCACGCCGTCGGCGTAGATCTTGACCGCCGTCGGTCGCACGAGAGAATTGCCGGCCCACTGCTGGCGGATGCTATCCAGCTCATCCATCATCGTGTCGATCGCGACCTCGCCGGTCAGCGCATCGCGGTAGTCCGCCGGCACCAGCCGCGTGGCGACCCGCAGCCGGAATCGCATGTCGCCGGATGTATAAAAATCGCGAAGATACGGCAGGAAGCCCGGATCCAGAGAGGCCTCCTGCACCGAGGTGATGCCATTGCGCGCCAGGACCTGTCCTATCTGCGGCAGCAGGCCGCCGAGCTTTTCCGGGTCGCGACGTGGCGGGGGCCCAACCAGGCCGCGGGCGTGCTCGTGCAATCCGCCATCCGGCTCACCGTTTTCATCGACGCCGACCAGTTCGCGATACCCGGCGAATGCCGTCGCGAGCGTATCCGCGCTGAGACCGGCCACGTTGCCCTGCGCATCTCGCGCCCTCTCCAGTGCCCGGGAGTTGACGGCGCCATGGTGGCCGTCGTTGCCCCACAATATGATGGGATGCTCCGTCGATACCGCGTCGAGTGCGGCGCGCAGGTTCGGATACTCCTCGGAAACCTGGTTGCCCACCGCGAAATTCCACATGTCCACGGTCAGCCATTCGCCCGGTCCGGGCGCGTACCGTTGCACGCACGCTTGCAGGTAAGGGACCATCTCGGCCAGCGGCATGGGGCGGCTGCGCAGGGTGCACACGTCCGGCTCGACGATTCCGAAGATGTGGATGTGCGCATCCTGCAGGCCAGGCAGCAGCATGCGGCCGGCCAGATCGATCACCTCGGTATCGGGGCCTTGCAGCCGACGGATTTCGTCATCACCACCGACCGCTGACACCAGGCCATCCGTGACTGCGACGGCCTGCGCCACGGTGCGGCGGCGATCCGCTGTGTAGACGTATCCGTTGATCAGCACCAGATCCGCATAAGGGTCGGCGTCGACGCCCCGCGCAGCCTTCTCACCGTCGCCGCAACCGACCAACACGAGCAGGAACAGAACAGCCAGGATTTTCGCGAGCCGGAACATCACAGGTCCTCGACTTGTGGCAGGCTGACTCGGCGCGACGCTGGCCGGCCGGTTCTGCAGGGCTTCCCTAAAGGTCTTCAAAGCGTCGCGTACTCCCTCAGGCTTGGCCCTGCGCTGCGGACAGGCAGCGGCTCGCACGCCCTTCTATGGCATCCCAGCGCCCGGCGTCCATGTCCCCCGGTTCGAACAGGGTCGCCACGAAGCCTACTGCATGGGCGCCGGCCTCGATCCACCGGGCCGCATTGTGCTCGTCCACCCCGTTGGTCGGCACGATCCTCAGGAAAGGCATCGGGCCCAGCACGGAGCGGACCCAGGAAGCCCCCCCGGCCGGGGCAGGAAACAACTTGCACAAATCGGCGCCGGCCCGATGCGCGCGCAGCATCTCGGTGGGGGTGTGGCAACCGGGCATGCAAGCCACCCCCAGTTCCCTGGCAACCGAGATCACGGCCTCGTCCACCACCGGCGAAACCAGGAAACGGGCACCTGCGGTCACCGACTGCCGCGCCTGGTGCTCGTCCATCACGGTCCCGGTGCCGACCACCAGGCCGTCGCGCTGCGAGAATTCGCGGACCATTTCGAAAACCCCCGGTATGGTCAGGGTGAATTCGACCACCCTGAAGCCGCCGCGGAGGGCCGCCTCCATGGCCAGTGCAGCTTTGTCCTGGTCGTCCGTACGCAGGATGGCGCTGGCCTTCTCCCGGCCGAGCAGTTCGACGAATGACTGGGGCTTCACTGGGGGTCTCCCGGGTCTGGCGCTGCCCTGAAATGATACCATTGCCGTAAAGCCGTGGAGCTTACGACGATGCTGGACCGCCACCGCCGCCCGACCTTCACCCGCCGCGAACTCCTTGCCCTGCTGGGCGCCGCCGCCGGGGCCGGCGCCCTGGCCGGCTGCTCGCGTGAGCCGGCGGCTCCGAAACCGGTGGAGCGGAGGAAGCGTGTCATGCCGAGCGACATTCACTACCAAAGCCTGACCGAGGTCGCGGCTTCGATCGCCACTGGTGAGCTGTCGCCCGTGGAACTCACCGGGCACATGCTGCGCCGGATCGAAGCGCTCGATTCTCGACTGCAAAGCTTTGCGACGGTGACCGCCGAGCGGGCCCTGTCGGCAGCGCGCCAGGCCGAGCAGGAAATCGTAACGGGCAAATACCGGGGGCCGCTGCACGGTGTCCCGATCGCGGTTAAAGACCTTTGCTACACGCGGGGCACCCCGACCATGGGCGGTATGGCGGCATACCGGGACTTCGTCCCCGATTCCGACGCCACCGTGATCCGGCGGCTCGAGCAGGCCGGCGCGGTGCTGCTCGGCAAGCTGAACCTCACCGAAGGTGCGATGGCCGGTTACCATCCGGACTTCGATATCCCGGTGAATCCATGGCGCGAGGACCTCTGGCCCGGCGCCTCCTCCAGCGGCTCCGGTGTCGCGACGGCCGCCGGGCTCTGCTTCGCCTCGCTCGGCAGCGATACCGGCGGCTCGATCCGCTTCCCGTCGATGGCCAACGGCATTGTCGGCCTCAAGCCCACTTACGGCCGCGTCAGCCGCCACGGCGTGCTGCCTCTGGCCGAGTCGCTCGACCATGTCGGCCCGATGACCCGGCGCAGCGCCGACGCCGCGGTCATGCTGCAGTCCATGGCGGGTTTCGATGCAAACGATCCGACGTCGCTGCGCGACCCGGTGCCCGACATGCTGGCCGGCATCGACGCCGGGGTCGGCGGCCTTCGGATCGGCTACGATCCTGCGTATGCCGGCGCCGGCACCGACGCCGGTCTGCTGGCGGCCATCGAACGGGCGTTGGACACCCTGCAGAATCTCGGTGCGGAGTTGGTCGAGGTTCGCATGCCCGAGGAGACGGCGCATACCGGCGATGCCTGGTTCGCGATCTGCGCGCGCGAAGCCTACGCGGCGCATGCGACACAATTCGGCGCCGATCCGGCGCGATATGGTCCATTCTTCCGCGATTTCCTGGCCAGCGGCGCCGGGGTTTCCGCAGAACAATATGCCGGGGCGACCGCGCTGCGCGAGGCGTTCAACCGGCAGTTCCGTCACCTGCTCGAAACCGTCGATGCCATGGTCTGCCCGTCCGGCGGCGTGACCTTTGCCGTGGACCGGGCAGTGCAATACGGCGACCGTGCGGCGCTGGAGCCCCTGTTCGCCGCTGTCCAGATGCAGTTCACGATCCCGGCCGATTTCGCCGGCACCCCCACCCTCACGGTGCCCTGCGGCGCGTCGGAGGCGGGCGTACCCTACGCCATCCAGTTCATGGGACGGCACCTGTCCGAGGGCATGCTGTGTCGGATCGGCCACGCCTACGAGCAGGTGACCAGCTGGCACCACCTCCACCCGCCCGTCTAGGGAGCGAAGTCGGCTAGCCGCCCTCGCGGTAAGCGCGGCGAACTTCCTCGGCGATCAGTTCCGCCCCCCGGCGCACGAGCGACGGTTCCTGGACATAAGAGACGCGGAGGCACTCGTGGCGGTGCGGCCAGTCCTCCTTCAGCCCGAAAAAGCTGTGCTGACCGGGTACCACGAGCACGCCCCGGCGCTTCAAACGCTCGTACAGGAGCTGGCTGCGGATCGGCAGTCCCTCGAACCACAGCCAGAGGAATATCGCGCCCTCCGGTTTGTGAATCCGGAACGGCAAGCCTCCCAGGCTGGCCCGAAACGCGCTGACCGCAGCCTTGACCCGCGATTCGTAGAACGGCCGGACCTGGTCCCGTGCCAGTTCGAGGATCTCTCCGCTGCGAAACAGTCCGTTCGCAACGGCCGGACCGATATTGCCTGGCGCAAGGTTCAGAATGCCGTTGGCGTTGGCAAATACCGCGATGATGTCCTCCCGCGCCACCACGATGCCGGTGCGAACACCCGGCAGGCCGAGCTTTGACAGGCTCAGCATCAGGATGATGTTGTCGTTCCAGTGGGGCTGCCCCCCGGTAAACAGAATGTTCGGGAACGGCAGGCCATAGGCCCCGTCAACCAGCAGGGGCACGTCCCAGTGGCGGGCGAGTTCATCCAGGTGTGCCATTTCGCCGTCCGTCAGGACGTTGCCGGTCGGATTGGTCGGCCGTGAAACGCACAGGGCACCCACCCGCCCGTCGATCGCCAGCCGCGAGAAGTCGACCCGGTACTTGAACAGGTCGTCGTCCAGGAGTTCGATCCCGGGCTTCATCGCGGTGAAGAACTGCTCGCTCAGCCCGCTGTCGGCATAGCCCGGGTATTCCGGCGTCAGCGGCAGGAGGATCTGCCGATGGCTGCCATCCGGCATCGGCCCGGCAAACAGGTTGAACAGGATGAAAGCCGCGGATTGGCTGCCGTTGGCGATCGCAATGTTGCCGGCGCCCAGCTTCCAGCCGAACTCGCGCGACAGCAGCGCGGCGATGCTCTGGCGGAACTCGAGATCACCCTGAGGCGACTGATAGCGCCCGAACAGCAGGTGGCGCTGGTCCGGGTCGCTCATGACCGCTTCCAATTGCCGCCGGAACACCTCTTCCATGGCCGGCAGCCGCCCCGGATTGCCGCCGCCCATCATGACCATGTCGGGGTTTTCGGTAAGGGCGTCGCCGAGATCGTACATCAGGCCCACAATTCCCGACTCGTTGGCAAATTTCTCCCCGAAGGCGGACAGTTTCACCGTTGAACAAGCTCTGCGACAAGGCCCATTTCCCAAGGATATCGTCTGCCGGACACACAGGGAAGCAGCCGCCTGGCTTCACCCTGGCCGAAGAGGTTTCCGGGCCCTGCATCGCCAGGGTTGGCCCGACCCTGAGCCGGCTTGCATGCGACTCCGAAAGCGCTCACAAAGACCATGGTCCGGGGTTCTGCGGACCGCGAAATACCCAACGCACGGCGTTCCCTGCACTCTGATGTGGGTCAAGGTACAATCGGCGGCCTGACCCTATATTCGTGTTAGACGGGCAGTCCTATGGAGGCTCCATGAGAGTTCTGGTGCTGAGCAGTTGCGTGACGCTGATCCTGCTGGCGGTTGGCCCGGCGGCGGGCGCGGAAATCGATGACCTCGTGGCGCAATGTGAGGGTTGCCACGGCCCGGCCGGCGTATCGGCGCATGAAGACATCCCGTCCATCGCCGGCCAGAACGCAGCCTATCTGGAGAAATCCCTGCGCACCTACCAGGTCTGGGGCCGGCCCTGCGTCAAGAGCACCTTTCGCCACGGTGACACCAGCCGGCCGCGGACCGACATGTGCCAGGTCGCCGAGGGATTGAGCATGGAGGATATCCAGGCGCTGGCCGCGCATTACGGCGCCCTGCCATTCGTTCCCGCCGAACAGGAATTCGACCCGGCCCTGGCCGCCCGGGGTGCCGGACTCTACCAGGAACACTGCGCGGTATGCCATGAATCCTCACCTGGCAGGGCTGAGCGGGGCCCGAAGCTGGTCGGCCAGTGGACGACCTACCTCAGAAAACAGCTCGGTTTTGTCCCGACGGGCGAGCATCTCGTGCCGCCGGCGATGGAGACCCTGGTAACGGACCTGCCCGAGGACGAGATCGACGCGCTGCTGAACTACTTTGCCAGTCGCCCCGATTGATGCCCGCCCTCCTTGCTGCGACTGCCGAGCACCGGGGAATCTGGTTTTACCGTTAACACACCCTATACAGGCCTGAAGAGTTATGAGTTCCAGAATCGAACACAGCGGTCTGTCCGTCGCGGTAGAGCTTTACCTGATGGTCAACGCAGAGATCGCGCCTGGCGCGGGCGTCGATCCGGACGCGTTCTGGGCCGGTTATTCCGCAATCGTCGACGAACTGGGGCCGAAAAACCGTGAATTGCTCGACAAGCGCGACCGGATCCAGGAGCAGATCGACGCCTGGCATCGCCAGCACCCGGGTGCACTGGATCACAGCGCTTACCGAGCGTTCCTGGAAAAAATCGGTTACCTGGTGCCGGAAGGCGAAGCGTTCGCGATCGGCACCTCCAATGTGGACCCCGAAATCGCCTCCATCGCCGGACCGCAGCTGGTGGTGCCGGTCAGCAATGCACGCTATGCCCTCAACGCAGCCAATGCCCGCTGGGGCAGCCTGTATGACGCCTACTACGGCACCGATGTGATCCCGGAAGATCCCGGCTGCGAGAAAGGCGCCCGCTTCAATCCTGCCCGCGGCGAAAAGGTGATTGCCAAAGCGGCCGGACTGCTGGACCAGGTGGTGCCGCTGGCCGCTGGCAAACATGCCGAAGTCGCGGAATATTCAATCGACACGGGCATCCGACCGACCGCTCTGCGCGTGAAGCTGCAGGACGGCCGCGAGACCGCGCTTGCCCGTGGCGAGCAATTCGCCGGTTTCCGGGGAGAGGGTGAGAAGCTGGTTGTCCTGCTGGTCAGCAACGGGCTGCACATGGAACTGCAGGTCGACCGCAGTCACCCCGTGGGACAGATGTCCGCAGCCGGCCTCAAGGACATCCTGATCGAAGCGGCCATCACCACGATTCAGGATTGCGAGGACTCGGTCGCAGCGGTGGATGCCGAGGACAAGGTCGGCGTGTACCGGAACTGGCTGGGCCTGATGAAGGGCGATCTCGAAGACACCTTCCAGAAGGGCGGCAAGCTGATGACCCGCCGGCTCGAACCCGATCGCCAGTACACGGCGCCCGACGGCGCACGGCTCAGCCTGCCCGGCCGCAGCCTGATGCTGGTGCGAAATGTCGGCCATCTCATGACCACCAGTGCCGTGCTCGATCGCGAGGGACGCGAGACGCCGGAGGGCTTCCTTGACGGCATGGTCACCGTGCTGTGCGCCATGAACAACCTGCGCGGCCATACGAGCCTGCCCAACAGCCGTACCGGCAGCATCTACATCGTGAAGCCGAAGATGCACGGGCCCGAGGAAGTCGCTTTCGCCAACGAGCTTTTCGACCGCATCGAAGACTGCCTCGGGCTGGAACGGAACACCGTCAAGGTCGGCATCATGGACGAGGAGCGCCGGACGACGGTGAATCTCAAGGAGTGCATACGCGCGGCACAGAACCGCGTGGTGTTCATCAACACGGGCTTTCTCGACCGCACCGGCGACGAGATCCACACCAGCATGGACGCAGGCCCCATGCTGCCCAAGGAAACGATCAAGAAACAGCCATGGATCCTGGCCTATGAAGACTGGAACGTGGACATCGGTCTCGAGTGCGGATTCCGGGGCAAGGCGCAGATCGGCAAGGGCATGTGGGCCATGCCGGACGAGATGAAGGCCATGGTCGAGAGCAAGATCGCCCACCTCCAGGCCGGCGCCAACTGCGCCTGGGTGCCCTCACCCACCGCGGCCACGCTGCACGCGACGCATTATCTCGCGTACAGCGTCAGCCGGCGCCAGGAGGAACTCATCGACCGCGACCGGGCCAGCCTGGATGACATTCTGACGCCCCCGTTGCTGGGTGAGGCGCGCCTCGCCGCGAAGGACATTCAGGCGGAACTCGACAACAATGCCCAGGGCATCCTGGGTTACGTCGTGCGCTGGGTCGATCAGGGCGTAGGCTGCTCCAAGGTGCCGGACATCAACCACGTCGGCCTGATGGAGGATCGCGCGACCCTGCGCATCTCCAGCCAGCACATCTGCAACTGGCTCTACCACGGAATCGTCTCGCGGGAGCAGGTGCTGGAGACGATGCAGCGCATGGCGAAGGTGGTCGACAGCCAGAACGCCGGTGATCCGCACTACCGGAACATGGCCCCGGACTACGGCGACAGCGTGGCCTTCCAGGCCGCCTGCGATCTGGTTTTCCTCGGCCGCGAGCAGCCCAGCGGCTACACCGAGCCGCTGTTGCACCGGCGCCGGGCCGAGGCCAAGGCGCGCTTCGGCGGCTGACTGCCAGGAGCCGGCGATGGCAACGGGCTGCGCTCCATGATTGCCAGACTGTTGCTACTGACGGTGGCCCTGCTGAGCGTCTCGCCAGTGCAGGCCGAGCACCCGCTGTTCGCCAGCGACGTGACGCTCGAGGTCCGGCTGCCCATTGATTTCAAGGAACTGTGCCGTCCGCGCGAGGATGCGCAATGCGAATTCAGCCCGGCGACCCTGACCTACGAGGATGAAGCCGGCGCTGAACGCAGCCTGGCCGTCGAGGTGAAGGTCCGCGGCGGCTGGCGGTCGCTCAGCCGTAATTGCTCGGTGCCGCTGCTCTGGCTCCGCTTCGACCCTGACATCACGAACGGCACGGTGTTCGAAGGCCAGTCGGTGCTGCCCCTGACCACCCATTGCGGCAAGGGGCTGGCGCTCAGCAGGCGACGTTCCGGAGCGCCGCGTACCAGCTATGAGCAGTATCTCCTGCGAGAGTTTCTGGGCCACCGCATCTACAACGAATTGAGCGAGGTGAGTGTGCGCGCCCGGTTGGCGCGGATTGGCTACTCCGAGCCGGGCCGGTTACGCCGGTCTGTGGGGTACTACGCTTTTTTCACCGAGCATTTCGACTCCGTGGCCGCGCGCACCGCCAGCGTTCGACTCCCGCGCGGCAGCTACGACCCGGAGGCGATCGATGCGCAGGCGGCAGCCCGCCTGGCCCTGTTCCATTTCATGATCGGCAATACCGACTGGTCGATCGTGCGCGAACGGAATGTCGTGCTGCTCCAGAATGGGGACGGCCGGCAGTTCCCCGTCCCTTACGATCTGGATATGTCCGGACTGGTGGCGGCAGACTATGCCGGGCCGGCACCGGCCCTACCCATCGATAACGTGAAGCAGCGCTACTTTCTGGGCCATTGCCAGCCCGGGGTCGATTGGGAGGCGCTGTTTGCAGATTTCGCGGAGCACAAGGAGGCCATCCTGGACCTGCCTGGCGAAATCCCCGGAATGGATCGCGCCAGTTGGCGGCTCACGCGGACCTACCTCAAGAAATTTTACGGCATCCTGGAATCCGGTGACGACCGGCAAGAGCAGATCCTCGGGGCATGCAAGCCCTGGCCGCCGTCGCCCGTTGATCACACGTCCAGCCTGGACCAGGCTGGCTGAAACGGGAGCCGTGTTTGTGACCTTGGACAACGAACCAGGCCCCGTCTGCTGTTAGGGTGAACCCATGAGCACCATGTCGAAAAAATATGAACTTGCACTGGCCGAGGCCACCTCATACGAAGAGTGGCACGCCGCCGCGCTGGAGTTGGATCACCTGGACGGGCTGGACAAATGGAGGGAGGATCCGGTTTCGCCCGATTACGACCATAAGCTGCTCGCATCCCGCGTTCGGGTTCTGCGCAAGCTGCGGCGTCGCAAAGACCTGGATCGCCTGCGTTTCCGCCTGCGTGAGGAGTTGCACGGCAATCTCGGCAACATGGCCAACCCGGCTCTGTACCAGCATTCGCGCGCCGGCACCAAGAAACTGGTCAACGCCTACCTCGACGAGGTCTGCGCCGCGCTGCACCTGCTGTGCGAGGTTGGCGTGGACGACCTCCCGCCAAAGCGCAAGCGCATTTTCCTGAAACGTGCGGCCCGCAGTTTTGGTCGCTCCGCCCTGTTGCTGAGTGGTGGCGCGTCGCTGGGCCTGTTCCACATCGGCGTGATCCGGGAGCTTGAACTGCAGGGGATCCTGCCGCGCGTAATCACCGGTTCCAGCGCGGGCTCGGTCGTTGCGGGCATTCTCGCCACCCATACCGACCAGGAATGGGAGGAACTCATCCGGCAAGGTGACTGGCGCTTTGAATGGGCGCGCCTGGTCAGGCTGGGCGATCTGGGCATCGGCAAGGCCGTACTCGACCAGAAGGTGCTGCAGCGCTGCATCGACCAAATCGTGCCGGACATGACCTTTCTCGAGGCCTACCACCACACCAACCGCATTCTGAACATCTCGGTCTCACCGGCGGACTCCCACCAGTTTCCGCGCCTGCTCAACTACCTGACGGCCCCCAACGTACTGATCCGCCGGGCGGCCCTGGCCTCTGCGGCGATACCCGGTGTCTACCCCGCCGTGCAGCTGAGGGCCAAGAATTTCGAGGGCAAATCCGTCGCCTACATGCCCCAGAACCGCTGGATCGACGGTTCCGTGCACGACGACATCCCGAAAGGCAAGGTCAACAGGCTCCATAACATCAACCACTACATTGTCAGCCAGGCCAACCCGCACGTCGTGCCGTTCCTCAACGAGGAAATCGACGACACCGGCGTGATTCCGTTCATACAGGATGTCATCGTGAAAGCGCCGATGGTGCAGATCGAGCATCTCCTCGAGCTGGTTCAGCAGCACTTCGACCTGCCCGGGCTCGGCAACATCATCAAGAAGGCCCACGCGGTCGCACGCCAGAACTACAGTGGGGATATCACCATTTACCCTGACAAGAGCCTCCTGCGGATCGGGCGAATGTTCCGCGATGTCGGGCCGAAACAGATGGAGGCCATGATGATGGAGGGGCGGCGTGCGACCTGGCCGAGAATCGAGCGCATCCGTAACACGACCCAGATCAGTCGGACCTTCGATGCCTGCCTGCATCGAATGAGCGAACGCTACGAATACGTCGAGCGCTGATCTGCTCGATCAGGCCGTGGCCGTGTCGGCGGCCAGGTCGGAATGGATCGCTTCCGCCGCGCGCTTGCCGGCGCCGGCGGCGAGAATTACGGTGGCGGCGCCGGTGACCGCGTCGCCGCCCGCATAAACCCGGTGCACGCTGGTTTCGACCTGCCGCTCATCCACCAGCAGCCCACCCCAGGAATGCGTTTTCAGCCCCGGCGTCGCTTTTGCCAGCAACGGGTTCGGCCGCGTGCCGATGGAAAGCACCACGTTGTCTACCGGAAAAACAAATTCCGAGCCCTCGATCGGGATGGGTCGGGCGCGTCCGGACTCATCGGGCTCGCCCAGCTTCATTTTCACGCACTTCAGACCGGTGACCCATCCCTCCTCGCCCAGAACTTCGACGGGGTTGGTCAGCCAGTGGAATTCCACGCCTTCCTCGATGGCGTGCTCATACTCTTCGATACGGGCGGTCATTTCCTTCTCGCTGCGGCGATAGACCACCATCGCGCGTTCCGCCCCGAGGCGCAGCGCGGAACGCACGGCGTCCATTGCCGTGTTGCCCGAGCCGATCACGGCGACCCGCCTGCCCACCTTCAGCGGCGTCTCGGCCTGCGGAAATTCGAAGGCCTGCATCAGGTTGATTCGGGTCAGGAACTCGTTGGCTGAATACACGCCGTTCAGGCTTTCCCCGGGAATGCCCATGAACTTCGGCAGCCCGGCGCCGGTGCCGATAAAGACCGCCGCATAGCCCATTTCCCTGAACAACTGATCCAGGGTCAGGGTCTTGCCGATGATCACGTTGTTGACAAAAGAGACGCCCAGGCGTTCCAGCGAAGCGATTTCCCAATCGAGGATCGAATTGGGCAGGCGGAATTCCGGGATCCCATAGCGGAGCACGCCGCCCGGCGCATGCAGCGCCTCGTAAACCGTTACGGGATAACCCATGCGTGCCAACTCACCGGCGCAGACCAGTCCCGAGGGCCCCGACCCGACAATGGCAATCTTCTCCTCGCGCCAGGGTTGCAGCGGCTCGTCCTCCACCGGTTGCTGCATCTCCCAGTCGGAGACGAACCGTTCCAGGTGACCGATGGCGACCGGCCCAAAGCGCTTGCTCATGTGGCACTTCAACTCGCACTGCGATTCCTGCGGGCACACGCGGCCGCAGATGGCGGCCAGCGGATTGGCCGTGCGCAGCAGTTGCGCGGCTTTCTTCATGTCACCGGCCGCAATCGCGTGCATGAAGTCGGAGATCGGCACCCGCACAGGACAGCCGTCGATGCATACCGGGTCCTGGCAACGCAGGCAGCGTTCGGCCTCGAACATCGCGTGGCTGAAGCAGTAACCTTCGTTGACCTCTTCGAAATCGCGGGCCCGCAACGCCGGTTCGCGATGCGGCATCGGGGTCTTGTCGGAGCGTTTGACAGGCATCAGGCTGCTCCCGCGGCGGCACGCTGACAGTCGGCCGCCCGCTGTTCTTCCTTGACGTACATCTTGCTGCGCTGGACGGCCTCGTTGAAATCGACCTCGTGCGCGTCGAAAAAGGGCCCGTCGACACAGGCGAAGCGGACCTGACCGCCCACAGTGACCCGACAGCCACCGCACATGCCCGTGCCGTCGATCATCAGGGGATCCAGCGAAGCGACATTGGCGATGCCCGCCGCCCGCGTGGTTTCCTCCACGGCACGCATCATCGGCATCGGCCCGATGGCGATCACGAAATCAGGACGGCCCGGGGGCTGGCCTTCGATCATTTCCTGGAGCCGCTCGGTGACGAAACCCTTGAAACCGGCCGAACCGTCATCGGTGCAGATCTCCAGGTGGTCACATACCCCGGCCAGTTCGTCGCTCAGGATCAACAGATCCCGGCTCCGCGCTCCCATGACGATGGTGGTGTCCTCCCCGCGATTGCTGAGCTCCCGCATCAGGCACAGCAGGGCCGCCGACCCGTAGCCTCCACCCACGCCCACGATGTGCCCCCCGCCCGGGATATCCGGAGCCTCGCCCAGCGGCCCCACCATGTCGAGGATTTCCTCGCCCTCCTCGAGCAGTCCGAGCCGCCGCGTGGTGGCTCCGACCTCCTGGACCACGATCGTCAGCAGGCCCGAATCACGATCGTAATCGGTGATCGTCAGCGGGATCCGCTCGCCACCCTCGCGGACCCGCACGATGACGAACTGGCCCGCCCGAGCGGCACGCGCAATCAGCGGCGCCTCCACCCGATAGAGCCTGGTGATTGCTGTCAGCTGTCGCTTTTCAACGATTTTGACCATGACTTCAACCCTGTTGGCTCGTGGTAGATTCGTTCACAGATCGGGATGCTCGTGCATGGCTTTGAGGCGCCGCCAGCGACGTTCGATCTCGCCTTCGATCGCCGCCAGGTGTTCCTCGTTGCCTTCCTTCAGCAGGTGCCGGGTCTTGCCCATCTGACCCAGCCAGTCCCTGACGGGGCGGCGCCTGCCCAGCAGCTCGGGGTCGTAGGTGATGTGGGTGCGGCCGCGCTCGATTTCGTAGACCGGGAAGAAGCAGGCGTCGATGGCGACCTGCAATACGGATTCGGCCGCGTCGTCGGTGGTGGTCCAGTTGAGCGGGCAGAAAGACAGGATCTTGCCGTAAGTCATGCCCATCCGCCTCGCGTACCACTGCGCTTTGGCCGCCTTGCGCATCAGGTCCTCGGGGTAGCCCTCGCTGGCCGTGAAGACGTACGGAATGTGCGACGCGGCAAAGATCTGCGGCGTATCCTTGTGGTGCGTGACCTTGCCGCGCCGGGCCCGCCCCACTTCACTGGTCGAGGTGCGGTGACCCAGCGGGGTCGAGTACGACAATTGGGCGCCGGTGTTCATGTAACCCTGGTTGTCGTACTCGAGGACCATCATGTGGTGGTTGCGGTGGGCGGCGCCCAGGGCGGCGCCCATGCCGATGTCCATGCCCCCGTCACCGGTGACCATCAGGAAGGTGATGTCGCGCGAATCCGGCAGCTGGCCGCGGCGCTGCAATTCGTGATACATCTCGACCAGGCCCGACAGCGTGGCGGCACCGTTCTGGAACAGGTTGTGGATATAGGTGATGCGGTGCGCAGTCTTCGGATAGCCGGTGGTGACCACCATGGCGCAACCGGTCTGGAACAGCACCACGATATCGCCCTCCAGCACACTGAACACCTGATGCAGCACGGGGAATGCACCGCAACCGGGACAGGCGCCGTGCCCGGGCGCGATGCGGCCCGGCACCTCGGCCATGGCCCACAGCGGCTCCAGCTCCACGTTCAGCAGGCCGGTTTCGGGGTCCTCGGAGACTTTCGCCATGCCGCGCGAGACTTCGGCCTTCTCGATCACGGGCAGGCCGTCGGCAAAACCCTTGTCGGGCTCGCCGGCATACGCCCCGTGATAGGCGAAAGGCGTCTCGACGCGGCCGCTGCGCGCCGCCTCCTGGCCCTCTTCGAAAAAGGCCAGGGCGTCGCTGTCGTCGAAGTCCTTGCC
>JBFFUJ010000027.1:0-16593 GCA_041571375.1 Lysobacterales bacterium | reverse complement strand
TGGACCCGGACTGGTGGCAGTTGATGAAGCAGAATATCCTCACCGGTGGGCAGGCCGACATCTTTCCCTACGCGCCGAAGAAGCGCTTTTGCAACCGCGATTGCCGGCCGGGCTGAGACCCTCGCCGACCGACCGCCTTTACGCGAGCCACGGTCCGCCAGGTCGGCGGTGCGCGGCCAACCTGCCGCTACCGCGGTCGGACGACCCTCAGTCCCGCATCCAGTCGACGACGGCCCGGGCCCAGCCCTCGCCGTCCTCCTCCTGGATGAAGTGACGCCCACTCAGCGTGACGTGTGGCTGGTCACGGGTGCCCGGCACCAGCTTCAGGAAGGGTTTCTCGCCCCCCGCCATGATGGGGTCGGAGTCCGAGAAGCACATCAGGGCCGGCTTGTGCCACTGCATCAGCACCTTCCAGGCTTCGCGGTTGGCCTCGGATTCCGCGTTGTCGGGCTCCGTCGGAACGAGCATCGGAAACTGCCTCGCGCCCGCCTTGTAGTCATCCGAGGGGAAGGGAGCGCGGTAGGCCTCGATCTCTTCCTCTGTCAGGTCTCCGCGGCCGAACAGGTTGACGATGTAGCCGACGTCGAATTCGGGATCCTCCTGGCTGAATTTCCGCCAGCGGTAAAAAGCCTCGTTCACTGCGTGATCCCCGGTCGGCAATCCGGTGTTGGAAAGCGAAAACCGTGCAAAGCGCTCGGGATGCTGCACGACCAGCCGCAAGCCGATCAGCCCGCCCCAGTCCTGACCCAGCAGGGTCACGTCGCACAGTCCCATGGCGAAGAGCCAGTCGCTCATCCAGCGGATATGGCGAGCGTAGGTGTAATCAGTGCGCTCCGAGGGCTTGTCCGAGCGTCCGAATCCGATGAGGTCGGGGGCCAGGACTCGAAACCCGGCCGCTGCGAACAGCGGGATCATCTTGCGGTACAGGTAGCTCCAGGTCGGCTCGCCGTGCAGACACAGAACGACAGGGCCGTGCGCGGGACCTTCATCGACGTAATGGACACGGAGCGCCCCAAGAGCGGGATCGGCTATGACGCAGTAATGGGGTTCGAACGGATAGCCGCTCAGGTTTTCAAAGCGGTTGTCGGGGGTGCGCAAGACGGTCATGGTTACTCCTGGATTCGGCCACCGCGCCGCGTGCCTGCCGGCGCCGCCAGTCCACGAGGCGGAAGCCGAGCAGTACGGCCAGGATGGCGGCATAGATCAGAGCCTCAAGGGTATCCAGTTTCACCTGCCAGTAAAAGTGCCAAACACCCAGAATCGCAATCGCATAGACCAGCCGGTGCAGCGACTTCCACCTGCGGCCGAGCCGACGCATCATGGCTTGAGTCGACGTGACGGCCAGGGGCAGCAGTAGCAGCAGCGCGGTCATGCCGATCGTAATGTACGGCCGTTTGGCAATGTCTTCGACGATCGCCGGGACATCGAACCGCTGGTCCAGCCCGGCGTAGACCAGGAAGTGCGTGCTGACGTAGAAAAAAGCGAACAGCCCCAGCATGCGACGCAATCGGACCAGCCACGCCCAGCCGGTGAGCCGCCGCAGGGGGGTGACGGCCAGCGTGATAAGCAGGAAATTCAGCCCCCATTTACCCAGACGATGGATCAGTTCCTCGACCGGGTTGGCCCCGAGGCCCAGGCCAGCGAGGCCCAGCGCTTCGAGGACCAACCGGGCCAGCGGCAGCAGGCACAGCAGGAACAGCAGCGCCTTCAGCCAACGCAAGGTGGCGGCCTTGACGGTCGACGGCATCAGTAGTGCTTGCGCAGGTCCAGCCCGCTGTACAGCGAGGCGACCTCCTCGGCATAGCCGTTGAACATCAGGGTCGGCTGCTTGGCCGCGAAAAGGCCCGCACCGATCCGCCGCTCGCGCGCCTGGCTCCAGCGGGGATGGTCGACTTCGGGATTCACGTTGGCGTAGAAACCGTATTCGTGGGGCGTTGCCAACTCCCAGGAAGTCCTGGGTTGCTCGCGTTGGAATTCGATGGAGACGATGGACTTGATCCCTTTGAAGCCGTACTTCCAGGGAACCACGAGGCGCAACGGGGCACCGTTCTGGTTCGGCAGCTCCTTGCCGTAGACCCCGACCACCATCAGCGCCAGTGGGTGCATAGCCTCGGCGATGGTCAGCCCTTCCGTGTAGGGCCAGCGCAGGATCGCCCGGCGTTGGCCGGGCATTTGTTCGGGGTCCAGAAGCGTCTTGAAACGCACGAACTTCGCGTTCGAATTCGGTTCGAACCGCCGCAGCAGGTCACCCAGCGGAAAGCCCACCCAGGGGACCACCATCGACCACGCCTCAACACATCGATGCCGATAGATGCGGTCTTCCAGGGTATGCGGCCCGATGATGTCCTCGAAGTGGTAATCCCCCGGCTTGTCGCATTCGCCCGAGACCGTGACGGTCCAGGGCCGGGTCCGAAAATCCTGGGCGTACTGATAAGGGTCTTCCTTCCCGCTGCCGAATTCATAGAAATTGTTGTAGGTCGTGATGTCTTCCCAGGTATTGGGCGTTTCGTCGGTGCTGTAAGGTCCCGCAACGGTTTGCAGTTCGCCCGTTGCCGCCCCGATGCGCCGCGGCAAAGCCGACGCGGCCAGGACAGCGCCTGCGGCCAGCCCGGCCGCGCGCATGAACTGCCGGCGATTGAGGTAATTGCGTTCGCTGGTGATCTCCCAGGACTGGATTCTGTTACTCGTTTTCATGACTGGACAGCTGTGTAGACTCGCCCACAAGACCCGTTCGGCTACGATATCATTTCAAAATATTCGAGGAGCCGGAAATGTTCAATGCGAGCTGTCATTGCGAAGCCGTCCGCATCGAGATCGGAGAGTTGCCATCGACCGTGACGGAATGCAATTGCTCCATCTGCCGTCGCTACGGCGCCCTGTGGGCCTATTACACACAGGACCAGGTCAGTCTGATCGCCGACCCTCAAGCTTTGGCGCGTTACGGCTGGGGAGATCGCAGCATCGAATTCTGTCACTGCCGCCGCTGCGGCTGCCTGACGCACTATGAGAGCGTGGACCGACACGATGGCAGCCGGTTCGCATTGAACGCGCGCATGCTGCCGCTGAACGTGTTGCGTGCCCTGGCCGTGCGCCACTTCGATGGCGCGGACAGCTGGCAATACCTGGATTAGGAAACGGCGCGCCCCGCGCCCAGAACCCCGCAACAGATCGGCGGCCAAAGCCGGGCGCCGGGCCGATTCGCAGCCTGCCCGCCGATCGCGCCCCCTTCATCTGGCCGACCGCTTCGTCCTCATCCAGAACCAGATGCCGTACACCAGGGCGTTCACGGCCAACACGAAAACGGCCAGCCCCAGCTGAATCTCGCGAGTCAGGCCCTCGGGGTAAAGCAACGGCAACAGGTAGTGTTCGATGAATCCGCCGCTGTAGCCTTTTTCGCCGGCCACCCGCCTGAGCTCCTGCTCCCAGGGAGTCAGGGGACAGACCCGGTTGCCGAGCTCGATCGCCGCACCCCACAGGAATGCCGGCACATGCACCCATGCGACCCGGGGCCAGCGGTACACCAGGAGACCGCCGAATACGACGAAGAGGACGAACAGCAGGTGTACCAGTACCAGGATGTCGGCTGCGAAGGCACTCATGTCAACAAGGCTCCCCGGTCATTGCATCCAGTCGCTGCACGGTCTTGGCCTCGGGCGCCTCATTTTGTCTCCTTCCGTAAGTCTGTCACAGAATCAACGAGCCTCAGTCCGCCGACCCGCCGCCTGCCGCGCTCCGGATCCGCTCCAGGCGGGATCGATGATAGGCGGCCTCGCGCTCCCGACCCAGCCGCTCCAGAGCCTGCGTCAAACCCTCCAGCGAGCGCGTTTTCAGACGGCTGCGCTCCAGCTGCAGGGTGTAGGCCGCGGCAGCCTCATCGTATTTGCGGGCCGCCAGCAGCAGGTCACCCAGGAATTCGGCGGACGGCAGGTCCACGAACGGCGGCCCGAAGGAATACGGCATCCGGCCCTCGAGTTCACTCGCCTCTCGGGCATGCCCGGCCGCAACGGCCATCTCCCCCCGCGCCATCTCCACTGCGGCCCTCAGCTCGAGTTCCATCACCTGCAATCGTTCCAGGTACTGCAAATCGGTCGGCGCCTGCTCTTCCTGAGCCGCGATGGCCTGGCCGAGCCTTTGCTGCAGGGAGCGGAACTGCTCGTGGTACTCGGCTGCCCGGGCCGCCAGACCGCCGTAGGCCGCCTGCATGGCCCGCACGAAGGTGATGGTCAGGTTGGGATCATAGGCCTCGCCGCTCGAAAACGACCAGTTCGCCACCTCACTGCTCCAACTGCGTGTCTCGATTACGAAGCGCGCCCACATCTGGACCACCGACCCCACCGGAGAGCGATCGGCATCCAGTTCCAGTGGATCCTCCGGCGGGCGCCCGTCGGCCTGAACCTGCCCGTGCGCCGCGGCCAGCAGTTCCCGCGCGAGATCGGCCCTGCCTTGCTGCAGGTAGCCATACAACAGCCAGTAGTTGTAATGGCCCCACTGGCGGGCCACCTGCCCGCGTTCCGCGCGCATGGCGTTGGCCGCCGCGACCGCTGCCAGATTGGCGGACACCACGTCGCCCCACATCCCTACGGCGGTGAAGATATGTGACGTCATGTGTTGCGCGTGCCCGGCATCGGGCGCCATCTCGGCCAGCGCCCGGGCGGCGCGCAGGCCCAGGACCGCGTGAACCGGATCGTCCACCCCGTGGATCAGGTAGTGGGCTGCGCCCGGGTGCCGGGGGTTTTCACTGAATACGCCTTGCGCGATGGCGGTGCACAGCATGTAGGTCGCGGCGTCGCGCACACCGGCCCGGACACCGAACAGCGACAGGGCGTAAAACAGCTGGATTTCGTGGTCGTCGGGGTATTCGGCGGCCAGCCGTTCCATCGCGCGCATGTAATCCTCATCACGCCGCGCTTTCGGTCCGTTCCCGTAGAGCCATTCCAAAGCCGCCAGCAAACCCTGCTCCCTTGCCGCCGGCGTCCGGGCCAGACGTTCATCGGGCGTCGCGCCGAGCTTGAGCATCGCCGCCCTGGCAGCCGGCAGGTTCTGCTCGTCCCAGATGGGATGGTTGTAGGTCATGGCCTCGCCCCAGTAGGCCATGGCCATTCCCGGGTCGAGTTGCTGGGCCCGCAGAAATTGCTCCCGGGCATAGGGGTATTCGAACAGGTGCAGCAGCAGCATGCCCTGGATGAACGCGTCCTGGGCTTCCGGCACCCGGGTCGTGGTCGGAAAGCTGATGCTGCCCAGTGCTTTCGGCGCAACCGGCTGATCGGCATCGTCGGCCTGGCCCGGCAGAGCCGGGGCGGGCAGCAGCCAAAACCACATGAGGAGGCACCACAGCCATGACTTTTCCACCCTTTTCATTGCGTCACCTTTACAATGCGTCAGCCAGAGTTTAGCCAAACGGGACCCGGGGCGCGCCATCCGGGCGGAAGAAATCCATCATGACGAAGCGAAAATTCATCGCCATAGCCGGCAACATCGGTGCCGGCAAATCGTCACTGCTGGGCTTCCTGACCAGCACCTACGATGTCGCCCCGTTTTACGAGCCGAATGCGGAGAACCCTTACCTGGAGGATTTCTACGCCGACATGAAGCGCTGGGCATTCCAGTCGCAGATGTTCTTCCTCAGCAACAAGTTTCGCATCCACCAGCAGGCGGATCGCACGCCGGGCGTGGTCATCCAGGACCGGACGATATTCGAGGACGCGGAAATTTTCGCGACGGCGCTGCATCAGATGCGCAAGATCGACGGGCGGGACTGGGAGACCTACTGGGCCTTCTACCAGACGATACTGCGCGCGATAAAGCCGCCCGACCTGATGATTTATCTGCGCTGTTCGATTCGCACCCTGCGCCGCCGCATCCGCTTGCGGGGCCGGCCGATGGAACAGGATATTCCGCTTGCATACCTGAAGCGCCTCGATCGCCTCTACGAGGCCTGGATCGAGGGCTACTCGCTCGGGGACGTGCTGATCCTCGATTCGGACCGTCTGGATTTCGTCAGTGACCTGGTGGACCGCCAGGACGTGCGAACGCGAATCGAGGCGGTCATGCCGTCGACCCTGCGGCGCAACACAGGTCGCCGTTGACCGAGGCTACACTGCCGAGCCCCCGGCGGCAGCGAGGCCCGAGCGCCGTGCCGAGCCGGGTCCGGGTGCGCAACGACCGGCGCGGCGCGAGCCGGCGGGTAGGAGACCACCTTGTCTGCTAGACTCAACGGCAATTGGCCTGAACTGCCAGGCGCAGTCGGCTGTAACGGAGTGGGCAAGACCCTGGAATGAGCGAGTACCTGACCGTCGATCGGGTGAACGGACTGCTGCAGATCCGCTTGCGGGACCACTGGGTTTTCGACAACCTCAGCGGCCTGCAGCAGACCCTCGACGAGATCGAGCCCGGGCCCGATGAACGGGTGAGCTTTCAATGCGGCGGCCTGAAGGACTTCGATCTTGCCGGGGCCTGGCTGCTGTATGACAAGTCGATGGACCTGGAGGAACTCGGCGTCCGGACCGAGTTCGAGGGATTCCGCGCCTCCCACCTGAAGTTCCTGCAGCACATCATCGACCTCGCGGCCGAGAAAGAGTACATCCCCGGTTTCTTCGACCCCAGGCCCAACCACTTCTTTCGTGACGGCATGCGAAAGATCGGCGCAAACACCATCGAGGCCGTCGACTCCGTCGGCTACATCGCCCGGGCCGTGCTCGACGGCATCAAGCGCCCTTCCCGTCTGGTCATCGGCGAGGCCATCCGACAGGTCCACAGCTGCGGCGTGGCGGCCATACCCATCGTCACCGTGATCTGTTTCCTGATGGGCATCGTGCTCGCCTACCAGAGCGCCCGGCAGCTGGAACAGTTCGGCGCCAACATCTTCATGGTGGACCTGGTGGCCAACGCGATCCTCCGTGAGCTGGGGGTGCTGCTGGCCTCCATCATGGTGGCCGGTCGCTCCGGCTCGGCTTTCGCCGCCGCGCTCGGCACCATGACGCTGACCGAGGCAGTCGATGCGCTGCGGGTGATGGGGCTGAATCCCAACCAGGTGCTGATCATCCCGCGGATCCTGGGACTGGTGATCGCACTGCCGTTGCTGACCGTGTTCGCCGATGCAGCCGGGTTGCTGGGGGGCGCGTTCATCGGCGCCGCCGTCCTGGGGATCGACGGTTTCGCCTTCACGGAGCGGCTGGCGGTTGCCATCGATGTGAATGACGTGCTGGTCGGTCTGAGCAAAGCCCCCGTCTTCGCCTTCCTGATCGCCGTCACCGGTACGCTGCGCGGCATGCAGGTCACGGGCTCGGCCGAGGAGCTGGGCCGCCTCACGACAGTGGCCGTGGTGCAGTCCATCTTCCTGATCATCGTGGCTGACGCGATCTTCACGGTGGTCTACTCGAGGATCGGCTTCTGATGGGCCGGACTGGCGAGCACGTCATTTCGATCCGCGGGCTGGTCAACCGCTTCGGCCAGCAGGTGGTGCACGACGGCCTCGACCTGGACGTCAGACGCGACGAGATACTCGGCGTGGTCGGCGGTTCCGGCACCGGCAAATCGGTCCTGCTGCGCAGCATCCTGGGTCTGCACCGTCCCAACGCCGGTCGCATCGAGGTCCTCGGACAGGAGATCCATCATCTGGAGCCGGGACCCCACAAGAGATGGGGCGTACTGTTCCAGGGCGGAGCACTGCTGTCCGGGCTCACCGTGCAGGAAAATGTCGAGCTGCCCATCGCCCTGCATTCCGATCTGCCGGTCGAGACCCGCCGTGAACTGGCGGTCCTCAAGATCTTCATGGTCGGCCTCGATCTCACGGCCGCGGCCAAGTACCCGAACGAACTTTCGGGCGGCATGCGCAAACGGGCCTCGCTGGCCCGCGCGCTGGCGCTCGAACCCAAGCTCCTGTTCCTGGACGAACCCACCGCCGGACTCGACCCCCTGTCGGCCACCGAGTTCGACCAACTCATCGGTTACCTGCACGCCAACCTCGACCTGACCATCGTGATGATCACCCACGATGTCGATTCGCTGTTCGGCGTCTGCGACCGCGTGGCCGTGCTGGTCAACAAGGGCATCATCGTCGATACTCTCGACGAGATCGTGAAGCACCCGGATCCCTGGATCCAGGAATATTTCGGCGACCCCCGGGCCGTGCGGGCCCGGCGGGCGGCGCGCCACCGGGCCAGGACCAGTGAGCCATATGAGCAGATGCAGGATGACTGATGTTCAAAGGTGACCGAAACTTCGCTGTAGGCCTGTTCGTGAGCATCGCGATAGCGGCATTCGTAGCCTTCGTCATCTGGCTGACCGGGCGCGGCGGGGACGAGGACACCACCCGCTACTCGCTGATGTTCACGCGCGACGTCAGCGGCCTCGCGGTCGGCGGTCCGGTCAAGTACATGGGCATGAACGTCGGCTCCGTCATCCACATGAGCCTGGACGCCGGCGATGGCGTGCGCGTGCGGGTGGACATCGAGGTGCTCGCCAGCACGCCGGTGAACCAGGGCACCTACGCCAGCCTGGCCCTGCAGGGCATCACGGGGGTGGCGGTGGTGAACCTGGCCAGCGAACCCGGTGATCATCCTCCCCTGGCATCGCCGCCCCGGGGCGACTATCCCGAAATTCCCGTGCGGGATGTGGGATTTGTAGCCGTGCTGTCCAGCGCGCCGGAAATCATGAGCAAGCTCGACAGCCTGCTGTCCCAGGCCGGGGAGTTGCTGGGTGAGGAGAATCGCGGAAAAGTCAGCGCGACGCTGCAGAACGTCCAGGATCTTACCGGATCCCTCGCCGACGGCCGCGAATCCCTGGCCCAGCTGCCGCAGGAACTCGAGCAGACGCTGAACGGCATCCAGTCCGCCGTCGGCCAACTGCAAGGGCTGGTGGGTTCCGTACAGCCCGATCTCGAGACCACGATGGACAACCTGGCGCAGAGCAGCGCCAACCTGGCCAGCATCACCGGGCGCTTCGACGAGCTCATGCGAGCCCACGAGGGCGACATCGATCAGTTCATGGCGGAAGGACTCGGAGAAGCGCCCGAGCTTCTGCGGGAAAGCCGTGAAGCGCTGCGCGACCTGCAGAAGCTGCTGGCCGAACTCAAGGACGACCCCTCGCAGTTCATTCACCGACCGCCTACCGATGCCCTGGAGATGGATCCCTGACATGAAGCCGCGCCCAACCCTCACCACCCTGCTGACCGGCCTGTTGGCTGCCCTTGTGGCCGCAACGGGCTGCAGTGGCCTGCTGACCAGCGAGCAGCCGGCCAAGAGCTACTACCTGCTGATGCCCCTCCGCGAGCCATCGGCCGCACCGCCTGACACAGCGGGTCTGGCACTGCAGCTTGGCGCCATACCGGGCCTGGACACCGACCGGATACTGGCCATCGACCGCGACGCCCGGCTGCACCACTACGGTAACGCCCGGTGGCCGGACCACCTGCCGGAGGTCGTGGCCTCGGTGCTGCAGCGTTCGCTGGAGGAGACCGGATGGTTCACGAGCGTGGCACGCTCCGAACGGGCGACTCCCGATGCGTGGTCGCTGCAGCTGGAAATCCGCCAGTTTTACGGCGTCCAGTCGGCGGACGGCGAGACCGCCTCGGTGCGGGTCGGCCTTGCCGGAAGCATCAAATGCCGCGGGATAACCCACAGCCTCCGGATAAACGACTCCAAGCGCGTCGGCGAGCAACGCCTCGCACGGGTCGTCGCGGCCCACCAGGCGGCCCTGGACGAGGTGACGCGACAGCTACTCGGGCAGATGCGGGAGCTGTGTTCAGCCTGAAAAACCTCCGTTCCCGGGCCAGGCCGACCCCGCCCTGACGGCGGAGCCGGAAAACGGCTCACCCGAAACCAGAACGCCAGATTACTTGCCGGCACCGGATCGGAAACCGCGCTGAACCGGGGGCCTGAGCTTCGGCTTCGGCGCCCGCCGGAACGCCATAATTCAGGCATTCTGCCTGAATTATTTAACATACACATCAATGACTTGCCTCATTGCAACCCGAGCGCTCCGGGTGTACGGAATACTTACTGGTGCGAATACCAGTGAGGAGATGAAACATGAAAGGCAAGCGACCCATTTTCGCGGCAGTGCTCACCGCCATTGCGTGGCTGGCGCTCGGCGCGACAGCCGTTCAGGCCGCAGAAGAGCCGATGGGTATCCCCGTCTACGACGAAGCTTCCTATACCGCTTTCGTCGAATCGAAGATGAAGGAACTCGACGCGCTTTACCTGCAGTTCTGCGCCACTTGCGGAGTCGAGGCCGAGCAAGCGGCGCGCGCGCGCATGGAATTCCTCACCAGCGTACGCGAATTGATGGAGTACATGAACGGCCGCTTCGACTCGCTCGATCCCAAGAAGGGCGCCGCGCTCTCGGAGACCGAAACCCTGGTGAGCATCCACGCATTGACCATGCTGGTGGATATCCTCGCGGCTACGCAACTGGAGCAACTGACCAAGCACCCGTTTGTCGAATAGCCGGGGGCAACATGCCGGCCCCGCCGGCACGTTGCGCCTTCAGGGCTTTGCCGCCGTGACCGTTACGGACAGCACGTGGAGGTCCGAGCGTTCGGCTTCCCGCTGCTGGGCCGGGGTGAGCTGGCGCTGGATCAGTTCGGCGGGAACGTGGATGCGCCGTTCCGTAACGACCCGGACATCGGTGAAACCGGCTTCCCGGATGATGTCCAGGTAATCGTCCCGGGGAACGGCGCCGGCCACGCAGCCGGCATAGGCATCCGCGATCCCCTGGACCCAGTCAGGTAACGGCCTCGAGGCGACGACATCCGAGATGCAGAAGTGTCCGCCGGGCTTCAGCACGCGGAAGACCTCGGCGAAAGCCGCGCGTTTGTCGGGCACAAGGTTCAGGACGCAGTTGGAAATCACCACGTCGACACTGTCCGACCGGACGGGCAGGTGTTCGATCTCGCCGAGCCTGAATTCCACGTTGTCATAGCCCGACTGGCGCGCATTCTCCCGCGCCTTGGCGATCATTTCGGCCGTCATGTCGACACCGATGACGCGGCCTGTCTCCCCCACCTCGTGGCGGGCGACGAATACATCGAGTCCAGCGCCGGAACCGAGGTCCAGCACGGTCTGACCGGGCTCCAGGCCGGCGTGCTCAACCGGCAGACCGCAACCGAGGCCGAGGTCTGCCTCGGCCACGTAACCGGACACGCCCTCGTAAGCATCACCGATCATGTTCATATTGCTGTCTTTTGCGCCCGGCGAGCAGCAGTGTGAAGCAGCCGACTTGACGGTCGGCTGCGCCAGTTGCGCATATTTTTCCCGCACGACTTCGCGTAAGGCTTCGGATGAATGTTTCATGATGGTCTCCGTATTCAGCAGCAATCATCGAGCGACGTGAACATTTCGCCCAGCCGGTCGCGCAATCGCCGCAGGTTGTCTCGATGAATCCCGTAACAGGAACGCGGCCCGTCGGTCTCTCCGGTGATCAGCTTGGCCTGCCGCAGCACCTTGAGGTGCTGGGAAACCGTCGCCTGTGAGAGGGGCATGACGTCGACGACCTCCCCGCAGACGCAGGTCCCCCGCTTCGACAGGGTCTGCAGAATGGCCAGCCTGGCCGGATGGGACAGGGCCTTGCACGCCTCCGCCAGGAACTCGAATTCTTTCAGATCATGTTTTTCAAGCATGTGTATATCGTATATCGACGATGAACGATAGTCAAGCCCGCCATCTCGCCGGGCAGTCAACGATGGGGCCACACCGGTGACGCGCGTCAGAAAGACAGCGTGAAAAGGTCCAGCTCGGCGTTGGCGGCCCTTAGCCTCTTGACCAGAATTCCGAGCAGGTTCTGATAGATGATCGAGGCCACGGCGTGATGGCTGTCCAGGAAGTCGCGCAGGCGCGCGTGCGAAATCGAATAGAATTCCGCGTCTTCCGCGGCCCGGATGGTCGCCGAGGCCGGCCGATCATCGATGAACGCGTACTCGCCGAAGCAGTCGCCGGGACACAGGTCCGTCAGGTGAACCGCCGAAACACGCTTCTGGCTCTCGGGCAGGAGCACCTCCACGCGCCCGGACAGGAGAATGAACAGGCGGTCGAGATCCTCGCCTTCCTGCACGATGGTGGTGCCACCCGGCACGGTCTCGGTTTCCCCGCTGTCGAACAACTGCCGGCACAGCGAATCGGGAAGCCGGTGGAAGATCTGGTTCTTTACAAATTCAGCATGAGTCATGACGACGGCTCCGTGCGTTTGCAAGCATTCTAGGAGAAAGGCGACCGTTTCGGAACCCGGAGCAGCCAATCCCCCTCTAAAAAGCCATCAATCGGTGGCTGCCCGGCGGTACGGTCCGCCATCGGGCAGCCCGCCCCAGGACGGCGGATTCGGGTCAAATCCCTCCCGATGCTGCCTGTCGGTTCCCGTCCCTGCTGCTTGATCCCGTCGTTGCAATATGGCCCGCGTTGACATTTACTGAAGTCAGGCCAAACTCCAACGGAGGGACTCATGATCGGCATCTGGAGCGCGCACGCGCAGACTTTCATGTTGGTATTTGCCATCGTGGCGACGGTTTTCTTCGTGATACCGATGATCTTCGCGCCGATGTTCTGGGCCCGGATGCTGCTGTGGAACATCCCCGAAGACACGGACCTTGCCGTTTATTCCCTGCGCTCGCTCGGCTCCCTCGGGCTGGCCGTGCTTCTGGTTACTTTCAGGTCCGCGATCACGGGCGAGGGACTGCTGATCGTCTACCAGCTGTTCGTCCCCTTCTTCCTGCTGATGGTCCTGGTCCATCTTTACGGCGCGATCCGGAAAATCCAGCCGATCACGGAAACGCTTGAAATCGGCTTCTGGCTGGTTTTGCTGATTTTGGCCCTGTGCTTCATGCCGGCTGCCTGAGCACGCCGCCAGCGGGCAACTGATTCCCCATGGGACCTTTAAAGGGCTGCAGAATCGTCGAAATGGCGGGCATCGGCCCGGGTCCGTTCTGCGGCATGATGCTCGCCGACATGGGCGCGGAGGTGATCCGCGTCAACCGGGTCGACGGCAGCGGCCTGCCGATTCCCCTGGAACCGCGATTCGATGCGATGACGCGCGGCCGACGCTCACTAGCGCTGGACCTGAAGCATCCGCGGGCGGTTCAGATCGTGCTCGAATTGTGCCGCGGCGCCGAGGGGCTGTTCGAGGGCTTTCGTCCGGGCGTGATGGAGCGGCTCGGGCTCGGACCCGAGGCCTGCCTTGAAGTCAACCCGAGACTGATTTATGGGCGCATGACGGGCTGGGGCCAGAGCGGCCCCTGGGCGGACCGCGCCGGACACGACACCAATTACCTTGCTCTGTCGGGCGTGCTCGGCATGCTGGGCCGCCCCGGGGGCGCGCCGCAGCCCCCGCTCAACCTGGTGGCGGACATGGGCGGCGGCGGGCTGATGCTGGCCTTCGGCATGGTCTGCGGCCTGCTCGAAGCGCGCCAGTCCGGACGCGGCCAGGTCGTCGATGCCTGCATGGTGGAAGGCGCGGCCCTGCTGGCGGTGATGATCGATGGCGTCCGCGCCGCGGGCCTGTGGCGCGAGCAGCGCGGCGTCAATGTGTTCGACGGCGGCGCGCCGTTTTACGAGGTCTACGAGACCCGGGACGGCAGGCACCTCTCCGTTGGCGCCCTGGAGCCCCAGTTTTACGCCCTGCTGCTCGAAGGCCTGGGCCTGGACCCGGCCGAACTGCCGGCGCAGAACGACGTCCGCTCGTGGCCGGAAATGCGCGAACGGTTCCGCGGGATTTTCCTGACGCGGACCCGCGACGAATGGATGGCGGTATTCGAGGACACGGACGCCTGCGTCGCGCCGGTGCTGTCACCGAGCGAGGCTCCGCTGCATCCGCACAACGCCGCGCGTGGCAATTTCCAGGAGGTGGGAGGCGTGCTGCAGGCCGGTCCCGCACCGCGCTTCAGCCGCACCGAAGCCGTGATCCAGTCGCCGCCGCCCGCGCCCGGGCAGCACAGCGAGGAGATCCTGGCGGAAATCGGGTTCAGCGCGGCCGAGATCGACGCCCTGCGCCAGGAAGGCATCGTCGGCTGATCGCCCCGCAGCTACTCCCGAGCGCTGTCGGCCGGCTCGAACTGCAGTAACTCCTCGCCACCGTCGACCGAATCGCCCGCCTCGAAACAGAAGGCGCTGACCGCGCCGGCGGCCGGGGCGCAGATGCGGTGCTCCATCTTCATGGCCTCCATGATCAGCAGCGGCTGACCCCGGGTGACGGCTTCCCCCGGAGCCACCAGCAGCTTGACGATTACGCCGGGCATCGGCGCGGCGAAAGCGCCCGAGGAGACAGCCGACGCTTCCTCGCCGTAGTCCGGCTGGGCCAGGGCGAATTCCATCGCGCCACGGGGACCAAACAGGGTAAAGCGGCCGTCGTGCGGTACGACGACCACGCGCTGGCGGTAACCGTCGATGTCCGCGTAGAGTTCGTTGGCCTCGAGCCGCCCGGCCGCCATGACGGTTTTGTTGCCGGCGGTGATACGAAAGCGGCGTCGCTCGCCGCTGCCGACTTCGACCACCGGGACGTCGTGGGCCACGCCGTTGACGACGATCGCGCCGGTGTGCACCGCCGGCTGGTTGAGGCGCCAGGCGTGCGAGGCGTTCCAGGGCGATCCGCGGTCGGCGCCGCCGCCGCGGGCGCGGGTTTCCCGCTCCATCCGCAGCAGCAGGTACAACGAAGCCAGCGGCAGGTCCTGGACGCGGTCCTCCTCGGTGGCGTGGAACAGCAGGTCGCGGTGCCGTTCGATAAAGCCGGTGTCCAGCTCCGCCGCCATGAACGGCTTGCAGGTGGCCAGGTTGTACAGAAAGGAGAGGTTGGTGCTCAGCCCGCTGACGCGGTAATCGGCCAGCGCCCCGGCCAGCCGGGCGAGCGCTCGATCGCGGTTCTCGTCCCACACGACCAGCTTGGCGATCATCGGGTCGTAGTAGACGCTGACCTGCTCACCCTGCAGCACACCGGTATCCACCCGCACGTGGCGGCTTTCCGGCGGCGGCTCGAGATATTCCAGCGTACCGGTGGCCGGCAGGAAGTCGCGCTCGGGGTCCTCGGCGTAGATCCGCGCCTCGAAGGCATGGCCCCGGATCTGCAACTGCTCCTGCCGCAGCGGCAGCGCCTCGCCGCTGGCCACGCGCAACTGCCACTCGACCAGGTCCTGGCCGGTGATCATCTCCGTCACCGGGTGCTCGACCTGCAGCCGCGTGTTCATCTCCATGAAGTAGAACGCGCCGCCGGGGTCGAGCAGGAATTCGACCGTGCCGGCACCCACGTAATCGATGGCCTGCGCGGCCTGCACCGCGGCCTGCCCCATGCGCGCCCGCAGGTCTTCCGTCATGCCCGGTGCGGGCGCCTCCTCGATCACTTTCTGGTGCCGCCGCTGCACCGAGCAATCGCGCTCGAACAGGTAGACGGCATTGCCGTGCGTATCGCAGAAGACCTGCAGCTCGACGTGCCGCGGACGCTCGAGGTATTTCTCCACCAGCATGTCGTCGCTGCCGAAGGCGGACGCCGACTCGCGCCGCGCCGCGGCCAGCGCCTCCTCGAATTCCGCCCCGGCATGCACCAGCCGCATGCCCTTGCCGCCGCCGCCGGCCACCGCCTTGAGCAGTACCGGGTAGCCGATCTCATCCGCCGCCTGCTGAAGCCTTTCTACCGACTGGTCGCTCCCGTGGTAGCCCGGAATCAAGGGCACGCCGGCCTCGCCCATGATCGATTTGGCCGCGGACTTCGAGCCCATGGCTTCGATCGCGCCGGCGGGAGGGCCTATGAACACTATTTGATTATCTTTGCATGCTTCTGAAAATGCTGCATTTTCAGACAGGAAACCGTAACCCGGGTGGACCGCCTCCGCACCCGTCTTGCGGCAGGCCTCGATGATCCGGTCGGCGCGCAGATACGACTCGCGCGGCGGTGCGGCGCCGATGCGCACGGCCTCGTCGGCCATCGCCACGTGCAGCGCATCGCGATCGGCGTCCGAGTACACGGCGACCGTGGCGATGCCCATGCGGCGCGCCGTGCGGATCACCCGGCAGGCGATCTCACCGCGGTTCGCGATCAGGATCTTGCGGAACACGGCAGCGCCCCCCTACATCCGGAACACGCCGAAGCGGGTTTCGTCAATCGGCCGGTTCAGCGCAGCGGAAATGGCCAGGCCGAGCACCTCGCGCGTCTGCGCCGGGTCGATGACGCCGTCGTCCCACAGCCGCGCCGAGGCGTAATAGGGGTGGCCCTGCGCCTCGTACTGCTCGAGGATGGGCTGCTTGAAGGCCGCCTCCTCCTCATCCGGCCACGACTCCCCCGCCCGCTCTTTCTGGTCGCGCTTGACCTGCGCCAGCACGTTGGCGGCCTGCTCGCCGCCCATCACCGAGATTCGCGAGTTCGGCCAGGTGAACAGGAAACGCGGCTCGTAGGCGCGCCCGCACATGCCGTAATTGCCGGCGCCGTAGGAGTTGCCGATGATCACGGTAAATTTCGGCACCTGCACCGAGGAGACGGCGGTGACCATCTTGGCGCCGTGTTTGGCGATGCCGTCCGCCTCGTACTGCTTGCCGACCATGAACCCGGTGATGTTCTGCAGGAACAGCAGCGGAATCCCGCGCTGCCCGCAGAGTTCGATGAAATGCGTTCCCTTGAGCGCCG
>JBFFUJ010000026.1:0-16612 GCA_041571375.1 Lysobacterales bacterium | reverse complement strand
GCCGGCTCCCGAAGCGGCCAGGCGCCCGGCGGCGCGCGGCGCAATCCGCGAGCTCAACCGCCACCTGCTCGCCTTCCTGAAGGCGCTCGCCCCGCATCGCGAGACCGACGAGGAACTGGAGATGGAGCTGGTACGGCATTGAGACGGTGGACTATGGCATTGGGTGTTTTTGCGAGGGCACTGGCCGCGGCGGGCCTCGCTGCGGGTCTGATCCTGCCCGGGGCTGCCGTGGGCTCTGACAGTACAGCGGTCCCCGTAACGGTCGTTGGAGAAAACGGCCGCTTCAGCCTTCTTCGGGATGGTCAGCCCTACAAAGTGAGGGGGGCGAATATCGACCGCGGGGACGTCGCAGCCCTGGCCGCCCACGGCGGCAATTCGCTCAGGACCTACGCTTCCCGTGACGGTCAGCGCGTTCTGGACGAGGCGGGCCGGCACGGCCTGACGGTCGCCATGGGCCTCGAGATCGGCCGCGAGCGCCTGGGCTTCGATTACGACGACGAGGCGGCCGTCGCCCGGCAGTTGGAATACGTCCGCGGTGAGGTGCTGAAGTACAAGGATCACCCGGCGCTGCTGCTCTGGATCATCGGCAACGAGCCCGACCTCAAGCATACGAACCCGAAGGTCTTCGATGCGATCAACGACATCTCGAAAATGATCCACGAGGTCGACGGCAAGCATCCGACGGCCACGGCGCTGTCCGGCTTGGGCCCGGAACTTGCCGCTGTCATCAGGGAAAGGGCGCCCGACCTGGACATCATCGGCCTCCAGAAGTACGCGGACATCGTCAACGTGCCTCGATACATCCGGAAAGCCGACCTCGACCGGCCCTTCCTGATTACGGAGTGGGGTCCGCTGGGGCACTGGGAGGTCGACAAGACGTCCTGGGGGGCGCCCATCGAGCCCGACAGCAGCCAGAAGGCCGCTCAATACCTGCGGCATTACGAAGAGGTAATTGCGTCACATCCCGAGGTAATCGTCGGCTCCTACGTCTTTCTGTGGGGCCGGAAGCAGGAGCGGACTCCGACCTGGTACAGCATGTTCCTGGCCGACGGCTCGGCTACCGAGACCGTAGACGTCATGCACCGGGCCTGGCGCGGTGCCTGGCCCGATAACCGCGCGCCGCGAATCGAGGCCTTGCTGTTGAACGGTAAGACCTCCCGGCAGGATGTCGTCCTGGAGGCAGGCATGGGCTACGACGCCCGGGTCGTCGCCGACGATCCGGATGACGATGCCCTGGGCTACCGATGGGTCGTCAGGCGCGAGAGCGAGGCCCGGCAGATCGGCGGAGACAAGGAGCAGGTTCCGGAGGAGCTGTCAGGCCTGATCGAAGGAGCTGACGGTGGCCATGCGAGGCTGGCCGCGCCCGTGGAGACTGGCGCCTACCGATTGTTCGTATACGTACAGGATGGCGAGGGTCATGCGGCCCATGCGAACGTCCCTTTTCTGGTCCGGTGAGGCAGGGTCAACGATGAGGACAGGAGTGGAAAGCAGCTGATGAAAACGATTTACTGGGGCGCCTCGCCGCTCAGGCCGGCATCGGAAGACGTCAGGGGCGGATTCGTTCAGCGGGATGGTGAGACGTTCTACAGGATCCAGAACTATCACCGCATGCCCCCGTTTTTCATGGCGCTGGTCAGCGCTTCGGATCACTGGATGTTCGTTTCCAGCACCGGGGGCCTCACCTGCGGGCGCAAGAGCCCGGACCATGCGCTGTTCCCCTACGAGACCGACGACAAGATCCACGACGCCTCTTCGACGACCGGCCCCAGGACCTTGCTGCATGCGGAAAAGGACGGCAAGACATGGCTCTGGATGCCGTTCGACCAGGGCGTATCGCCGTACGTCCTGGAGCGCAATCTGTACAAGAACCAGCTCGGCAACAAGCTGATTTTCGAGGAGATAAACCGCGATCTCGGGCTCGTGTTTTCCTACCAGTGGACGACGGGAGACCGCTTCGGCTTCATCCGATCGGCCCGCATCGAGAACACCGATGGTGGGCCCTGCGGTATAGAGCTTGCAGACGGTTTACGCAACCTGCTTCCTTTCGGGGTGACGCGCAGGATGCAGACCGAACTGAGTACGCTGCTCGACGCCTACAAGCAGGCCGAGCGCCTGCCCGGGGTCACGGGGGGCCTGTTCACACTCAGTTCCATTCTGACCGACCGGGCCGAACCCTGCGAGGCCCTGCGGGCGACCGTGGTCTGGAGCACGGGGCTGGACGGGGCAGGCGTGCTGTTGTCCGAGGATCAGCTTGCCGCATTCTGCGCCGGCGCGCCCGTGGCATCCGAAAGCCGCAAGAGGGGCAAGCGGGGGTCCATGTTTGTCCGCACCTCGTTCGGGTTGCAGCCGGGGGAAGGCAAGAGCTGGCATCTGGCCGCTGACATCAACCAGGGTCATTCTGAGCTGGCCGAGCTACTGCGCGAGGTCGGGCCAGGCGTGCCGGCCGAGGAGATTCAAGCGGCCGTGGAATCCGACATCGAGTCCGGCAGTCGCCGACTGCTGCAGCTCGTCGGTGGTGCCGACGGCTGCCAGCGGTCCTCTGATGCGTTCGTCACGGCCCGTCATTACTCGAATACGCTATTCAACATCATGCGTGGCGGGACTTTTTACGACGGGTACCGTTTTCCGCGGGAGGACTTCCTGTCGTTCGTTGAAACCTGGAATCGCCCTTTGCATGAGCGGGTCACATCCCTCCTGCCGGCCGCTGACGAGTCGCCGTCGCTGAGCTCGGTGCTGCGCAGCGCCGAGGAAAGCGGCGATGCCGACCTGGAGCGCCTCGCCTGGGAGTACCTGCCGCTGACGTTCAGCCGCCGCCACGGCGACCCGAGCCGACCCTGGAACCAGTTCTCGATCGATATCCGGGACCCGGATGGTTCGGACAAGCTGAATTTCCAGGGCAACTGGCGCGACATATTCCAGAATTGGGAAGCACTGTCCCTGTCCTACCCCGAGTACATCGAAAGCTTCATCGCCAAGTTCGTCAATGCGTCGACCGCGGATGGCTACAATCCGTACCGCATCACCCGTTCCGGCTTCGAGTGGGAAATCCTGGAACCGGAAGACAGCTGGTCGAACATCGGCTACTGGGGCGACCACCAGGTCAACTACCTGCTGAGGCTGGTCGAGCTGTCGTGCCGGTATCACCCGGGAAAGATCGCCGGCCTGCTCAGCCGGGAACTGTTCGTCTATGCGAACGTGCCCTACCGGATCAAGGCTTACAGCGAACTTGTGAGTGATCCGAGGGATACGGTTCTGTACGACGATGAAGCGGCAGCCGGGATTGCGCGGCGCGTCGAAACGCTGGGCAGCGACGGCAAGCTCCTTACTCTGACCGATGGATCGATCTACCGGGTTAACCTGTTCGAGAAGCTGCTGGTGCCCGCGCTGACCAAACTGGGCAACTTCGTACCCGGTGGCGGCATCTGGATGAATACCCAGCGGCCCGAATGGAACGATGCCAACAACGCCCTGGTGGGCTATGGGCTGTCCATGGTCACTCTTTTTTACCTGCGCCGTTACCTCGCGGTGCTTGCCGAAATTCTGGCCGGAGATGCACCTGCGGGTTACACGGTTTCCGTGGAACTCAAGGACTACCTCGCCGCCATCGAACGGGTGCTGGATGAAAACCGCGCAATGCTCGCTGCCGCATCCACGCCAGCGCAGCGCAAGGCGATCATGGACGGCCTCGGAGCGGCGGCCGAGGAATACCGCGGACATGTGTACGCGGGACTGTCCGGAGAGAAGACGGCCCTCGAAAAGTCGCAGGTCCTGAGATTCATCGACTCGGCGCTTGATTACCTCGATCACACCATTGCCGCGAGCAAACGACCGGACGGCCTTTACCAATCCTACAACCTGATCCACTTCGCCCGGTCTGGTTACGAGGTCGAGCACCTGTTCGAAATGCTCGAGGGCCAGGTGGCTGCACTCAGTTCAGGCTGCCTGGATGCAGAGGAAAGCGTGGGGCTGTTGGGAAGTCTCCGCGATAGCAGGATTTATCGTTCGGATAAGAACAGTTATATGCTGTATCCGGACCGCGAACAGGTCGGATTCCTGGAGAAAAACATCATAGATCCGCTTGTTGCTGATAAAAATGATTCTATTAAGAACGAAATGAGCCGGGGTCGCCGGGAATTCATCTTGCGGGACGTCGATGGCCGGTTGCACTTCAACCCGCGCTTCCGCAACGCCCGCGACCTGGCCGCTGCCCTGGCAGTGGACCCTGATGTGAGCGATGAAGACGCAGCCGCGTTGTGCGATGTGTATGAGGGGGTATTCAGACACCGGCAGTTCACGGGCCGTTCCGGCTCCATGTTCAAGTACGAAGGCCTGGGCAGCATTTACTGGCACATGGTGTCCAAGCTGCTGCTGGCTACTGCGGAAACGGCAGGTGAAGCGGCCCAGGGTGGGGTGGATGAAGGGACACTGGATCAACTGCGTGAGCGGTTCGACGACGTCAAGGAGGGCTTGGGCATGCACGCGTCCCCCGCTCAGTACGGCGCGTTTCCCACGGACCCGTACTCGCATACGCCGGGATTCAGCGGTGCACAGCAGCCGGGCATGACGGGCCAGGTGAAGGAAGACGTGATTACGCGGTTCACCGAGCTGGGCGTGGCGGTCAGCGATGGCCGGATTGCCTTTGCGCCGTTCCTGCTCAAGCAGGAGGAGTTCACGGCGGGCCCGGCATCGTGGATAGATGCCGCGGGCCGGGAGGTAAAAGAGGACGCCCTGGATGCCGGCTCGCTCGGGTTCACAGTCTGCGGCGTGCCGGTGATCTACCGCCTGGCGGATCGGGCCCGCATACAGGTCCTCGGAGCCGAGGGCGCCATGGAGGACATCGAGGGCAATCAGCTGGGGGAAGAGTGGAGCTCTGCGCTGTTCCGGCGCGACGGACGAATTCGTCGAATCGTGGTGGACGTGCCGCGCGACCGGCTCAGGTAGCCACGCCTTCGGAGTTTTGTCAGGCCGGCAGGGCCTCGGCGTCGTCGCCGTGCCGTTGCCGGAGTTCCTGCTCGATCTGTTTCACCTCATCGTCGCTGAGCCTGTAGAAATAGATGGCCGCGGCACCGGAAGTCGCCAGCAGCGCCGGGAACACGCTGAACATCAGCCGAATGCCGGTCATCGCCAGGTCGCTCTGCACTTGATTGGCGACGAAACCGAACAGCGCAAGGATGAATCCGGACAGGCCTGCGCCCACGGCCAGGCCCAGCTTCTGGGCGAATTGCAGTGCCGAGAAAACAAGCCCCGTCGTGCGGCGCCCCGACTTCCATTCGCCGTAGTCGGCCGTGTCCGCGTACATGGCCCAGACCAGCGGGGGCGTCGGACCGATGATCAGGGCGCCCGCGATGTTCACCACGGCCATCAGGGCGTACTGATCGGGCGGGATCACGAAAAAAACGGCCATCGAAACCGCGTTGAGCAGTGACAGTGTAATCAGCAGGCGGCGCTTGTCGAAGCGTTTGGCCAGCATCCTGGTGCAGGCGATGCCCGCGACCATCGCGAACAGCCCGGTGGACATGAACACGGCGGTCTTGTCGAAGATCAGGAATATGGGCGTGCCGTCGTCACCCACGTAGTACTTGAAGTAGTACATGATGGCGCCGTTGCGGACGGCCACGTTCATCAGCGTGAAGATCGCGGCCAGGAACAGGACCCGCCAGGGGCCGTTGCCGAGCATGGCCTTGAAGTCGAGTTTCAGGTCCGACTTCTCCTGCATCGGCTGCACGCGCTCACGCGTGGTGGCGAAGGTCACCCAGAACAGCGCCACGGAGATCACGGCGAAGAGCATCATGGTCAGTCGAAACCCGTCCGCCTCGTTGCCAGCCCCTAGGATGTTTTTCAGCGGCGTGACGAAGGTGCCGACCAGCCAGGCGGCGCTGAATGCGCAGACAAAGCGGTAGGCCGAGATACTGGTGCGCTCGATGGAACTGGGCGACATCACGCCCATCAGCGCGGAGTAGGGGACGTTGATGACGGTGTAGGCGAGCATCATCGCCGTGTAGGTGACATAGGCGTAAACGAGTCTGCCGGTATCCGAGGACTCAGGCCCTGCAAACATGGCGTAGCCCATGACTCCGTAGGGGATTGCGCCCCACAAGAGATAGGGGCGGAATTTGCCCCAGCGCGAATTCGTCCGGTCGGCGATCAACCCCATTACCGGATCGCTGATCGCGTCCACCACCTTGGTGACGATGAACATCACCCCGATCAGTGCCGGGTCGATGCCGTAGACATCGGTGTAGTAATACAGCAGGAAGATGTTGAAGACCTGGAAGAAGAAATTCGACGCGGTGTCGCCCAGGCCGTAGCCCAGCTTCTCGGTGAAGCTCAATCTCTCCACCGTTTGGTCGGGTTGGTCTTGTGCGCTGGATGCCGTCAAAGTCGTTCCGAAGCCATTGAAACCGTGCGTGCAGGCTGCCGGCGTGGTTGAATCTGTCGCATCGCCGCCAGTCGCTGGGGGGTTACTGTAGCACAGCGAATGGCACCCGCCGTGGCCTGGCGCGCGAAGGGCCCGTTACGCATCGCTCCAGGGATATGACGCCTGCCATCAGCGGTCGGGATCACGGCATCCCTGCGGTCCAGAACGAGAAGTAAATATAGAGCATCAGGACGAGCCCCAGCACCACGGCGGTTGCCGCGATATCCTTTCCGTCCCAACTCGCCCGGACCGCTTCGCGGTCTATGGAGTCGAAGGTCAGACCCCGGATGCGCTCGGCATCCGGTGGTGCGCCGCGGCGGGACGCCAGCAGAATCGTGATGACGGTAATCCCGAACAGCACGCCGGAGAAATACAGGAAGTTGAAATCCCCGATGGCAGCCAGCAAAGACGGCGATTCGATCTTGCCCTCGCCAAACAGGGCCTGGATCGACAGCTTGCTCATGCCGAGTGCGAAGCCGAGGCCCAGGCCCCAGACCGCGCCGCGCGTGTTGATGCGGCGATTGAAAACACCGAGCAGGAATACGGCGGTAATCGGGGGCGCCAGGTAACCCTGCACGCTTTGCAGGTACTGGTACAGGCCCCCGCCCGAAATCTTCGGCATCACCGGAATCCAGGCCAGCCCCAGCACGACGACAACGACCGTTGCCAGGCGCCCAACGGTGACCAGTTGACGCTCGGTGGCCCTGGGCCGCAGCTTCTCGTAGACATCGACGGTGAACAACGCGGCCGTGGAGTTGAACAGCGACGACAGCGAACTCATCAGCGCCGCCATCATGCCGGCGACGACCAGGCCCCTGAGGCCCTCGGGCAGGAGGGTGGTCACGAGCGTCGGGAATACCTTGTCACCGGCCAGCCCGCCGGCCGAATCGAGCGGAATCTGAAGCAGGCCGCGCGCGTTCAGGGCGGCGCCGATCAATCCGGGAATCAGAAAGATCAGCACGGGCCAGACTTTCAGAAAGGCGCCCCACAGCGCGCCGCGGCGCGCGGTTTTCAGATCCCGGGCCGCCAGTGTGCGCTGCACGATGTATTGATCCGTGCACCAGTACCAGATGCCGACGATGGGTGATGCGATGAGAATGCCCAGCCAGGGAAAATCGGGGTCGGACAACGGCCGCCACAGGGCGTATCGTGCGACATCTTCGCTTGCAAAGGACCTGAGTTCGTCCCATCCGCCGAGTCGCTCCAGGCCGAACCAGGTGATTGCAATGGAGCCGGCGATCAGGATCACCGCCTGGGCGGCGTCGGTGTACAGCACGGCGCGCAGGCCGCCCGCGATCGTGTACAGCCCGGTAAGAACGACCGTGGCGATGGCGCCGATCCAGAAGGCATTCTGCGGCGAGCCGAAGGTGTCGGGCAGCAGGGTGCTGAACACGAGGGCGCCGGCGTAGACGGTGACCGAAACCTTCGTCAGGATGTACATGGCCAGCGAAACGAGGCTGAGGATCCACCGCGGCCTGGGACCGAACCGGCGCTCCAGGAACTCCGGCATGGTAAACACACCGGACTGGTAATAGAACGGCACGAACACCCAGGCCAGCAGGACGACAATCCAGGCGTGGAGTTCGTAGTGCGCCATCGCCAGCCCGGTCGATGCACCCTGGCCGGCGAGTCCGACAATGTGCTCCGAACCGATATTGGAGGCGAAAATCGATGCCCCGATCGCAAAGAACCCGACGTTGCGGCCGGCCAGGAAATAGTCCGTGGTGTCCTGTTGCCGGCGCATCGCCCAGACCACGACGCCGACCAGCAGCGCGAAGTAGGCTGAAATGACCGCCCAGTCGACGGAAGTCAGGGCGCTCACGAGGCTTTCATTTCTGCCTCACAGCAGCACAAAGCTCAGCAGGGCCACGAACATCGTTACACACCCCAGCAGGATGACGTAAGAGAAACCGATCGCGCAGTATTTGGCGAGGGTCATGCCCCAGCCCTGCTGATAAACCCGCTTCAACGAGATCAGGAAGTACAGCGGTATCCAGACCCAGATGGCAATGTTCGCCCAGGTCACTGCCAGCGTGATGTTGCCCTCTCCGGCCGGCTCGGTCCAGCTTGCCGTGGCGTTGAGCAGCATGGCTATGAGGACCATTATGAAGAGGAATGAGTGGTTGTGCAGCGCGAAGATCAGGTGTTCTATGTAGTACTTTTTAGCGAACAAATACCAGAACTTGAAGAGCAGCGCCACGATGGGCAGCAGCACAAACATCGTCGCCGGCAGTACGTCGAATATCTTCTCCTTGATCAGGTCCGGGTTCTGCTCGATTTCCTTGCCCTTCTGGGGCGATTCCTCGATTTCGTCGTTAATCCAGTCGTTTACCCAGTCAGGCATCCACTCGATGATGAAAGGATTGGTTTCGCGATCCCAGCGCTCGCCGTTGATGGTGATGCTGTCATCGTCTTCCTCTCCGTTTTTCCGGACTCTTTCCGCTTCTTCCAGCGCCTGGTCCACTTTCTGCCGGATTTCCGGGTCGAGACCATCCAGCGCTTCAGCCACCTCGGGGTCGTCCGTTCCACCGATGTGGAGCGCCGCGCCGGTGTGATCATCCTCGCTGCCGAGGACGATCGCGTTGTCCGCCAGCACCGCGGCCAGGAAGAAGCAGGCAATGCTGGAGAATATGTACAGTCGAAGTGGGGGCGTATAGCGGAAGCGGCGGCCGTCGAGGTAATCCCGGGTGAGCTTTCCCGGCCGGAACAGCAATGGCTTCATCGTCCGCATGAAGCGCGAGTCGAAATCGAGGAAATCCTCCATCAGTTCGCGCATCAGCACAGGAAAAAAACGCAGGAAATTGCGGTCCGGCTGCCCGCAGTAGTGGCAGAAAGGACCCTGCAGTGGGGTACCGCAATTCAGGCAGGAGACCGACCCGGCCAGGCGCTTGGCAGGCAGGGTCAGCTCGGGGTCCGCGGGCGCGCTCGGCAGATTGGATGCTGATCCACCGGCTTGCCCGTTCCCTTCAACCGGCGGGATGTTTGGCTCCGGGTGTTCGGTCATTGCAACAAGCCTCGTGACTTCATCCAGGCAATGGTGTCCTCGACCATCAGGCGCACGGGAACCGAGCGGTAGCCAAGTTCGCGTTCGGCCTTGTCCGAGACACACCGGATCTCGTGCGAACTGAGGGCATTACCCTCGGGGGTCACATCAGGTTCCCGGCCGGTAAACCAGGCGGCGGCCGTCGACAGCTGCGCCCAGGCGGCCAGCACCCAGCCGGGCAGGATGCGCCCGGGGACCGGCAGCCCCATGATTTCGCCGGCCAGGGCGATGACGTTCTGGTATGAGGCGTACTCCCCACCCAGCAGATAGCGGTGGCCGCTGCGCCCCTTCTCAAAAGCACTCACGTGTGCCAGCGCTACCTGGCGCACGTCACAGAAATTGCCTCCACCTGGCGGGCTGGCCGGCAGCGCGCGTCGCTGCACCATGCGGAACAGCCGCGACCAGTTATGCCGGTCGCCCGGTCCGAGCACGTTGCCCGGATTGAGCACGACGCCATCGATCCGGCCGCTGTCGATTGCCTCCAGCACCAGCCGCTCGGACAGGTGCTTGGTGCGGACGTAATTGATCCAGTCGCTGGTCTCGGTGCGCGGGGTTTCCTCGGTGAACACTCCGTCGACCAGGCCCCACGCGGCAAAGCTCGAAGTGTGCACGAAACGTCGGGCGCCCGCCGATGCGGCCGTCGCCAGCATGTTCCGTGTCCCGTCCAGGTTGATGGCCGTCTGTTGGCTGTTGTGTCGCGACCAGAGGTTCGTGCTGGCGGCCACATGAAACACGGCGTCCACACCCTTCGGGACGGTTGCTTCCAGGGACGCCCGATCGGTGACGTCCCCGTGATGAAGTTTTACCGGAACATCGCTGATCTCATCCAGGTCCGAGGTCGGCCGGGCGAGAACATGCACGTCCCAGCCTTGCGCGTGCAATTCCCGAGCCACATGGCCGCCTACGAATCCGGATGCACCCGTGACGAACGCCACTCGCGCCATGCCGCATGTCTCTCCTGTAAAATGTGCCGCTTCGATGACCAGTATAACCAAAGGCAAAAACCACCTGGCCGAAATCCGGCGGACGCTGCAGCTGGCGTTGCCCGTGATGATCGGGCAGATGGCGGTGTTCAGCATGAATTTCGTCGACACCGTCATGTCCGGACGCCTGCCCAACCGCGAGGTCGCGCTGGCGGCACTGGGCATCGGCGGCGCCGTCTGGTCCTCGATGCTGATGTTCGTGCTCGGCACCCTGATGGTCGTACAGCCCAGCGTCGCGCAGCTCGACGGCGCCCTGAAGCGCCGCAAGGCGGCTTCCCAGACGCGGCAGGCGCTGTGGATCGCCCTTTCGCTCTCAGTGCCTTTCTTCGGGGTCTGTTATTTCAGCGAGCCGCTCCTGGCGGCCTTTCGGATCGACCCGGCCATCGTGCCGACGGCCGCAGCCTACCTGCGGGCCATGTCCTGGGGTGCGCCGGGGCTCTCCCTGGTCTTCCTGCTGCGCTTTTTCAGCGAGGGCACCGGCCACACCCGGCCCACCATGCTGTACGGCGTGACGGGCGCGCTGCTGAACATTCCGCTGAACTACGTGCTGATGTTCGGCAAGCTGGGCTTTCCGGCTCTGGGCACGGTGGGTTGCGGCTACGCGACCTCGATCGTGATCTGGCTGCAGTTCCTGATGTTGTTCGTCTATATCCGAACTCATCGGCACTACGAACCGTTCGAGCTGATGACCCACCTGGAGAAGCCGGACCTCAGAGAGATCTGGGGCCTGTTGAAGGTCGGCGTGCCGATCGCGGTCGCGATTTTTGTCGAGGGCAGCCTGTTCGTCCTGGCCGCGCTGCTGATCGGGCGGCTGGGCCCGGTGCCGGCTGCCGCGCACCTGATCGCGATCAACTTCGCGGCGCTCATCTTCATGATCCCGGTGGGACTCTCGAGCGCCATCTCGATCCGCGTGGGTAATGCCGTCGGCCGTCAGGACCCGGCGGGCGCCCGCTATGCCGGCCTGATCGGTTTCCTGATCATCCTGGCCATCCAGACCGTGGGCGCCGTGTGCATGCTCCTGTTTCCCGAGGCCATCGTTCGCCTCTATACCGACGACGCGGTGATCGCCCCGTTGGCGGTCAGCCTGCTGCTGTACGCCGCGATATTCCAGTATCCCGACGGTGTGCAGATCGTGGCGTCGGGCGCGTTGCGGGGTTTCAAGGACACCCGCATGCCGGTGGTCTACATGATCATCTCGTTCTGGATCGTCGGCCTGACGCTCGGCTATCACCTCACGTTTGCGCGGGAGATGGGCCCGGCCGGCATGTGGATCGGGATGATCGCCGGCCTCAGCGTGGCGGCGGTGCTGATGCTGAGGCGGTTCAACCACACCAGCAAGAGATTCATGATGTAGGAGCGAGCCTGCTCGCGAAGGGATTTCAAAACAGTGAATGCGGCGGGTAGCCGGGCTCAGGACACGCTCATGCCGTCCATGGGCGCTCGATAATTTGTTCCCGACAAATTACGGTCCTGCACCCGGGTACCCGCCCCATCCCCCGAACGAAGATCGGATCGCGAATAGGCTCGCTCCTCCAGCACGAGGCCAGTGGTCTAACCCCCTCGCTGCAGTTCCTCGAAGCGCCGTTCCAGGTCTGCAATGCGGCGGCTGCGGCCGGCGAGTTCGGGTGAGGCGAGGCCGCTGCGGGACCTGGAGCGCAGCGGCGACTCCCCATCGATCAGGTACAGGACCAGGGCCGCCGCCGCGTAGGCCAGGATCGCCCAGAGCGTCTTGATCAACAGGAGTACGACACACAGGGCGCGCAGCGCCCAGACGTTCCAGCCGAAGCGGTGCGCGATGCGGGCGCAGACGCCGGCCAGCAGTGCCGTATCCTTGCGGGAGTGGTTCACGCGCTCACCTCAGCCTGCGGGTCCGGAACTTTGTCTTCCTGGCCCAGGCGTTGCTTCAGTTCTTCGAGTTGTTCCTCGATCACCGGGTCCGTGGTGGCGGCGCCTGCGTCCGACCAGACCGGCGTCGGCTGGCCACCGATCTCGTAAGAGCGCACCCGCGCCTCGAGGCTTTCGACTTGCGCCTGCAATCTGTCGAACCGCTCCATGGCGCTTCGGATACGCCGTTCGCCGGGGTGTGCGTAGCGCTTCCGAATGGCCGGATCCGGACCGTGAGCCGTTGGGGCGGGCTGCAGGGCGATCAGCTTCCGCTTGGCCTCTGCCAGCTTGCCTTTCAACGTGGCCATGTCCTGTTCCACTTGCGCCAGGCGGCCGGTGAGGCGCTGCTGTTCGTCCTTGAGTGCCTTGCGGCGATCCGCGATCTCGCCGCGCGCCTTCAGCGCGGCGCGCGCCAGCTCCTCCCGGTGCTGCCGCACGGCCGCTTCGGCACGTTGCTGCCATTGATCCGTTTCCTCGGTCAACTGGCTATCCAGACGCTCGAGTCGCTGCTGCTCGGCCAGCAGGTCGGCGCAGGCCAGACGGGCGTCTTCGCCGGCGTCCTCCATTTCACGGATCAGCGCCCGCAGCAGTTTGGCCGGGTCTTCGGCTTTTTCGAGCAGGGCGTTGATATTGGCAGCGACGACGTAGCGCAGGCGGGAAAAAGTACTCATGCAGGGGCTCCTATGGGCAGATGAAGTTCTTCACGGATGCAGATGCAGCTTTCATGCCAGTTGATTTCTTGATTGAAATCATGGGAATAGCGGGGCGTCGGCTGCCGGCGCACCGGGTCTGCTGGTGGATTTGGCACAAAATTGGCGAGATTGCCGGCTGCTTAGTGCCGGGGCGGGCATGACTTCTTTCCGTTGTGGACTCTCAGGTCTGCCACATAGAATGGCTTCAGAACCCACAGGATAGACCCATGACTTCCCAAAGATCCTTTTTCGCCCGTATGTTTCGAGCGGTCTGGCGCTTCATCGACGGCACCCGCAAATTGGTGCTGAACATCGTGTTCCTGCTGCTCCTCTACCTGGTGGTCATGGCCGTGCTCGACATCGAGGACACCCTGATCATCCAGCCCGACACGGCGCTGGTCCTGCGCCCGCAGGGCGACGTGGTCGAGGAGTACAGCGGGACCCCGCTGGACCACGCGCTGGAGCAGGCAACCGGCAGTACCCGGTCCGAGACCCGCCTGCGGGACCTGACCGAGGCGGTGCGCCGGGCTGCGGAGGACGACCGCATCGTGCGGCTGGTCATCGACCCGAACTACACCTGGAAGATCGGGCTGGCTTCGCTGCAGGAACTCGAAGCCGCGATCAAGGAGTTCAAGGCCGCCGGCAAGCCCGTGGTGGCGCTGGCCGAAACGCTGAACCAGCAACAGTACTACCTGGCCGCCCTGGCCGACGAAATCTGGCTGAATCCGAAGGGGCTGATCTGGGTCGACGGTTTCTCCTCGTACCGCAACTATTTCCGCGACGGGCTCGACAAGCTGGAAGTCGAGGTCAACCTGTTCCGCGCCGGCGAGTACAAGTCGGCAATGGAGCCGTTCGTGCGCAACGACATGTCTCCCGAAGCCAGAGAAAACAATCTGCTCTGGATCGGCAACCTCTGGCAGCAATACCTCGAGGCGGTTTCCGCCCATCGCGGTATTCCGCTCGAGGATCTCTCGCGGGCGATAGCCGGCTATGCCGACGGACTGGATACCGCCGACGGCGATTTCGCCCGGTTCGCGCTGGATCTCGGCCTGGTCGACAAGCTGGTCAGCCAACCCGAAGCGAACCTCGAATTGGTGCGGCAGGGGGCCAAGGGCGACAACGGCGAGGGCTTCCGCCAGGTGGATGCCGACAACTACCTGGCGCTGGTCGGTCCCGACAAACCCTCCGATGCTGCCGGAACCATCGTCATCGTGGTCGCGGAGGGTGAGATCATGCGCGGTCCGCAGCCGCCCGGGACGATCGGTGGCGTGAGCCTGTCGGAGAGGTTGCAGGCCCTGGCGGAGGATCGCGATGTCAAGGCGGTGCTGCTGCGGATCAACAGCCCGGGCGGGGACGCCTTTGCGTCCGAGAAGATACGCCGCGAGATCCAGGCCCTGAAGGAGATGGGCAAGACCGTGGTGGTGTCGATGGGCAACGTGGCGGCATCGGGTGGTTACTGGATCTCGATGGGGGCCGACGAAGTATGGGCCAGCCCCTCCTCGATCACCGGGTCCATCGGCGTCTACGGCATTCTGCCGACGTTCTCCCGGCCCCTTGAAAAGCTGGGCATTCACTCGGACGGTGTCGGCACGACGCCCCTGGCGGGCAAGCTGCGGGTCGACCGTCCGCTGGATCCGGATCTGCGCCGGATTTTCCAGCATGCCACCGAGCGCGTTTACGAGGACTTCGTCGAACTGGTTGCAACCGCCAGGCAAATGCCACCGGACGACGTGCTGTCGGTGGCAGGAGGACGTGTCTGGAGCGGCATTCAGGCCAAGGATCGCGGCCTCGTCGACCGGACCGGCACCCTGGCGGAAGCAGTCGACGCGGCGGCCCGGATCGCCGGCCTGGGTGCTGATTACGAGGTGATGTACGACGAACCGGAGAAGAGCGCGTTCGAGCAGTTTCTGCTCGAGATCACGAGCGGCGCAATGCTGCGCCTGGGTTGGACATTCAGCCCGGATGCTTCTGTGTTACCCCGTGCCCTGATTGAGGATCTCGTGGCGGATGTGCGGCGCCTGGTGCAGGGGAACGATGGCCTGACAGTCGCCGCCCACTGTCTCTGTGACGTGAACTGAAATGGGCCGCAACGCCCACGATCCGGCCTGGCGGCTAGACGGCGCACGTGCGCTCGTCACCGGGGGCAGTCGCGGCATCGGCTTGGCGGTGGCTCACGAATTCGCCGGGCTGGGTGCCGACCTGTTGCTGGTGGCCCGCGGGGCGGACGGCCTGAACCGGGCCCGCGAGGAACTGAAGGCCGCGCATCCGGGGCGACAGGTGGCGGGGGTCGTGGCGGACGTGGCCGTCGCTGCCGATCGGGAGCGCATCTGCGCCGCCGCGGGTGATACCTTGCAGCTGCTGGTAAACAACGCCGGCAGGAATATCCGCAAGCGCGTCGCCGATTTGAGCCTCGCGGAATATCGCGAAGTGTTGCGGGTCAATCTCGAGTCCTGTTTCGATCTATGCCGTCTGCTGTACCCGGCCCTGGTCCGCGGCGCGCCGGCGGCTGTCGTCAATAACGCCTCGGTTGCCGGTCTGACCCATCTCCGCACCGGGGCACCCTATGGGACGAGCAAGGCGGGTCTCATACAACTCACGCGCAACCTGGCGGTGGAGTGGGCAGCCGACAAGGTCCGGGTCAACGCCGTAGCGCCCTGGTATATCGACACACCCCTGGCCAACCAGGTTCTGAGCGACCCCGATTACCGCGAAGAAGTGCTCCAGCGGACGCCGATGAGACGCGTCGGCGAGGTCGCGGAGTGCGCCCGTGCCATTGCGTTTCTGTGCATGCCGGCGGCCAGCTATATCCCAGGGCAATGTCTGGCCGTCGCCGGCGGGTTCAGCGTATACGGTTTCTGAGGGGTCGGCCGCTCAGTACCGCTGGGTCGGATCGGGCAGCCCGCTGTGCAGAAGCCAGCGCTTGACGCTTTCGTGATAGCGCCACTCCTGCTCGTCGATCACGGTTCGCTCAACGGCCTGGCTGGCATTGAACATCCGGATTTCGACCACCTGCCGCGCCGTCAGGCCCTCGTCGAACATACCGGTCGAGCGGACCGTGTAGGTGGTCACCCGGAACAGCCGCAGCCGGTCCATGTCCAGGCGCGAGATGGGATTCTCCGCCAGGTATTCCGGCGCCAGGAAATCGGCGGCAGCGTCCCACTGGCTCCAGCGAATAATGGTTTCGTACTGCTTGAATGCCTCGCCGCGGCTCTTGTCCACCGCGTTGGACGGGCAGCCGGCCAGCAGCAAGGCCGTCGCGAGCAGGATGAGGCCGGTCGGAAGTTTCTCTCTGAACGCCTGAATGATGTTGCTGGTCACGTGCCGGGGTTTCGCTCCAAATGCATCCGCCGGGAATTGTAACCGATTCGTCGATCGCGCATGTCAGACATGGTCGGCTTGGGGTACAGTGCGGTCATCGTGTGGAATCCCACCCCGTGAGCTGAACGTGAAACTTTCCGGTGCAAGCCAACGGCGCGCTGAGGATCCGCTGCCCTGGATGGCGGCATTGCTGCTGCCGCTGTGTCCGTCGCTCACCGGCTGATTGTGGTTTCTGCGCATGGACTCCGTTCTGCAGAGACGCGGGCGGGAGCCG
>JBFFUJ010000025.1:0-17311 GCA_041571375.1 Lysobacterales bacterium | reverse complement strand
GGTATTGCTCATGGTTGCTGAATGACCGTTGTTGCGATGGCTAGAAAAATAGGGCCCCCACGGCTCAATTCAATCCCTCACGCCGTTTTCGGCACCACGAAAAAAAGCCCGCCAGTCGGCGGGCTTTCATCAAAACACGAGTCAGGCCGGGTTCAGCCGAGCTTTTCCTTGATCCGCGCGGACTTGCCTTCGCGGCCGCGCAGGAAATACAGCTTGGCGCGGCGCACGTCACCTTTTCGCTTGACCCTGATGGACTCGATCAGCGGGCTATGGGTCTGAAACACGCGTTCCACTCCGGTGCCGTGCGAAATCTTGCGCACGGTGAAGGCGGAGTTGAGGCCGCGGTTGCGAACAGCGATACAAACGCCCTCGAACGCCTGCAGGCGTTCGCGATTGCCCTCTTTCACCTTCACGTTGACCACGAGCGTGTCGCCCGGAGCGAATTCAGGGATGTTCCTGTTGATCTGCTCGGCATTCAGTTCGTCGATGATGTTCGTCATTGTCCTGATCCTATTCAATCTCTCTTTCCGTCTGCTGGCTTCGAACCGTTTCGGCCGATTCATCGTATTCGGCCTGAAACTCAGCCAGCAGCATGCGTTCTTCGTCGTCCAGCGACCGCACTCGCAGCAGGTCGGGCCGCCTGAGCCAGGTGCGTCCCAGTGCCTGCTTCCTGCGCCACCGATCGATGGCGGCGTGGTCGCCAGATAATAGCACCGGCGGCACGGTCAGGCCCTCGTATTCCTCGGGCCGGGTGTAATGCTGGCAGTCCAGCAAGCCCCCGGCGAAGGAATCCTGCGCTGCCGATTGCTCGTCTCCGAGCACGCCCGGCAACAGGCGCGTCACGGCATCGATCACCACGGCAGCCGCCAGTTCCCCGCCGCTGAGGACGTAGTCGCCAATCGACCACTCCTCGTCGATCTCCAGCTCGATCACCCGCTCGTCGATCCCTTCGTAGCGGCCGCATACCAGAATCAATTCCGGCCGTTGCGACAACTCGAGCAATGCCGCCTGATCCAGCAAGCGTCCCTGCGGACTGAGCAGGCTGACCGTCGCGTCTCCGTCGGCCCGCTCGCGCGCTGCCCTGATCGTGCTGCGCAGCGGTTCCACCGCCAGCACCATACCCGGGCCGCCGCCGTAGGGCCGGTCGTCCACGGTCCGGTGACGATCCCGTGCATCATCCCGGGGATTCAGCAGTTCCAGCTGAACCCGCCCGGTCTCGATCGCCCGACCGGTCACACCCAGCGTCACCAGCGACCGGAATTCCTCCGGGAACAAGGTGATGACCTGCACTCTCACGGGTCAGAACTCCGGGTCCCAGTCGACCGTCACCACACCCCCATCCAGGTCGACAGCCTTCACGTACATCCCCAGAACGAACGGGATCATGCGTTCCCGCTCGCCCCGGACCACCATCACGTCGTTCGCGCCGGTGGCCATCAGGTAATCGATCTGCCCCAACTCCCGGCCATCCTCGAGACGTACCGCCAGCCCGACCAGATCGGTCCAGTAGTACTGACCCGGTGCGAGCTCCGGGAACTGGTCGCGATACACGGCAATGCGCTGGTCCACCAACGCCTCCGCCTGTTCGCGGGATTCCATATTCTCCAGCAGGGCAAGCAAGCGCCTGCCTTGCGTCTTTCCCTCGACCAACCGGGCTGCCTGCAGTTCACTGCCCAGCAGCCAGGGCTGGTAATCGAAAATCGCCTCGCGCGGCTCGGTCAGGGAGTGGATCTTGACCCACCCCTGGATGCCGTGGACCCCGGAAATGTGCCCCAGCGGAACGACTTCCCGTTCGCCGGGCTTGCGGCCGTTCACGTCAGGCCCCTGGCAAGCCCGCGAGAGCGGTGTCAGGCCGCCGCGGAACGCGCCTCGGAAACCAGAGCTTTTACGCGGTCGCTGATCTGGGCGCCAACGCCCTGCCAGTAATCGACCCGCTCCAGATCCAGCTTCAGCCGCTGTTCCTGGCCACGCGCCACCGGATTGAAGAAACCCAACCGCTCGATGCTGCGGCCATCGCGCGCCTTGCGGCTGTCCGTCACCACGATGTGATAGAAGGGCTGCTTCTTGGCGCCGCCACGTGACAATCTGATTTTTACCATCGTTTCCTAATCCACTAACCTAACGCCGCTCGAACCTCGGCAAACCCGCTATTTTACGCTGATTTAGAGGAAAAGAAAACAGAGGATGCCGAGTAGATTTGAACGGCCTGGCAGACCCGGCCTGCGGATCCGCGATCAGATGTAGCCCTCCTGCCAGGGTCCGGTGATCGCGATGGTCACACCCGGGGAGTAGAGGTTCAGGAACATCCAGCTTCCGTCACGCGAAAACGTGGCGCCTGCCCATTCGGTGACCCGCGCCGTCGAACCCAGGTCGTGGCCGCCATACTCATCATCGAGATCCGGGTTGATCTGACAGAACCGGAATAATTCCCCCTCGCGGGTCAGCCCCGCTACGCTTTGCCCTTTCTTGTTCAGGCTCTGGCGGTCTTCGCAGATGACCAGACTGCCGCGCGGGCTCATGACCAGGTTGTCGGGGCCGGAAAACTGGTCGTGCCCGGTCGACTCGAAAACCACCCGGATCTTTTCACGCGCAGGATCGTACTCGTAGACGTAACCGCCCATTGCGCGCCCGCCCAGCTTCGAAGTGAAACAGACCCGGCCGTCACCGAAGGCGCAGCCTTCCAGTCCCACGAACTTCGAACCCCCGGCGGCCAGGCCCTGGCTGACCACGCCGTCTCCACTTCGATTGCCCGGGGTGAACCCCCGGGTAGGGTCCGGGATATCAACCCATTCGACATCCATTTCCTGCCTCAACTGCAGGTAGTCTCTCATGTCGGGGCGGAGTGAGACTTTCATCATCTGCAGGCGTCCGCCGGCCTGCAGCCGGCCTGGCTGGTCGGGCAGGTAGCGATAAAAGCCGGCGGCCGGACCGGTGTCCTCGGTCATGTAAGCGATTCCGGTCACGGGATCGATGGCCACGGCCTCGTGGTAGAACTGCCCCATTGCGCGGATCGGCTCGGGTGAGGCGATACCGTTAGCCGGAACCTCGAAAACGAAACCGTGCTCCCGCCGGGCCTTCTCCACCTTCCACAACCACTGTCTCTTGGGCTTGGGGAGATGGAAAAGCTCCGGTGACACCGGCGCTTCCTCACAGGACAACCAGGTACCCCACGGCGTCACACCGCCTGCGCAGTTGTGCAGCGTGCCGCTGAGGCTGACCCATGAGTCGACGAGATCTTCCCGCTCGGTGTCGAAGACCAGTGTGGTCGTGCCGCCGGGCATGTTGTCATAGGACTGCCCGGGATCACCGATCGGGCCCGTCGCACCCTTCAGTTCATGATTTCGCACCATGGTCACGAGGCTGCCGACCTGTCGCACCACGCCCATGCCGTCCGCCGCCGCGGGCACGGTGTAGCCATCGTGCAGTCTGGACCCCGCCCAGGACAGGGTCCGGTAACGGAAGCCCTCGGGCAGGCGCAGCAGCGGCAGCCCGGTATTCTCGTCGGCAACGGTCCTCAGCGGCCCCATGGCTTCCGGGATACTGCGCCTCTGGCGGTGCGCGCGGTACTGCGAATAGGCGATAAACCCCAGGGCGAACGAGCCGACGCCGGCCAGGCCGGCGGTCAGAAACTCGCGGCGGGACGATCGAGTCATGCGCTGCTCAGAAAGGCCGTTTCCCCCCCGGAAAATTGCCGGGTGGCATTTGACCCTGCAGCTGGCCCATCTTGCGCATCATGCGGGCCATGCCCCCTTTACCCATTTTCTTCATCATTTTCTGCATCTGGCCATGCTGTTTGAGCAACCGGTTGACCGCCTGGATTTGTGTGCCGGATCCCTGCGCAATGCGCTTTTTGCGCGAGCCCCGAATGACTTCGGGGAAGCGGCGCTCCTGCGGCGTCATGGAATTGATGATGGCGATCATCTGGCGCGTCTGCCGGTCATCGACCTGGGACCTGGCCTGTTCCGGAAGGTTCGCCATGCCGGGCAGCTTGTCCATGAGCCCTCCAAGGCCGCCCATGTTCAGCATCTGCTCCAACTGCGATCTGAAATCCTCCAGGTCGAAACCGCGGCCCTTGCGCAGCTTGCCGACCAGCTTTTCCGCCTGCTGGCGATCGACCTTGCGGTGGACTTCCTCTACCAGCGACAGCACGTCACCCATGCCGAGGATGCGTGAGGCCACCCGGTCCGGATAGAAGGGTTGCAAGGCGTCGGTTTTTTCGCCGGCTCCCAGAAACTTGATCGGCTTGCCGGTGATGTGTCGCACCGAGAGGGCCGCGCCCCCCCGCGCATCGCCGTCGGTCTTCGTGAGCACGATGCCGGTCAGCGGCAACGCCTCGTTGAACGCAGCCGCCGTGTTGGCCGCGTCCTGGCCGGTCATTGCATCCACTACGAACAGTGTCTCATGCGGTTCGATGGCGGCATGGACTTCACGAATCTCGGCCATCATGGCCTCGTCTATGTGCAACCGGCCCGCCGTGTCGACCAACAGCACATCACAGCCTTGACGGCGCGCCTCCGCCAGCGACGCGCGCGCTATTTCAGCCGGCTTCTGATCCACCGAAGAGGGCTGGAAAATGGCACCCACCTGCCCGGCCAGCGTCCTGAGCTGCTCGATCGCAGCCGGCCGGTAGACGTCGCAGCTGACGACCATGACCCGCTTTTTGTGCTCCTCGATCAGCAGGCGGGCCAGCTTGGCGGTGGTGGTCGTCTTGCCGGAGCCCTGCAGACCCGCCATCAGAACGGCGACCGGCGGCTGCGCCTTGAGGTCGAGAACCTCGTTCTCGACTCCCATCAACTGCACGAGCTCGTCGTGCACCAGCTTCACCATCGCCTGACCTGGTGTCAGGCTCTTGTGGATTTCCTGCCCAAGGGCTTTTTCCCCCACCGAACCGATGAAGGACTGGACCACCGGCAGGGCGACATCGGCTTCGAGCAGCGCGATCCGCACTTCGCGCAGCGTCTGGCTGATGCCCTCCTCCGTCAGTCGGCCCTTGCCGCGCAGCTGCTGTACGGTCCGGGAAAGGCGCTCGGTCAGATTCTCAAACATGAATTACTCCGGAAGCAGACGGCTTCGCAGTCTATTGATACGCACAGTAACCCGCCGGGAATTAGTCAGGTATTATAGCCACAGAACAAAGCGGCTCGCGGAACCAAATGGCCCACGACTATCCACTGATCCTGGCGGCTGTCTTGTACATCGTGGCAGCAGCGCTGCTTTACAACTCCATCAGCACACGCTCCGCCGGCTGGCGTAACGCCTCGTTCGGTTTTGCCGTGACCGGCGTGCTGTTCCATGCCGGTGTACAGTTCAACCACTGGTTCGGCAACACCACACCCGACGTCAGCCTGCCGCATCTGCTCTCGCTGTGTGCCCTGGTGATCATACTGCTGCTGATTGCCTCCACACTGAGCCGCCGCGAGCTCTATGCCGCAGGGCTGGTGGCTTTACCGATCGCGGCCGGGGTGCTGCTGCTGGAGTGGATTCTTCCGCCCCATTCCATCCCGCTTAAAGATGCCTCCGCCGGCACCGCCGCGCACCTCATCAGTTCGGTGCTGGCCTTTGGGCTGCTCAGCATTGCGGGGGTCTACGCACTGTTCGTATTCTTCATCGACCATTTTCTCCGGCGGCACCACCTGAACCCGCTGGTGCGCAGCCTGCCGCCGCTGGAGGTCCTGGAAGACCTCCTGTTCAAGCTGATTGCCGCGGGATTCGCGATGCTGACGATATCGCTGGTCTCCGGCCTGATGTTTATTAACGACATTTTCGCCCAGCACCTGGTGCACAAGACCCTGCTGTCGATCGTGGCCTGGGTGGTGTTCGGCGTCCTGCTGTGGGGACGCTGGCGCCACGGCTGGCGCGGCAGCCTGGCCGTGCGGCTGACACTGGCCGGCGTCGTCTTGCTGCTGCTGTCCTATTTCGGCAGCAAGCTGGTCCTCGAAATGATCCTCGGCCGCAGTTGGCAATCCTGATTCATGGACGAAGTTCCTCTCAGCACCCTCTACACCACGCTGCTGATCCTGATTCTGCTTTCCGGTTTTTTCTCCAGCTCGGAAACCGGATTGATGGCGATCAACAAGTACCGCCTGCGGCACCTGGCCAACCAGGGCCACCGGGGGGCGAAACTGGCCCAGATGCTGCTGCGCAAGCCCGATCGCTTGATTGGCCTGATTCTCCTGGGCAACAACCTGGTCAATATCATGGCGGCGTCGATCGCCACGATCATCGGTATTCGCCTGTTCGGCACCAATGGGGTCTGGATCGCCTCGCTGATCCTGACCGTGGTCATCCTGATTTTCTCGGAGGTGGCGCCAAAGACCGTCGCAGCGGTGAAGCCGGAGCGCATTGCCTTTCCGGCATCCTACATACTCTACCCGCTGTTGAAGCTGCTCTATCCGCTTGTCTGGCTGGTCAATGGATTGGCGAATCTGGTGCTCAAGCCGTTCAAGGTCCACACCAACGTCGAACTCATCGAACACCTCAACCGCGAGGAGCTGCGCACGCTGGTCAAGGAGGGCGGCAAGCAGATACCCGACGATCACCAGCGCATGCTGGTGAACATCCTCGACCTCGAACAGGCCACCATCGAAGACGTCATGATTCCCCGGCAGGATATCGTCGGCATCGACCTCGACGACGACTGGGAGGATATTTTGCTGCAGCTGACGCAGACGCTGTACACGCGCATGCCGGTATACCGCGACAGCATCGACCAGGTTGAAGGCCTGCTGCACATCCGCACGGTGATCGCCAAACTGGCGCACGGCGAACTGACGTTCGACGACCTCAAGCGAGCCATCCGGAGGCCCTATTTCATTCCGGAAGGGACTTCACTGACCCAGCAATTGCTGGAGTTCCAGCGCCGCGAGCGGCGCATGGGCCTGGTCGTCGATGAATACGGGGATATCCAGGGGCTGGTCACGCTCGACGATATCCTCGAGGAAATCGTGGGCGAGTACACCGCGGAGAGCCGGGCGCGGACCCGTGAGATCCGCCTGCTCGAGGACGGGAGCTACCTGGTGGACGGCGGCGTTTCCCTGCGGACGCTGAACCGCAGTATGGATTGGAATCTGCCGGAGGACGAGGCCAGCACGCTGAACGGATTGCTGCTCGAGGAGCTCGGCGAAATCCCCAGCGGCAAAGCCAGTCTCAAAATCGGTCAGCACATCCTGACGATCCTCGAAATCAAGGAGAACGTCATCGGCAAGGTGCTGGTCAAGCCGAACTGGATGCCCGATTGAGCAGGCTTTGCCATGCGGCACGCAGACCAACCGCAGCGGCCGTTGCGACCACGAAAATCATCAGCAGATAGAGTACGCCACTCAAGCCGAAGAACTCCGGGCGGCCGAACCAGGTCAACCACGCTTTGTGGAACAAGTGAAAACTGACTGCGTGGGTGAGGAACATCGAGTAGGCGTAGGGAGAGAGCCACGACAAGGCGGCCGCGATGCCCCCGCCCCCGCTCTGCAACAGGCTCATCAGCGCGATGCAGCCGATGACGCTGACCAGTTTGACCGTGAAGTCCAACCACAGAAACAGCGTGAGATACTCGGCTTTTGGGTACATCACGTAAACCGCGCTGGCGACCGCGGCCACGCAAAGAAAAAGCGCGATCAGCGCGATGTTGAGTGGCCGGCTTTTTATCAACAGATCATTTGCATGCAGGAACAGCACGATACCGGTGTAAAAGGCGAATACGATATCGAAGCGCATGAACCACAGCGGGTAAACCGGGATCAGGAACACCGAGTCCAGAAATATGCACTTCCAGGCCATCCACAGCATGACTGCGAAATTGAGGTATTTGATCCGCGCCAGCGCCAGCAGCAGGGGCAGCAGCAGAAAACAGGTGAAAAGATCCTTCAGGAAAAACAACGGCTGGTTGGCTGGCAGCTTGTAGAACGCGAAAGTCGCCTGAAACCAGCCGTAGGCATCGAAGGGATAGATTGACAGGTCCGCGCGGAAATCGGGATCGGCGGCCTGACCCGGGTAGGTCACCAGAACGATGCACAGCAGGTTGGCCCAGATCAGCGGCCAGACCAGGCGAATTGCCTTGCGCCGAAGGATTCCGAAGTAACCATGGCTGCGCAGGCTCTGTACGGCCAGGTAACCCGAGATCAGGCTGAGCAGGGGGACGCCGCTTTTGGCCATCGCCGATTTCAGGAACACCGTCAGCCAGTTGCCGAAACCCAGCGGACTCTCCCCCAGCAGCAGGCTATCGCTGTCCAGAGCGAAGAGGTGTGCCAGCATCATGAACAGGATGAGCAGTGGGCGGATGACGGTGATCCCTGCCGACGTTTGCCCGGGAGGCACGAAGGTCATCGATGCGGTGTTTTCTGTGCCGGCCAGCTTCCACATGGGCATAGAATTCTAGACAGGAAAAAGGGGCTTTACGAACCCCCCGCTCACATCGACCCCACCCCCGACTGCACATCCCGACATTCCACGGAGGTGCCGGGCGCGGAGCGGCTGAGCAGGCCGCGGGGCCCGGGCGAAGCGGCGGACGAGCGCCGGGGCGGCCTTGAGTCCGGGGGTCAGCGGACCTTCAATCACGAAGACGAGGTGTTCACGATTGTGTTTTCACAGGCCTGAATATCTGCTCCAGCGCCTCTGCGACGTGATTCACCGGGGTCACCTGCAAACCCGCGGACGTTTTGCGGGGCGCATTGGCCGAAGGCACCAGCGCACGCGTGAACCCATGCCCTTCCGCTTCGCGCAGACGCGGTTCGCCATCGTGCACCGGCCGGATTTCCCCGGACAGCCCGACTTCGCCGAAGCACACGGTGCCATCGGCGACCGGTCGATCGCGGAAGCTGGAGTACAGAGCCAGCAGCATCGGCAGGTCGGCGCCCGTCTCGGTGACGCGCATGCCGCCGACGACGTTGATAAATACATCGTGGTCGGCCAGTGCGATGCCACCATGGCGGTGAAGCACCGCAAGCATCATGGCCAGTCGGTTGTGTTCCAGCCCCAGTACCACGCGTCGGGGATTGTTGAGGCGACTCAGATCGACCAGCGCCTGGACCTCGAGCAGGATCGGCCGGGTTCCCTCCCGCACCACGGTCACGATGCTGCCGGCCACCGGTCCGCTGTGACCGGACAGGAAAATGGCCGATGGGTTCCTGACCTCCTTGAGACCCTTGCCGGTCATGGCGAACATGCCGAGTTCGTTGACCGCCCCGAAACGGTTCTTGACCGAACGCACCACGCGGTACCGGCTGCTCGCCTCGCTCTCGAAATACAGGACCGTGTCGACCATGTGCTCGAGCACGCGCGGCCCGGCCAGGGCACCCTCTTTGGTCACATGCCCGACCAGCACAACGCAGCAGCCGCTTTGTTTCGCCCACTGCACGAGCGCAGCAGCCGACTCGCGTATCTGGGACACCGAGCCGGGCGCGGATTCCAGGGCTTCGCGATAGACCGTCTGGATGGAGTCCACGACGAGCAGCCTGGGGCTCTCACGCCCGGCGTGACCGAGGATCTGGTCGACTGAAGTTTCGGTCAGGCAGCGGATCCCCTCGAGCGAGAGCCCCAACCGCCGGGCCCGCATCCCGAGCTGTTCCAGCGACTCTTCCCCGGTGACGTACAGGCTGGGACAACGGCCGCCCAGTGCGGCGACCAGCTGCAGCAGCAGCGTGGACTTGCCGATTCCGGGGTCGCCGCCGAGGAGGATCACCGAACCGGGCACGAGGCCACCGCCCAACACCCGGTCGATTTCGCCGACGCCGACCGCCAACCGTTCGACGGAGCTGTCCCCGATCGAATCCAGATGCCTGACTTCACCGCTGAGCCGGCCCGTGTATCCGCCAAAGCGGCGGGCCTTCCCTGATTCCACAGCCTGCTCGATGATACAGTTCCAGGCTTGGCACTCGGGGCATTGCCCTGCCCATTTGCCGAGACGCGCGCCACATTGTTCGCAGAGGTAGACCGATCGATTCTTAGCCATCACGCCGAGCCCGTTGCTGGTCCGGGCGGAATGCCCGGAACCGTATGCCCTTGTAGCAGATCAGACGCGTGACCTCCAGCCCATGTCCCGGTCAACGCGAATTACCTACAATTGGGATGTTTGGATGGCCAATGGGAAATTCATGCAGCGAGCCCAGGAACAACCACTGATCGGCGAGGCGCCCGGATTCGTCGAGGTACTGGAGCGGGTTTCGCGGGTCGCGCAACTGAACCGGCCCGTGCTGGTTATCGGCGAGCGGGGTACCGGAAAGGAGTTGGTCGCAGCCCGCATCCACTACCTGTCACCTCGTTGGGACCGCCCCTTCGTGAAGCTCAACTGCGCCGCCCTGGCCGAGTCGCTGCTGGAAACCGAACTGTTCGGGCACGAGGCGGGTTCCTTCACCGGCGCCACGCGCCGTCGCCTGGGTCGATTCGAACTGGCTAACGAGGGCAGCATGTTTCTCGACGAGCTGTCGAATACTTCGGAACGGGTGCAGGAGAAGGTCCTGCGGGTCATCGAATACGGCGAACTCGAACGGGTCGGCGGTAACGACACCATCCGGACGGACGTCCGGATCATCGGCGCCACCAACGAGGATTTACCCGCTCTCGCAGAGCAGGGCCGTTTCCGCCCGGACCTGCTCGACCGTCTGGCATTCGACGTGATCACCCTGCCCCCGCTGCGGGAGCGCCGGGAAGACATACTCCTGCTGGCGGAACACTTCGCGGTCAAAATGGCCGGCGAGCTCGGTCTGGAATTATTCCAGGGATTTGCGGCGCCCGCTCGCGAAGCCCTGCTGGAGTACTCCTGGCCAGGCAACGTGCGGGAGCTGAAGAACGTGGTCGAACGTGCCGTCTATACCTCGCTTGGCGATGACCAGCCGATTGCGGATATCACGTTTGATCCATTCGAATCACCGTGGCGCCCGGGCGATGGCAGCAGCGAGCGTCCTGAGACACAGGACAGCACACCCTCGAGGCCCTATGATTTCAAGGAATTCGTGCAGAACCATGAAATCGAACTGCTCCGCTCAGCGCTGGAACTGAATCGCTACAACCAGAAGAAAACCGCCGAATTTCTCGGCATGACCTACCATCAGCTCAGGGGTTACCTGCGGAAGTACGATCTGACGGATTCGGATTGAGTTTTTGCCGTGCCGATCCGAGGCGGTGGCTATCGCTGTCGCTTCCGCAAATCGAATCGAAAAACGTATCGGAACTCAGTCGTTCCAGTTTGGATAGGCGTGCTCGGGTGCGTAGTTGAGGAACCTCAGCCAATGCCCCTGGAACGTGAGCAGCACCGTGCCGGTGGGGCCGTTCCGATGCTTCCCGATGATGATTTCGGCCTTGCCCTTGTCGGGCGTCTCTTCGTTGTATACCTCGTCGCGGTAGATGAACACGATCAGGTCGGCATCCTGCTCGATCGAGCCCGACTCCCGCAGGTCGGCCATCACGGGCCGCTTGTTGGGCCTCTGCTCCAGCGCCCGGTTGAGCTGGGAGAGTGCAATCACCGGCAGGTGCAATTCCTTGGCGATGGCCTTCAGAGAACGTGAGATCTCGGCAATCTCGGTGGCCCGGTTCTCCCGCGTCCCCGGCACGGCCATCAGCTGCAGGTAGTCCACGACGATCAGGCCGATGTTGTGCTCCCGGCTGAGCCGGCGCGCACGCGCACGCAGTTCGGCCGGGGACAGTGAAGGCGTCTCATCAATGAAGATATGGCTCTTGTGCAGGAGATTCATGGCCGAAGTCAGCTTGGGCCAGTCCAGATCGTCGAGATTGCCGGTCCGCAACTTGTTCTGGTCGATCTGACCCAGAGAGGAAAACATCCTCCGGACCAGCTGCTGTGCCGACATCTCCATGCTGAAGATGGCCACCGGGACCTCGTGTTTGATCGCAGCGCTCTCCGCAATGTTCATGGCCAGCGTGGTCTTGCCCATGGAGGGCCGCCCGGCGACGATGATCAGGTCGGAATCCTGCAATCCGGCGGTTTTTTCGTCGAGATCCTTGAAGCCCGTAGGGATACCGGTGATTTCGCCCTCATGCGCCGCCAGCTCGTTCAGCTTGTCGATCGCGTCTTTGATGGCCTGCTGGATGGGAACGAAAGAGGCGCCGGTCCGCAAGTCCTGGTCGGCGATGGCAAAGACCTTGCGTTCCGCCTCTTCGAGGAGCTCGCGGCTGTCGCGGCCATCGGAGGCAAAGGCGCCCGAGGTGATGTCCGCCCCGACATCGACCAGTTGCCGGAGAATCGAGCGCTCGCGGACGATTTCGGCGTAGGCTCGCACATTTGCCGCACTGGGCGTGTTGGCCGCCAGCTGGCTGATGTAGGCGCCCCCGTCGACCTGGTCCACCAGCCCGTGGGATTCGAACCACTCGGTCACCGTTACCGCATCGCAAGCGCGGTTTTTATGATTGAGTTCGTCGATCGCCCGGAAGATCAGGCGATGGTCCTCGCGATAGAAATCGGTTTCGGTGACAATGTCCGCCACCTGGTCGTAAGCACGCGGAGACAGCAGCAGGCCCCCAAGTACCGCCTGTTCGCCCTCAATCGAATGAGGTGGAACCTTGAGATTTTCGACGGCAGCGAGTTTGGGGGCTGGCATTCCTTATTCCGGGTTGACGATGACCTTGATCTCGGTTTCCACATCGGCGTGCAGGTGCACGACGACGGCATGCTCACCAGTATAGCGAATCGGGCCCTCGCCCATGATGACCTCGGATTTCTCCAGCGTGATGCCCTTCCCGGTGACCGCATCGGCGATCTCCCGGGGGCCGATCGAACCGTAGAGCTTGCCCTCGTCACTGGCGTTGGCGCTCAAAACCACCTCGAATCCTTCCAGCGCCGCGCAACGCTCTTCGGCCGTCGACAGCCTCTGCAGCGCCAGCTTTTCGAGTTCAGCGCGACGCGCTTCGAACTCCGCAAGGTTTTTTTCATTGGCCGGTATGGCCTTGCCGCTCGGAACCAGGTAATTCCGGCCATAGCCGGGCTTGACCTTGACCTTGTCGCCCAGGTTTCCGAGTTTCTGAACTTTTTCAAGCAGAATCACTTCCATGGTGCCTCTCCCTATTCCTTACTGGTTGTCGGTGTAGGGCAGCAGCGCCAGGTAGCGCGCGTGCTTGATGGCTGTGGCCAATTGCCGCTGATAGCGGGCCTTGGTGCCCGTGATGCGGCTTGGGACGATCTTGCCCGATTCGCCGATGTACTGCTTCAGCGTGGCCACGTCCTTGTAATCGATCTCGGTAACACCGTCAGCCGTGAAGCGACAGAATTTTCTGCGTCTGAAATGTCGTGCCATGTTGTTTCTCCTGCTCCCGCTCAGGCGTCAGCGCTCGCGGCGCTGGACTCCTCGCTTGGTTCCTCAGCCTTCGGGCTGGCCGGGGCTGCTTTCTCTTCCGATTCCTCCTCGTCGGTGTCCGAGGAGGCTTCCTGTGATTCATCCTCAGCGGAGGAATCGTCTTCATCGGAGGAATCGTCAGCGCTGGAGCGATCGCGATCCCCGTAGCTGCGGCTGGAGCGATCCTTCTCCTCCTTGGCTTTCATCATGACCGATTGATCGACCACCGCTTCCGGGCGTCGCACGGTCAGATGCCGCAACACGGCATCGTTGAAGCGGAAGATGCCCTCCAATTCCGCCAGGGTCGCGTTGTCGCACTCGATGTTCATCAACAGGTAGTGCGCCTTGTGCAGTTTGGCGATCGGAAAGGCAAGTTGACGGCGGCCCCAGTCCTCGACGCGGTGAATCTTGCCGCTGGCGCCCTCGACGAGCGCGCGGTAACGATCCAGCATCGCAGGGACCTGTTCACTCTGGTCCGGGTGGACCAGAAAACATATTTCGTAGTGTCTCATTGTGGCTCCTTATGGATTTGATCGGCGCGACCCAGTGGTCCCACCACCAAAGCTTCCCGCTCGGACCAAGCCGGTCTCGCGGCCTGCGACGGTGAAGCAAGGATGCTCGTCCGGCTGCCCGGACAAAGCCGACAAAGTATATCAGCAACTAGCTGACGGTGAAACTCTCACCGCAGCCGCATTCCTCGGTGACGTTCGGGTTGTCAAAGTGAAAGGAGGAGTTCAGGCCCTCGGACACAAAATCGATGGTCGAGCCGTCAAGGAACGCGAGGCTGTCGTGGTTGACAACCACCTTGACGTCCTCCTGCTCGAACACCACGTCGTCCTCGTTGATGGCTCTGGCCAGCTCCACAATATAGGCCCATCCCGAGCAACCGGTTCTGCGCACGCCGAGGCGCAGGCCGAGGCCGCCGTCCTTGCTGACGTACTGACGCACCCGGTCGGTGGCTGCAGGAGTCAAGCTGATTGTCATGTTTCGATATCCACAATTGCTCAGGGAACATTGATCCCGCCGCGGGGTTTTGGTTCCACAGCAGGTGCTTTATTATTTGGGGTTCCTTGTTCCAGGATCAACTCATCCATCATGTCCGCCATCAGCATCAAGGAAGCCCTCACCGGCAGCCCGGGAATCGGCTCGACCCTCACCATCGAAGGTTGGGTGCGAACCCGGCGGGACTCGAAGGCCGGTTTCTCGTTCATCAACGTTCATGACGGTTCGTGTTTCGGACCGATCCAGGTGGTTGCGCCCAAGGACCTGGACAATTATGAGAACGAGGTACTGAAGCTGACCTCGGGCTGCGCGGTCATCTGCAGCGGCACGCTGGTCGAGTCAGCGGGCCGCGGACAGAAGTACGAGCTCCAGGCCCGATCCGTGCGGGTTGTAGGCTGGGTTCAGGATCCGGATACCTACCCCATTCAGCCCAAACAGCACAGTTTCGAGTTCCTGCGCGAAGTCGCCCACCTGCGGCCGCGAACGAACACTTTCGGCGCCGTCGCCCGCGTTCGACATGCCACCGCGAAGGCCATCCATCAATTCTTCGATGAGCGCGGCTACCTCTGGATCAATACCCCGATCATCACCGGGTCGGATGCCGAAGGCGCCGGCGACATGTTCCGGGTCAGCACCCTGGACCTGTCCAATCTGCCGCGGGGCCAGGACGGGGCGATCGATTTCAGCCAGGACTTTTTCGGCAAGGAAACTTTCCTGACGGTCTCCGGCCAACTGAATGTGGAAGGCTATTGTCTGGCCTTGAGCAAAGTGTACACCTTCGGACCAACCTTCCGAGCCGAAAATTCCAATACCTCCCGACACCTGGCTGAATTCTGGATGGTCGAGCCGGAGGTTGCTTTCGCAGACCTGAACGACCTCGCTGACCTGGCCGAGGATTTCCTCAAATTCATATTCGCCGTGGTGCTCGAGCAGTGTCCGGACGACATGGCCTTTTTCGCCCAGCGGATCGAGCCGGAGGCCATCAGCCGGCTGCAGTCCGTGATCGACTCGCGATTCGTGCGCCTGGACTATGCCGAGGCAATCGACATCCTGGAAAAGTCAGGGGTCCGTTTCGAGTTCCCGGCCGAATGGGGACTTGACCTGCAGACGGAACACGAGCGCTACCTGACTGAACAGCACTTCAGCGCCCCGGTGATCGTCATGAATTACCCGACCGAGATCAAGGCCTTTTATATGCGCCTGAGCGACGACGGGCGGACGGTGGCGGCGCTCGATGTGCTGGCTCCGGGCATCGGTGAAATCATCGGCGGCGCGCAGCGCGAGGAGCGGCTTGACGTGCTCGAACAGCGCATGGACGAACTGGGTCTGGATAAGGAGGGTTACGATTGGTACCTCGATCTGCGCCGTTACGGTACCGTGCCACACGCAGGCTTCGGGCTCGGGTTGGAGCGGTTGGTGAATTACATTACCGGCCTGCCCAACATCCGTGACGCCATTCCCTACCCCCGCGTTCCCGGCCGCGCGGACTTCTGATCAGAGCAAGCGTGCATGACGGCGCGTTTGTGCTGCAGTCGATCGGGCCCATAAAAAAACGACCAGGAATATCGTCCTTGGAATTCCTGGTCGTCATGCGGACGTCTCGCCACCCGCAAAGTGCATCCATGCTTCACAAGGGAGCAGATCCTTCTGCCTTGGAGTCGGCTATCCCTGCCGCTTCCAACCTTGTTGGGAAGCATTATAGCCACATTCGTCTATAGACGCAAGTGTCTATTTGTAAATTTGTCTATATTCTTATTTGGCTATAGACATTACCGTCTAATTTTGATAGATTTACCCCACAATGTATCAAATGCGTCCAACAAGTCTTCTCGCCCCGGATACCGGTCCTATCGGTAATTCGGAGTTCGCCAGGAATCCGATTTGCCAGATTCCCCGGCTCTCTGTGGTGGGTGGACAAGGGCGGTTTGAAGTTGATGGGCAAAAGGTGGAAAAGGACGGCACCGGGATCAAGGCCAGGACGGCCAGGCGCTACTACCAGAATTTGCGCCGGAGCGGCGACGACACATGGAGTGTGCAAGGGGAGCAAGGACGCTCCGGACGCCGCTGGGGCATAGACTCGAAGGGATTTCGGAGGACAAGAAAAACAATCTGGCACTGAAACCGGATTGGGGCAGCAGCGCACGGAAGTGCTGCGCCTTCATAATATAGGTACATAAGTACGCGAATTTTAATTCAGTTATTAAAGCAGGGCGATCAAAACGGAAAGGACTTCCGGCCGGGATACAGGGACGTTTCAGTCACTCGCGCCTCTGCAGTTTGTTGCCGTAGTAACCAGGGCTAATTTGGGCTTTATAGAGCTGTCTTTAGTGCGCGCATAAAGCATGAAATGGCTCTGGTCATGTGCCGGCGACTGACCTGATTACCAGTGATGGCTTAAAAAAACATGGCAAGCCGTTGAAAATCAGGCTATCCTATGGCTACGATGCCGTTAGAGTGCATCGTCATCTGTTCAAGGGGACGAACAGATATTCACGAGATGGATTTCATAACGTACTGTATCGGGATGTTCAGGAGACTGAATAATGCCTGGCGTAGTTATGAAAAAAGATATGAACCAACAAGATGATGCGAAGTCCATCACGCACTTCCTGAGCCAGGTATTTCGGAAGGTCGTTCGTCTGGTCATCGGAACGGTCTCGCTGCCGGCACTCTACGACATCCTCAAGGCCATCTACGTTGAAGAAGCTCAGAAAAAGCTTCGGCGCGACGGCAACAAACCTACGAAGAGCGCGATCGCGCTGATGACCGGACTGGATACTCGGGTGGTGTCATCTTTGATGAACGAAAACCTCGAGAATACGATCCAGGCGCAGAGTGTTAATCCTGAAAACGCGCTTATAGATATGTGGACCAGTGATCCATTCTTCATGAATGTCGGGACTTACCCTCGGACGGTACGCCCGGTTGGCGGCTAGGTGCATGAGCACATCACGCAGTGGCGCGGGATAAAGGACCGATGCATCGAGAAGAGCAATAGCCCCTATCACTCATAGCCCATCCCAAGCGCTTGAGCT
>JBFFUJ010000024.1:0-17385 GCA_041571375.1 Lysobacterales bacterium | reverse complement strand
TGAAAACCCGACGATTACAAGATTATGGATAAGCCAATCGACCTGAAGGTCAACGACCGCGAGGAACTGATTTACCTGCTGACCGAGGCGGCTGAGTTCGAGCACACCGTCATGTGCACCTACCTTTATGCCCAATGGAGCCTGAAGCGCGGGACGGCTGAAGGTCTGAGCGAAGACCAGGCCGCGGCGGTCGAGCGGTGGCGCCAGTCGATCCGCCAGGTTGCCCTGGAGGAAATGCTGCACCTGTCCCTGGTCAACAACCTCTTGGCCGCCATCGGCGCGGCGCCGCACCTGGGGCGCCCGAACTTTCCCGTCGCCCGCGGGCATTTTCCGGCCGACGTGGATTTTCACCTGGCACCGTTCAACGAGCAGTCCGTGGATCACTTTGTGTTCCTCGAGCGCCCCGAGGGCATCGACGTCGAGGATGGTTTGGGCTTCGTCCACGAATCCCGCTACCAGCGGATCGTCTGTTCCGAACTGCTGACCCCGACGCCACGCGAGTACCAGTCGCAGGGCCACCTCTACCATGGCATTGCCCAGGCCATTCGACGCCTGAGCGACACCTTGGGCGAGAAAAACCTGTTTGTCGGCCACGGCGAAGCCCAGCTCGGTTCTGCGGAGTTCCCGCTGCCCGGCCTGTTCGTCGTCCATGACGCCGAGTCCGCGATGCAGGCGATCGAGGAAATCGTCCGCCAGGGCGAGGGAGCACCGGCGCATCGGGATGACTCGCACTACGCCCGCTTTGCGTCGATCCGGGACGAGTACCGAACGCTGCGCGAGAAAGAGCCGGAATTCGAACCCGCCTATCCGGCAGCCGTCAATCCGGCCCTGACAGAATACGCAGCCGGACAGTCCCTGGCCCGGGTCACCGACCCGCTGGCACGGCGAGTGGTGGACTTGGGCAATGCAGTGTACGGGCTGATGGTTCACGCGCTGGCCCAGGTGTCTGCGCCGGTGCCGCTGCCCGCCGGCCTGCGAGCGGGCCTGGCCGATGCCTCGACCGAATTGATGCGCCTTTGCGGCGCGCTCGGCGAGGCTGCGGCACGTTTGCCGATTGGGCCCGAATTACCCGGGGTGCATGCGGGTCTGACCTTCGCATTGCCCAGGTCATTCGGACAGCTGGTACAGGCCAACGCCGCTCAGATCCTGTCCGAGCGCGCCGGCGAGCTGGTGGCCCCGACACGCTCGATCGCCGAACGGGCGGTCCTGCCGGACGCCGCGTCGGCCCTCGAACGGATTTCGGAAGCTCTGGGGCAGCTGCATGCCGAGTTCGAGGAGCATTTTGCCTTCACCGTAGAGGTCCAGCCGGGAACGGAAACGCCGTTGGACGACGACGTTCCGACAACGGCATCGGCCGGCGACTCCGACAATGAGGCCTCGACGGAACAGGTCATCCTGCGCTTCGACCCGGCCCGCTGCATTCATTCGAGACAATGCGTGCTCAACGCGCCCGAGGTCTTCCTGGCGAACGTCGAAGGCCCCTGGCTGCACCCGGAAAAGGACACGGTGGAGCATCTGGCCCACGTCGCGCAATCCTGCCCTTCCGGGGCCATCACCTACTCCCGGCTGGACGGCGGAGAAGAGGAAACCGCGCCCAGGGTCAACGTGCTTTACGTGCGTGAAAACGGCCCCTATGCGGTTCAGGCCGCCCTGGCGATCGAGGGCCAGCCGCGAATGTTCCGGGCCACCTTGTGCCGCTGCGGCCAATCGAAAAACAAGCCGTTTTGCGACAACAGCCACCGCGATGCCGAGTTCTCGGCCAGCGGGGAACCGGCCAGCCTGCCGTCTGAGCCCCTGGCGGAACGCGCGGGCGAATTGCAGGTGAAGCCGGTCAAGGATGGCCCCCTCAGCGTGCGCGGGCCATTGGAGATCTGCTGCGGCACCGGCCGCACGGTCACGCGGATGCAATCCGTCAGGCTTTGCCGCTGCGGCGCATCAGGCAACAAACCGTTCTGTGACGGCAGCCATCAGCGTGTGGGCTTCCGGGCTGGCTGACGCAGGTCAGCCCTCCCTCCAGGGCGCGACCTTGAGCAGCATCAGCATGCCTGGAACCGCCACGGCCGCGCAGAGCAGGAAGAAGGCCGTGTAGCCCATCGCCTCGATCAGAAAGCCCGTGCTCGCGTTCGCGAACGTGCGCGGCACGGCAATGAGGCTGGTGAAAAGGGCGAACTGGGTGGCCGTGAATGCGCGGCTTGTCTCGCGCGCGATGTAGGCGATGAGGGCGACGGTACCCAGCCCCACGCCCAGATATTCCGCGCTGACGACGATGAACAGCACCACCGGGTCGTGACCCGCGACACTGAGCCAGGCAAACCCCAGGATGGTCACCAACTGAACCGCGCCAAAAATCCACAATGCGCGGTTGATGCTCAGCTTGAGCATGGCGAAACCCCCGAGAATCGAACCCGCGATGCTCGACCACAGAGCCGCAATCTTGGCGATGGCGCCGATTTCGGTTCGGCTGAACCCCATGTCCAGGTAGAACGGCGTCGCCAGCGCAGTCGCCATGTTGTCGCCGAGCTTGTACAGGAGCATGAAGGCGAGGACCGCCAGTCCCGCCGTTAGCCCGTCCCGCGCGAAGAACTCGTGGAACGGCTCTATTACGGCCTCGCGCAGAGTGCGCGGCGCCAGCGCATCGTCGCTGACTTCCCGGATGGCAAGAGTGGTCCCGATTCCGACCAGCATGAAGGCCGCGGTCACCCAGTAAACCGATTCCCACGGGATATGGTCGGAGAGAATCAGCGCCAGCGAACCTGGCACCAGCGAGGACAGCCGGTAGGCGTTGATGAAGAAGGAGTTGCCGATACCCAGCTCGTCGTCGGCCAGCAGCTCCCGGCGATAGGCGTCGATTACGATATCCTGGCTGGCTGAGAACAGGGCCACCAGGAACACCAGAACCACGATGGACTGCAGCGAGATTGCCGGATTGTAGCGGCCCAGCAAGCCGATTGAGACCAGCAACGAAACCTGCGTCATCAGCGCCCAGCCTCTACGGCGGCCAAGGAAGGGCGGTTTGTAGCGGTCCATGAGGGGGGACCAGAGGAATTTCCAGGTGTAGGGCAGCGCCACCAGGCTGAACAGGCCAATGGTGGCCAGGTCGACACCCTCGCTCCGCAGCCAGGCAGGCACCAGCTGGCTGAGGACATACAGCGGCATCCCGGAGGTGAATCCAATGAACAGGCAGATCAGCATCCTGCGGCTGAACAGGATCTCCTTCCAGTTGCGCTGTTCGGTCGCCGGATTCAAGCAATCATTCCCTGGCCGGAACGTCGACGTCGTAGTCCATGATCAGCGGAGCGTGATCGGAAAACCTCTGCTCCTTGTAGATCTCGGCGCGGACCGCTTTGCTGGCCAGGCCCGGGGTGGCCACCTGGTAGTCGATGCGCCATCCGGTATTGTTGTCCCAGGCGCGGCCGCGATTGGACCACCAGGTGTACTGCTCCTCGCGCGGATCCACCGCCCGGAAGGCGTCCACCATTCCCACGTCGCCGAACAACTCGCCCATCCAGGCCCGTTCCTCGGGCAGAAAACCGGAATTCTTCAGGTTGCCGCGCCAGTTCTTGATGTCGATCTTTCTGTGCGCGATGTTCCAGTCCCCGCAGATCAGGTACTCGCGGCCATCGCGGGCCATCCTCTCCAGCCGTGGCTTGAGGAAGTCCATGCACTGATACTTGACCTGCTGGCGCTCTTCCTTCGAGGACCCGGATGGCAGGTAGAGCGAGATCACCGAGAGCCCGGCGAAGTCGGCCTGCAGCCAGCGCCCCTCGCTGTCCATGACGTCCCACCCCAGCCCGTAGTGCACGCGGTCAGGTTGCGGACGGGAGAAAATCGCCACCCCGCTGTAACCCTTGCGCACGGCGTCGTGGTAGTAAACGTGATAGCCCGGCGGAAAGAAGTGCCGGTCGCCCAGTTGCGGATGCTGAGCCTTGGTTTCCTGGATGCAGACGATATCCGCGTCCTGCCGGTGCATCCATTCGAAAAAGCCCTTGGTGGCGGCGGCCCGGATGCCATTGGCGTTCAGCGTGACGATACGCATTCTGTGTCCTGCTCCGGGGGTCCGATCCTGAACTGCGGGCCAGCATAACAAATTTTTGGCATACTAAAGTCCCGGCCCGGAAGGGTGCCGGAGCACGGAAGCTCGATTCGATGACCCAGGATTTCAAAAGCCGTTTTTTCGAACTGGCCCTGCGCAAGGGCAATCTCCGTTTCGGTCGCTTTACGCTGAAGTCGGGCCGGGTCAGCCCTTATTTTTTCAACGCCGGCGGATTCGATGACGGGGCGTCGCTCGGCGAACTGGCAGCCTGCTACTCGGAGGCCATAGTGGACTCGGGTGTGGCTTTCGACATGTTGTTCGGGCCAGCCTACAAGGGTATTCCGTTGGCTGCAGCCACCGCGGTAGCCCTGCATCTGCACCACGGACGCAACATTCCCTTCGCCTTCAACCGCAAGGAGGCCAAAGACCACGGTGAGGGCGGGACCATCATCGGGGCCGCGCTGCAGGGACGCGTGCTGATCATCGATGACGTCATCTCGGCCGGCACCTCGGTCCGCGAGTCGATCGATATCATCCGCTCCGCCGGTGCTGAGCCGGCTGGCCTCGCCATCGCTCTGGATCGCCAGGAACGCGGTACAGACCGCCGCTCGGCCGCACAGGAATTGCAAGCGGAGTTCGGCATCCCCTGCCTCGCCATCGCGGGGCTGGATGACCTGATCGACTACCTGGCCGGGCAGCCGGGCAAGCAGGTCGACCTCGAGGCCATCAAGGAATACCGGGTACGTTATGGCATTGACGACTGATTTCACAAGCCGGGGCTTCATCGCGACCACGGCGCTTTGCGCAGTGCTCTGTTCTTGCGGCGCGGCTGCCGCCGAGGTCTACCGCTGGGTGGACGAAAATGGCGAGGTCCACTACAGCGAATCCCTGCCGCCCAACTACAGGGATCAGGGACATGACGTGCTCAATGAGCAGGGGATTGTGGTCGACCAGGATCGGAAGCTGACCCCGTCTGCACCCGCCCCCGAGGACCAGCAAGAAGAGCCCATGGAACTCCCCAGGGACGCCTCTGGCCTGCCGAGGGCCAAGGCAATGTATACCGAGAACGAGTTGCAGCAGCGCATGGACAATTTCCTGATGTTGCGCTACGACTCGGAACAGGAAATCATCGAGGCCATGGAGGTCGAGATCAAACAGCTCGATTATGACCGTCGCCTGCTCGAAGCGTCCCGGTCGAGCCTCAATCAGGCATACCGAGGGCAGGTCCGCCTCGCGGCGGATGAACAGCGGTCGGGACAAGCCGTCGATGCGGCGACACTGGATGAAATCAGAAAAATGCGCAATGCCCTGGCCCAGAATGATCGGTCCATGCGGAGCCTGCAACAGCGAGAAGACGCCATCCGGGCGGATTTTCAGAAACAACTGGATCGCTACCGCTACCTGATGGAGGCGTGGCCCGAGGACGCGCCGGGGCGCTGAGGTGTACACGCGCTGCCCCGGCTGTCACACCGTCTACCAGCTCAACGCGGCCTTGCTGGCAAGCGGCGCGGGTCGCTATCGTTGCGGCCAGTGCGGGAAAGAAGGCAACGCGCTCGAATGCCTGTTCGATGAGTGGCCGGAACCCGGTGCGACCGAGCCTGCTATCGACAGCCTGCAGACCCAGCAGCTCAGCCTAAACCTGGACGCCACGGCACGCTCCTTGAGGGATCCCGCTGCGACAGAGCCCCCGGAACCCATTCCGATTGCCATGCCGCCGGGCCGTGCCGGGCGAGGAACATGGCTGCGGCCGGCCTGGGCCATCGGCCTGGCTCTGATCCTGCTTATCATCGCCATCCAGTGGCTACGCTTTCTGAACGAACCGCTCTCGGCGCAGTCCCGTTCGGCAGACGAACAGCGGGGCATGGCGGCGGGCGCTGAACAGCCACCTGGGGGTTCTGGATGGATTCACCTCGTGTCGCGCGAACTGCGCAGCCACCCCACGCTGCCCGGAACACTGCAACTCACCGCGACGATCGTCAATCGCGCGGACGGGCCTCAGCCCTACCCGCTGATCTCGGTCACGCTGCTCGACGCCGCGGGTCAGCCGGTTCATCGGCAACGCTTCGCACCAGCCGATTACCTGCCCGAGGGCGCCGCCGATGAAGACGGAATGGCCCCGGAGGCGTACCTGCCATTGACGCTGGAATTCGATGACCCGGGGCGGCAGGCGGTTGGCTTTGAGCTGGAGTTCGAGTAATCCCCGGAACCTGACTGATAACCGCAGGGTCGCAACCGGAAGGCCTCGGCAGGCGGAATGGAAACTTCACCCGCAGCTCACCACAATTGGACCTTCCGATGTGATAGGGTTAGGCATCCCGGAGTCGTATACGTTAGTCAGGGCGATACAAGCCCCAATTGATATTTTCGAGAGCGCCCGTCAATGAAAAAATCTGCCTCAGAAGCGGATAACCCGATTCCCCTCAGACAGAACGTTCAGGAAGCCATTCGGAGATACCTCGAGGACATGGGCGCTTCCCAGCCCGAGTCCCTCTATCGCGTGCTGCTGGCTGAAGTCGAACCGCCCCTGATCGAGGAGGTGCTGCGCTATACCGGCGGCAACCAGTCGCAGACGGCCCGAATTCTCGGCATGACTCGCAATACCTTGCGCGCGAAACTGAACCGATACGACATACCGGTAACCAACGGCAAGTCCTGAAGTCATCCGCTATGAGCACTTCCTCGAAAACCGGCAAGCGCCTTGCTCTGCTGAGTGTCTCGGACAAGTCCGGCATCGTCGAATTCGCCGCCCGCCTGGTAGACATGGGCTTCGACCTGCTGAGCACCGGCGGAACCGCCCGGGCGCTCGTCGAAGCCGGTCTGCCGGTGACCGGGGTATCCGAACACACCGGTTCCCCCGAGATCATGGGCGGCCGGGTCAAGACCCTGCACCCGCGCATCCATGGCGGACTGCTCGGCCGTGCCGGCGAGGATGACGAGGTCATGGCCGCTCAGGACATTCCGCGCATCGAGCTGGCCGTCATCAATCTCTATCCCTTCGAGTCCGTGACCAGCCGCCCCGACTGCCGGTTCGAGGAAGCGATCGAGAACATCGACATTGGCGGGCCGGCCATGGTGCGATCCGCGGCGAAGAACTTCGACTCGGTCGCCATCGTGACGGGGCCGGATCAATACGAAATGGTGCTGGAGCGGCTGCAGTCCGGCGGCGGGCTGCTCGATTCTGCCACCCGCTACCAACTGGCCGTTGCCGCGTTCGACCGGGTGGCACGGTATGACGATGCCATCAGCAATTTCCTGTCGGCCCGCACGGCGGAGGGCGCGGTTGCGGAATTTCCGCTCCAGGCCAATGCCGCCTATGTCAAGGTGTCCGATTTGCGGTACGGCGAAAACCCCCACCAGCGCGCGGCGTGGTACCGCGACGTCCAGCCGCCCCCGGGCAGCCTGGCCACGGCCCGTCAGCACCAGGGCAAGGAACTGTCCTACAACAATATCGCGGATGCGGATGCGGCCTGGGAGTGCGTCCGCCAATTCGACGAGGCCGCCTGCGCCATCATCAAGCATGCCAACCCCTGCGGAGTCGCGATCGGTCCGGGCACGAAGGCCGCATACGAACTGGCTTTCGCGACTGATCCCACTTCCGCGTTCGGCGGCATCATCGCCTTCAACCGCGCGGTCGACGCGGCCACCGCGGCGCAGCTCATCGAACGACAGTTCGTCGAGGTGTTGATTGCACCAGGCTTCGAGGCCGAGGCATTGACCGTGCTGGCGGCGAAACAGAATGTGCGCGTGCTGGAAATCAGCGCCGCGGCACCGGCGACGCAACAGGACTCCAAACGCATCGGCGGGGGCCTTCTGGTGCAGACGAGCGACCATCATCCCATCGAGCGGGCAGACTGCCGGGTCGTTTCGCGGCGGTCCCCAACGGAGCAGGAGTGGCTGGACCTGCTGTTCGCCTGGAAAGTGGCACGCATGGTTAAATCCAACGCAATCGTCTACGCAGCGGGCGGCCGCACGGTCGGCATCGGCGCGGGCCAGATGAGCCGGGTCGATTCTGCCCGCATCGGCCGCTGGAAGGCCAGCGAGGCGGGGCTCCCGATCGAGGGCGCGGTGATGGCTTCGGACGCCTTTTTTCCATTCCGGGACGGCATCGATACAGCGGCGGAGGCCGGTATAGCGGCCGTGATCCAGCCCGGCGGCTCGATGCGTGACGAGGCGGTGGTGGACGCGGCCGATGAACATGGCATGTCGATGGTATTCACCGGCATCCGCCATTTCCGCCATTGACGCAAACCGGAACGCCGGGGTTATTTCCTGCGGGGAATTGAGATGAGGGTACTGATCATTGGAGGTGGAGGACGCGAGCATGCCCTGGCGTGGGCTGCCGCCAAGTCTCCGGCTGTGGAAACAGTCTATGTCGCGCCCGGAAACGCCGGCACGGCCCGCGAAGCGGGCTGTGAGAACGCCGCGGTTGCAGCCGATGATTTCGACGGCCTGCTGGGATTTGCGCGAGAGAACGGCGTCACGCTGACCATCGTCGGCCCGGAAGACCCCCTCGTCAACGGCATCGTCGACCGGTTCAGCGCCGCCGGCCTGGCTTGCTTCGGCCCCATTGCAGCGGCAGCGCAGTTGGAGGGATCGAAGGCCTTCGCCAAGGATTTCATGGCCCGCCACGGCATTCCAACTGCCGCATACGGCAAATTCACCGAGGTGACTCCCGCGATCGAGTTCATCCGCCAACGCGGCGCACCCATCGTGGTCAAGGCCGACGGCCTTGCCGCGGGCAAGGGTGTCATCATTGCGCAATCGACGGCCGAGGCCGAAGCGGCAGTGATCGACATGCTGGCCGGCAACGCCTTCGGCGATGCCGGTCATTGCGTGGTCATCGAAGAGTTCCTGGAGGGCGAGGAAGCCAGCTTCATCGTCATGGCCGATGGCCGGCACATCCTGCCCCTGGCCACCTCCCAGGACCACAAAGCGGTTGGCGACGGTGATACCGGGCCCAACACGGGCGGCATGGGCGCCTATTCGCCGGCCCCGGTCGTAGACGATGCCCTGCACCGCCGCGCAATGGACGAGGTGATCCGCCCCACGGTGGAAGGAATGGCCGCCGATGGTGCGCCATTCACGGGCTTCCTCTACGCGGGCCTGATGATTTCGCCGCAGGGTGAACCCCGTGTCCTGGAATTCAACGTGCGCTTTGGCGACCCCGAAACACAACCGATCCTGATGCGGCTGCAATCCGACCTGCCTGAACTCTGCCTGGCCGCGATCTCCGGTCGCCTCGACCAGGTCAGGGTCGAGTGGGATCCGCGGGCCTGCCTGGGGGTGGTCATGGCGGCCGGCGGCTACCCCGGGAAGTATGAGACCGGCCTCAGCATCAGGGGCCTGGACAGCGGATTCCCCGACCATGTGAAGGTATTCCATGCGGGCACCAGGCTGAACGACCGAGGCGTCGTGACGGCCGGGGGCAGGGTGCTCTGCGTCTGTGCACTCGGCAACAGCGTTACCGAGGCCCAGTCGGAGGCCTACGCGGCCTGCGAGAGGATCGACTGGGACGGTGCTTATCGGCGCAGCGATATCGGTTACCGCGCTGTCGCGAGGGAGCAAACCTCCTAAATGGATGTCTCCTACCTGCTCGATGAGCTGAACGAGGCACAACGACAGGCGGTCACTTCCGACAGCCCGCACGTACTGGTGCTGGCCGGGGCTGGCAGCGGCAAGACCCGCGTACTCGTGCACCGCCTCGCCTGGCTGATTCAGGCGGAGCACGTTTCCCCGCTCGGGGTGCTGGCCGTCACCTTCACCAACAAGGCCGCCGGCGAAATGCGTGAGCGCGCGGGGGACCTCCTGCAGGTCTCGACCCGGCCGCTGTGGATCGGAACCTTCCACGGCATCGCCCACCGCCTGCTGCGCCTGCACTGGAAAGAAGCCGGCCTGCCTGAGGCGTTCCAGATCATCGATGCCGAGGATCAGCAACGCCTGTTGCGCCGCATCATACGTGACGAAGGCATGGACGAGTCGCAGTGGCCGGCACGGCAGGCCCAGTGGTTCATCAATGCGCGCAAGGACGAAGGCGAGCGCCCTCAGAACATCGACCACCTTGACCACCCGGCAACCGCCACGTGGGTGCAGGTGTACCGGCGCTATCAGGAGTACTGCGACCGCGGCGGTCTGGTGGACTTTGCGGAGCTCCTGCTGCGGGCACACGAACTGTGGCTGGAGCAGCCCCAGCTGCTGGATCACTACCGCAGGCGCCTGCAGCACCTGCTGATCGATGAATTCCAGGACACCAACGCAATTCAGTACGCCTGGCTCCGCTTGCTGGCCGGCGATACGGGAAGGGTTTTCGTGGTCGGCGACGATGACCAGTCGATCTACGGCTGGCGCGGTGCGCGGGTGGAGAATGTACAACACTTCGTACGCGACTTTCCGGACGTCGCCACCATTCGCCTGGAACAGAACTACCGTTCGACCGGGAACATCTTGCAGGCCGCCAACGCGCTGATTGCGCACAACCAGTCCCGCCTGGGCAAGGAGTTGTGGACGGCCGGGCCCAAGGGGAGTGCGCTGCGGCTGTATGCCGCTTTCAATGAGCAGGACGAGGCCCGGTTTGTCGTCGACCAGATTCGCCAGTGGCTCGATGACGGCCGCCGGGCCGACGGGGCCGCGGTCCTCTACCGCACCACGGCTCAGTCCCGCCTGTTCGAAGAGTATCTGCTGCGGGCCAATATCCCGTACCGGGTGTACGGAGGCCAGCGCTTCTTCGAGCGTGCCGAGGTCAGAGACGCCCTGGCCTACCTGCGGCTCCTGCACAACCCCAATGACGATGCTGCGCTCGAGCGGGTGATCAACGTGCCGGCCCGCGCCATTGGGGCGAAAACCGTCTCACTGCTCCGCGCGCAGGCTCGGGAAAGCGGCCTGACGCTCTGGCAGGCCGCGCATGCCTGTATTGCGCAGGGCGTGCTCGCAACCCGGGCCGGGACCGCGGTGGCCGCCTTCCTGCGGCTGGTGGAAGGCATCCGCGAACGCATGCAGGATTGGACACTGGGCAACCAGATGCAGGGTGTGATCGATGAGAGCCGCCTCGCCGACCATTACGCCAAGGAGCCGTCGGAACGGAGGGAAACGCGGCTGGAAAACCTGCGCGAACTGGTCAACGCGGCCGACGCCTTCCTGCTGCCGCAGGAGGACGCCGATGCCGGCCTGACCGAACTGCAATCCTTTCTGAGCCATGCCGCCCTCGAGGCGGGGGAAACCCAGGGCGAGAGCTGGGACGACTGCGTTCAGCTGATGACCCTTCACTCCGCGAAAGGCCTGGAGTTTCCGCTGGTGTTCCTGGTCGGGATGGAAGACGGCCTGTTTCCTCACCAGCGGTCGGTGGAGGATGCCGGCGGCCGGCTCGAGGAAGAACGACGCCTGTGCTACGTCGGCATGACCCGTGCACGCGAACAGCTGTACCTTGCCTACGCCGAGATCAGGCGCATGCATGGATCGGAGAATTTCTGCCGGCCCTCGAGATTCATCGACGAGATGCCGGCTGCCCTGATCGAGGAGATCCGGCCCAGGATCGCGACTCGTCGCCCCTACCGATCCGCGCAGCCGGCACGACGCCGGGGCCGGTCAATGCTCAGCGACGATTCCTGGCCTTTCACACTCGGGAGCCACGTGCGGCATCCGAAGTTTGGCGAGGGCACGGTGCTGAATTTCGAGGGTTCCGGGGAACACGCCCGGGTCCAGGTCAGCTTTCCCCGCGCCGGCGAAAAATGGCTGGTCCTGGCGTATGCGAATTTGCAGGCGCTCTGAACCCTGACCGTGGCCGACTGCACGGAAATCCGGCTCGATACCCGGCAGGGCGCCCTGGCGGGACTGGCCTGGCGCCGGCAGGGCCGGCCGCGGGTACTCGCGCTGCATGGCTGGCTGGATAACGCCAACTCCTTCCAGCCCATGGCGCCGCTGCTGGGCCAACTCGATCTAGTCGCCCTGGACCTGCCGGGCCACGGTCACTCCGATCACCGCCACAGCACGGCCCGCTACCATTTCGTGGATTACCTGTTCGATATCGATGCCGCGCTGGACGCGCTCGGCTGGGACGACTGCCACTTTCTCGGCCACTCGCTCGGGGCTTCGATTGCGACGATTTACGCGGCCGGCGCACCCGAGCGGCTGCGCAGCATCGTGCTGCTGGACGCCATCGGTCCGCTCACCGCAGCGCTGGATACCACCACTGAACGCCTGCGCAGGAGCCTGCGGAAAAACCGTTCGGGAAGCAGCGGACAGCGACGCTTTTCGTCCATCGACGAGATGGCGGCGGCGCGGCGCGGCGCATCCGACCTGAGCGAGGCTGCGTCCCAGCTCATCTGTGAGCGCGCGGCCCGCCGTGAAGGCCGGCACTTCGTGTGGCGCAGTGATCCGGCGCTCAACTGGATCTCCGCGTTGCTGATCACCGAGGACCAGGTGCTCGAACTCCTGAGCCACATCGAATGTCCTGTGCTGGCCATCCAGGCCACGACCGGGTCGAGCTGGGTTTCGCAGGACAAGGCTGAAGCGCGCAAGGCGGCCCTGGTCAACGCCCGGCATCTCAGGGTGGAAGGCAGGCACCACCTGCACATGGAGCAGCCTGAAATGATTGCCGCGGACGTGCAATCGTTTATCCTTTTACACGACAAGCCCCCCGGAACGACCGTTGGCCATGACTGATACCCATCCCGAACGGCAAAAGACTGAAATTCCCACGCGTGAGCGCCTGATCTTTGCCCTGGATGTGCCGGATCTGAACCGGGCACGCGACCTCGTCGGCACCCTCGGCGATGCCGTGCTGTTTTACAAACTCGGCCTCGAGTTTTTCCTATCGGGCCACTACTTCGAGCTGGCTGAGGAACTCAACGATCGCGGCAAGAAGATCTTCGCCGACCTCAAGCTCTTCGATATCCCGGTGACGGTGGCCTCGGCGGTCCGGCAGTTGGCCCGGCGCCAGGTGCATTTCTGCACGGTGCACGGCAACGACGGCATGCTGCGCGCCGCCGCGGAGGCCAAAGGCGACATGAAGGTCCTCGCGGTGACTGCACTGACGAGCCTGGACCAGGGTGATCTCGACGATCTCGGTTTTCGCTGCGATGCAAAAGCACTGGTTCTCTCCCGCGCGCGCAGGGCACTGGAGGCCGGTTGTGACGGCGTGGTCTCATCCGGCCTCGAGGTGCCGGCCCTGCGGGCGTCGGTCGACCATGCGCTGATCACGGTCTGCCCCGGCATTCGGCCGGTGTTCAATGATGAGGTGACCCCCTCGGATGACCAGCAGCGGATCATGACACCCGGCCGGGCGATCGCCGGCGGCGCGGACTACCTGGTCGTGGGGCGTCCTATTCGGGATGCCGCCGATCCGAGAGCTGCAGCCGAAGAAATCCAGCGGCAGATTGCCGCCGCCCTGAACAGCTGAACAACCGCGGAGCCTGGCGGCCGTCGCGGTCCGCTGACCGCGGATGCCGGCCCAAAGCCCTGCCCGCCGTTCGTCATCGCGCAGCCTGACAGCCCGGACATTCGCTCGAAGCGATCCTGTGGCCCGAAAGCACAGCGGTCAGGCAGGGCTTGCAAATCTTAATATCTTGCATTACGATACGCCCGTAACTTCATAATAATGAATGAAAACGACTTAGCGGATCTTCACTCAATTCCAGCATCGAGTTTTACGATCCTCTCCGGCTCTGCCGGATTTCCGGGCGGGTGAATTGCCAGCCCGGATTTTTTTTGCGTCCCCGAAGAACGACCACAGTCCGCGGACCGCGGCCGCGCGCCGGCTGCAGCGGTAACCTCGCCGCATAACGGCTAGAATGGACGGACCACGATGAGTGCACGCACCGGCAAGATGGGTCTGTTCACGCGGCTTAAGCTGCTGTGGTTTCTGTTGTTGCGCTCCATCCTTCACCTCTGGGTCAGGGCCAGGATTCTGCCGCAGCCCTTCGAGGACCTCGAGCTCGATCGTGACAAGCCCATCTGCTACGTCATCGATTCCTACGCTCTGACCACATTGCTGATTCTCGATCGTTCCTGCGAGGAACTCGGGCTGCCGCGGCCGCTCTGGCCACTGCGTATGGCATCGGGTGAGGAGCCCAGGTCCTATCTGGCGCTGCGCCGCAAGAAAGGCCTGATCATTCGCCGCACCGAGGTGCGCAGCCACTCCGAGACCCTGAAACGCCTGGTCGAGAACGTCTGTGAGGCCAGGGTCGAGGACATCCATCTGGTCCCGGTGACCGTATTGATCGGTCGCGCACCGGACAAGGAAACCGGCCTGGCCAAAATCTTCTTCACGGAATCGTGGGAAATCGGCGGCCGCCTGTGGCGGTTTCTCAATTCGCTGATCAACGGTCGCCACACCATGGTCCAGTTCAGTCCCCCGGTATCCCTGCGGGAAATCGCCGACGAGGGTCTGGATCCCGCGCGCACGGTCCGCAAGGTCGCCAGGATCCTGCGGGTCCACTTTCAGCGGGTGCGCAGCGCGGCCATCGGCCCCGATCTCTCGCACCGGCGCACGGTCGTCGATGAGGTGCTGGGCAGCGAAGCCGTTCGCCGGGCCATCGCGGAGCAGGCGCGAAGGGAACAGACGACCGACCACAAGGCCTGGAAGAAGGCGCGCAAGTACGCCTTTGAAATCGCGGCGAATTACAATTACGCCTTTGTTCGGGCTGCCTACCTCGCGCTCACCTGGTTCTGGAACCGCATCTATGACGGCGTCGAACTGCAGCACTTCCGAGGTTTTCAGAAAATCGCGCCCGATTTCGAAATCATCTATGTGCCCTGTCACCGGAGCCACATCGACTATCTGCTGGTCTCCTACTTCCTGTACCTGAACGGCCTGGTTCCGCCGCACGTGGCTGCCGGGGTCAACCTGAACCTGCCGGTGCTGGGTCGCTTCCTGCGCATGGGAGGGGCGTTCTTTCTGCGCCGCAGTTTCCGCTCCGACAAGCTTTACTCGGCAGTGTTCCACGAATACCTGTCGCGCATTCTGTCCAACGGCACCGCCATCGAATATTTCGTAGAAGGCACACGCAGCCGAACGGGACGGCTGCTGCAGCCGAAAGGCGGGATGCTGTCGATGACCGTGCGCGGCTACCTCAGGTCGCCGAGCCGGCCAATCCTGTTCCAACCCATCTACGTTGGCTACGAAAAACTGGTCGAGGGCAGCAGCTACACGGCCGAACTCTCAGGACAGCACAAGAAGACCGAATCGCTGGGCGATCTGCTCAAGGTGTTCGGCATACTGAAAAAACGCTACGGCAAGGTGCACGTCAGCTTCGCCGAACCGATTTTGCTCGATGAGTTACTCGACCGGGTTGCTCCGGATTGGCGGACCGGGACTCTCGGCGAGGAGGACCGCCCACCGTGGCTCAATCCCCTGGTGCTGCAGCTCGGCAACCAGATCATGACGGGCCTTAACGAAGCCACCCACGTAAACCCGGTCAACCTGCTGGCTTCCATTCTGCTGACGATGCGGAAACTCGCGATGGATCGTAACGAGTTGCTGGAGCAGCTCGGGCTTTACCTCGACCTGCTGCAGAACTGCAGCTACTCGCAGCGCATTACGTTCACGGAAAAATCCCCCGAGGAGATCATCGCCTACGGCGTCGAACTCGGCGTGGTCGAGCAACGGCCTCACCCGCTGGGCGACATCGTCGCGGTCCGTGGTGACCAGACCGTGCTGCTGGCCTATTTCCGCAACAACGTGTCCCACCTGCTGGCGGTCCCTTCGCTGGTGGCCAGCTGCTTCCTGAATGTCCGCAGTCTCAGGGCGGAACGCATACGGCGCATCGCGCTGGCTGTCTACCCCTTCCTCAAAGCCGAGCTGTTCCTGCCCTGGGACGAGAACGGTTTCGAGCAGGCCGTGGACCGGCAGATTGCCTGGCTGGAGGAGCGGGGCCTGCTGACGCGACGCGGCGAATCCGGCACGTTCAGGCGCCCCGAGGGCGGAACACGGGAAGATCTGCAGCTGAGCATCATGGCGCACGGGCTGTTGCAGACGTTCGAACGTTACTACATCACGATGGCCGTTCTGGCCAAGAACGGCTCCGGCAGGCTCACGCGCGGCGAGCTGGAACAGTTGTGTTTCCTCACAGCGCAGCGCATCGCACAGCTGCACGAGATGGCTGCGCCGGAATTCTCCGACCGCAATCTCTTCCGGCAGTTCATCAACCTCCTCCGCGAGGCAGACATACTGACGACCGGCGCCGGCGACACCCTCGAATTCGGGACGGTCATCGGTCAAATCGGCGAAGACGCCCGCTTCATTCTGAGCCGTGAAATCCAGCACGGGATCATGCGGGTGGCGCCACAAGTCCTGCGGGAAGACTGACTTCGGCCACCCGCTTGCAGGCGGCGACTCAGGCGTCGAGGTCAGGAATCAGCTGCGATTCCAGATGGGCGATCCAGTCTTTCAGTTTCAGCTTGCGCTTTTTCATTCGCGTCAGCCTCAACTGGTCGACACTGGGATTCTCGGAGAGGCGCGCTATGGCTTCGTCCAGGTCGCGATGCTCCTCCCTGAGCTCGGCGATCAGGTGCACGGTTTCGCTCGGGTTCCTGGTGTAGCTGCTCACGTTACAAGGATAGTACAGAATTGACGTAGAATGCTCGCTACACTTCGCAGCATCTCCATGATGAACAGCCAAGAGAAACAACGCTACTCGAACAACAAGCTGGTCAAGCGCATGGAGCGCAATGCCGCGCGCGCAATTACCGATTTCAACATGATCGGCGAGGGCGACCGCGTCATGGTCTGCCTGTCGGGGGGAAAAGACTCCTACACCCTGCTCGATGTCCTGATGACCTTGCAGAGGAGGGCGCCCGTGCGGTTCGAACTGCTGGCGGTCAATCTGGATCAGAAGCAACCGGGGTTTCCGCGCGAGGTCCTGCCGCGTTATGCCCGCGAGGTCGGAATTCGGTTCCACCAGATCGAGCAGGACAGCTACAGCGTCGTGCAGCGAGTCATTCCGGAGGGGAAGACAACCTGTGGGCTCTGCTCGCGGCTCAGGCGCGGCGCCCTGTACCGTTTCGCAGGCCGGCACGGCGTGACGCGAATTGCCCTGGGCCATCACCGTGACGACATCATAGAGACGCTGTTCCTGAACCTGTTCAACGGTGGCCGGATCAAGGCGATGCCGCCCAAGCTGCTTTCCGACGACGGCGCGCACGTAGTGATTCGCCCACTCGCGTATTGCAGCGAGGACGACATCGCAAGATACGCGGAATTACGGGAGTTTCCCCTGATCCCGTGCAATCTCTGCGGTTCGCAGCCCAATCTTCAGCGGCAGGCCATCAAGGCCCTGCTGGCACAGTGGAAAAAGCAGCACCCGGGCCGGATCGAAAACATCTTCCGCGCGATCGCCAACGTCTCGCCGTCCCAACTCGCC
>JBFFUJ010000023.1:0-17679 GCA_041571375.1 Lysobacterales bacterium | reverse complement strand
TGTATCTGGACGGTCAGTGGCTCAAGGCCACGCCCGCTTTCAATCGCTCCCTGTGCGAGAAGTTCGGGCTGCGGCCACTGGATTTCGACGGCCGGCAGGACTCACTGTTCCAGGAGTTCGACCAGGCCGGCAACCGGCACATGGAGTACCTGCGGTTCCGGGGAACCTTCGGCGACGTCCCCTACGACGAAATCATCGCGACTTTCGCCAGTGAGTACGGTGAGAGCAGCCTGGGCGCCGGGATCAGCGGCGATTTTCAGGCCGAGGCAGGCTCGGGCTGACGCCCGGGACGCAGTTTGCGATAGCCGCGGACCACAACGCCGAACAGCGCCCTGATACCTCGAAGCAGCGCAGCCGCCAGGCGACGCGGCCAGTGGCGAACGATGTCGAGCCAGCTGTAGATCGTCGGCAGAAGGACCAGGCTGACGAAGGTCGAGAACAGCAGGCCGCCGACAATGGCGCGCGCCATCGGAAAGTACGGGGGGCCGTCGCCACCGATCTGTGTCGTACCGATGCACAGCGGGGTCAGGCCAAGTACGGTCGTGCCCACGGTCATCAGGATCGGCCGCAGACGCTCCTCGCCCGCACGCAACAGCGCGGCCTCGCGCGACAGGCCGCGAAGCCGAAGCTGGTTGACGTGATCGATCAGGACGATGCCATTGTTCACGACCACGCCGATCAGGATCAGGATTCCTATCATGGCCATCAAAGTGAAGGTCGTGCCGGTCAACAGGAAGAACCAGTACACGCCGATGACCGAAAACAGAATCGTGCAGACCATGCTGGCGGGATAAATCAGCGATTCGAACTGCGCCGCGAGCACGATGTAGATGAGTATGATGGCCAGGAGGATGCTGAAGACCATCTTCTGCATGGCCTCCTGTTCATCGTCGAAGCCACCACCGAATCGCCAGGCGTAGCCCGGGGGCAGCTGCATGGGCTCCATACGGGCCTCGATCTTCTCGCGTGCCTCTTCGGCCGTGATGCCATCCAGCTGTGCCGTGACCCGCAAACCGGTCTGCCGATCCACACGCCTTATCTCTGCCGGGCCGCTGGTTTCCGCAAGACGCACCAGTGCCATCAGGGGCACGGACTGCCCTGCCGCATTACGCAGCCTGATGTCGCGCAGATCCGCCAGATTTTCCCGATCCGCTTCGCGCAACTGCAGACGAACCGGGACTTCGCCCTGCTCCCCCTTGTATTCCCGAAGATCGACGCCGCGGATCGCGATGGCAACCGCCTCGGCCACTTCGCGGGTCGAAAAACCGAGTTGATTCGCTTTTTCCCGGTCGACGCGCAACTGGACTTCCTGTTCACCGGCACCGGCCTCCGACACCACGCCGCTGAGGCCCTCGATATCCGACAGCACCCGCACGGTATCCTCGGCCAGATTCCGCAGGACCTCGCTGGACGAACCGGTGAGCGTCACGTTCAGGTCTTCCGCCCCGCCTGCGCGCTCGAAGCCGAAGCTGGGACGGCCGATGGCTATTTTTGGCAGCCCCTCCATGATCCTGCGGCTGATCTCCTGGGAAGACAGCACTGCCTCGTCGTCGTCCGTCAGCAAAATGGCTGACAGCGTGTTCCGGGACCCCTGTTCGTCGTAGTACGTGTAGACCGCACGAATCTCGAAGGCCTCCTGGTTGGCATACAGATAATCCTCCACCCGGTCGATGGACTCCTTGATCTTTTCCAGCGGGTACTGGCCGTTGAGGTTGTAGCTCAGATAAAGCTTGCGCGTCTGATCCTGGGGAAACATGCCGGTCTCGACCTGGGACATGGGCACCATCGCCGAAGCCAGCGTGAGCACGACCAGCCCGGCCGATGCCCAGCGATGCCTCAGGGTCCAGCCCAGCAGCCGCACGTAACGGTGCTTGAGCCTCTCGACCAGAGCGTTCTGCCGCTTGGAGGCCGGATGATCCAGCCGGGTGGCCAGTAACGGAATGATGGTCTGCGCGATGACGAGAGAGACGGCCAGCGAGACGACAATTGCGATGGCCACATGGGTCAGGAAGACGGAGATCTGATCCTTCTCGCCAAAAATGATGGGCAGGAATACCGCCGCGCTGGTCAGAGTGCCGGCCGCAACGGCCAGGGCCACCGCGTGCACACCCCGCAACGCGGCACCGGCGGGGTCGCCGGGCGTGTTCTCGTGCTCGCGGTGGATACTTTCGCTGACGACCACGGCATTGTCGACCAGCATGCCGACCGCCAGCATCAGCCCCATCATCGACAGGATGTTCAAAGACAACCCCAGGAAATACATCACGCCCAGGGTGATGGTGATGGCCACCGGCACCGCCATCGAGACCATCAACGTCGTCTGGATATGGCCGAGGAAGAAGTACAGAACCACGAGTGACAGCAGGGCTCCGATCAGACCGGCGCTCAGCAGCTCGGAAAGCGACTCGGTCACCCCCTCGGCCTGGTTGTCCAGGAAAAAGACCTTGATGCCCTGCATTTCGGGTGATGCGCCGATGCGTTCGACCTCGGCCAGGGCCTGTCGACCGACGTCCACCAGGTTGGCGCCGTTCTCCTTGAACACGCTGATCCCGATGGCGTATTTGCGATCGAGATGACGCGCGTAGGATCGCCGTTTGCTCTCGTAGCGGATATCCGCGATTTCGCCCAGACGCAGGCCCTGATCCGAAATCACCAGCCGGGCAAACTCCTCGATGCTGCGGAACTCGCCGCGAGGGTTGACGCGGTAGCGAGTGCCGTTGTCGCTGATCAGGCCGGCTGAGTCAGAGAAATTCACCTGCCGCAGACGGCGCTGCAGGTCGACCAGGTCGACGCCATGGGCGATGACCCGGTCGGCGATCAACTCGATGCGGATTTCGCGCGGCTCGACGCCCTCCAGGTCCACCCTGGCCACTCCCGGGATACGCTCTAGCGGGCGCACCAGTTTGCGCATCAGAAGGTCATAGGCACCCGACAGGTCCCGCTCGCTCGAGATGCGCAGCCTGAGCACCGGCTGGTCCGTGAGGTTGAACTTGAATACGTTGATCCGACGGACGTCGGCAGGCAGTTCGTCCCGGATCGCCTCCACCCGCTCCCTGGCTTCGACCGCCTTGACCGCCACGTCCTCGCCCCAGTCGAACGTGACTTCGATGAATGCGCCATCCTGAGAGGAGCGGGAATCCAGCCGCTTGATGCCGGACAGGGTCGACAGCACTTCCTCGACCGGCCGGGTGATCTCGCGCTCGACCTCTTCGGGGGTGGACCCCTGGTATGGCACCTGAATCCCGATGAATGGAACATCGACCGATGGGAAGTACTCCAGCGGCAGCAGACGCCCGGCGACCAGGCCAACCGCCATCAGCGAGACGAAGGCCATCACGATGGTGACCGGACGGCGCAACGAAAATTCTGCCGGAGACACGTTCAGCCCGCCTGCGGCAGTCCCGACCGACCGGGCGCTTCGTCAACCACCGGCACTGACTGCCCGAGCCGCGCGGATACAGGCCGGCGATCCAGCAGCGAATACATCACCGGCACCACGACGAGTGTCAGCACCGTGGCGGTCAACAGTCCGCCAATCACCGTTACCGCCATCGGCATCCGCATTTCCGCTCCCTCACCGACACCCAACGCCATCGGCAGCAGGCCAAGCACCGTGGTCAGCGTGGTCATCATGATCGGCCGCAGCCGCAGTCGGGAGGCTTCCCGAATGGCGGCTGAGCGGTCCATGCCGCCGCGCCGCAACTGGTTGATCAGATCGACCAGCACAATGGCATTGTTGACCACGATTCCAGCCAGCATGATCAAGCCGATGAAAACCATGACGCTGATGCGGGTGTCGGTGAACCACAAAGCCAGCGCTACGCCGATCGCCGCCAGCGGTATCGAAAGCAGAATCACAAAGGGATGCAGCAGCGACTCGAACTGAGACGCCATGACCAGATAAACCAGGAACACGGCAAGCACCAAGGCGAACAGCAACGACTGGAAAGACTGTTGCATCTCCTCACTCTGGCCGGTGATCTGCATGTTCAGGCCGTACGGGAGCTGGACGTCTGCGAGAAGGGCCTCTGCCTCCGCCACGGCGGCGCCAAGATCCCCCCAGGCCAGATTGGCGCGAATCAGCGCCACCCGATCCTGGTCGGCCCGGCGGATTTCGGACGGGCCCTCGGCTACCCGAATCTCGGCGACCGAGGACAAGGGGATCGGCCGGTCGCTGGTCGGGTTGATGATCAGGTCGCGCACCGCGGCGATCGATTGGCGCTCGGCTTCGGAAAGCCTGACCAGCACATCGATTTTGCGGTCACGCCAGCTGTAGCGCGTCGCCACGGTGCCCCGGATCTGACCAACGACCTGGTCCGAGATCTGCTTCACTGTCAGGCCCAGCGCCGCAGCCCGTTCCTGATCGAAGAATATCTGCACTTCGGGGTGACCACGCTCGATACTGGACTCGACGTCGGCAAAGCGGTCCGAGGACTGTAGCCTCCCCAATACCTGGTCACTGACGGTTTTCAGGGACTCCAGGTCATAGCCCTGGATCTCGATCTCCAGCGGCTTGTCGAAACTCAGCAGCTCCGGTGCCCTGAAATTCGACTCCAGCCCCGCGGTCACGCCGGCGCGATCCCGCAGCGCCGCCATCGCCGAGCGCTGAGCAGCCAGACTGCTGCCCGGCGCCATCGTCACCAGCATTTGCGCAATGTTCTCGCCGCTCTCCGTCGGGTTGGCGTCGATCCGGTTGCCGGAACCCGCGACGCCGTAAACCTGGGCCACGTCGGGCTGCGCCGCCGCCAGCCGCTGCAGTTCGGAGTTCAGCCGGTCGGTCTCCTCGAGCGGCGTGCCCGGTCGCGCTTCCAGCTCGATTTCGAAACGGCCCTGCTCGAGCTGGGGTACCAGTTCGGTACCGCTGCGGCCCAGCAGTACAATCGCGACTCCGAGCATCCCCACCGCGACGGCCAACGTCCGCCCAGGCCGTCGCAAAGCAGCATCCAGCAAGGCCTCGTAAGCCCGGGCGATACCGTAAGCGGCCCGGTCGATGCGCGAGCTACGTGGCTTGACGTTGCGATCCCCGAACGAAGCGATCATGGGGATGAGGGTCATTGCCACGGCGAGCGAAACGGCCAGCGCGAAGGCGACGGTCAACGCCTGGTCCCGGAACAGCTGCCCGGCGATGCCGTCAACGAACGCCAGGGGCACGAATACGGCGATGGTGGTCAGGGTCGAGGCGATCACCGCGGCGCCCACTTCGCTGGTACCCCGAATGGCCGCGGAAGCCGCGCTGGCACCCGCGGCCCGGTAGCGGGAAATGTTTTCGAGCACGACAATGCCGTTGTCGACCAGCAGTCCGGTTGCGAGCGCAATCCCGCCCAACGACATGATGTTCAGGGAAATTCCGGCCTGACCCATCAAGAAAAAGGTCGCGATGATCGAAACGGGTATCGAGAGCGCAATCGCCAGCGTGAACCGTGCGTTGCGCAGGAACGCAAAAATCACGAGCACTGCCAGCACACCGCCGAGGATGGCCGCCTTGATCACTTCACCGATAGCCCGATCGATGAACAACGACTGGTCGTCCACTGCCTGCAGGCGCATTTCCGCAGGCAGTTGGGCCTGCAGTTCCGCGACCCGCGTCTTGACCGCACCCGCCACGCTCACGGTATTCGCGTCACCCTCCTTGTACACCGCTATTTCAACCGCCTCGCGGCCGTCAAGGCGGATGATCGCCTCGCGCTCCCGGAAGCCGGCGCGCACATCCGCGATGTCCCTGAGGTAAATCGGCCGATCCGTGCCGGGCGCGATAACGAGATTGCCGAACGCCTCCACAGAGCCGAACTGGTTGATCGTTCGCACCAGGTAGCGCTGAGTCCCCTCCTCCAGCCGCCCCGCCGAGAGGTTCACGTTTTCGGCTTGCAGACGTGCGGTCAGCGTCTCCATGGACAATCTCAACTGCGACATTTTGCGCGCGTCGATTTCGATCTGGACCTCGTCCTCGAGGCCGCCGCTGATCTTGACCGCCGCGACGCCATCGACCGGCTCCAGGCGCTTTTTCACCTCCTCTTCGGCGAAGCGACGCACCGCTTTGAGCGCAGATTCGCTCGCCGCATCCGGCCCGTCGCCTGCGGTCAGCCCAAAGCGCATGATCGGGTCGGTCGACGGGTTGAAGCGCAACAGGAGAGGCCGGCTGGCCTCGATCGGGAGCTGCAGCACCTCCAGCTTCTCGCGGACGTCCAGACCTGCCCGATCCATGTCGGTCCCCCAGGCAAACTCCAGGAGAACGTCGGACTGGCCGGCCCGGGACACCGACCTCACCTTTCGAACGTTGCGCACCACGCCCACCGATTCCTCGACCGGACGGGTCAGCAGGGTTTCGATTTCCTCAGGTGCGGCGCCCCGGTATTCGGTACGGATGGTCAGGGTCGGGTAGGAAAGGTCGGGAAGCAGGTTGACCTTGAGGCTCTGCAGGGCAATCAGCCCGAACAGCACCAGCGTTACCGCTGCCATCGAGATCGCGACCGGTCTGCGCGTTGCGACCTCCGCCAGTTTCATCGCGCTGGTTGGGTTCGCCTGGGCGGGCACGGCGGACCACTCAGGCCCGCGGCTGGCGTGCGAGTTCGATCACTTCCACCCGCACGCCGTCGCTGAGACTGCTCTTGCCGGCCGTTACAACGGTCTCGCCGCTCGCCACGCCGTTGCGTATTTCGACCAGCCCAGCCCGCTCGTAACCCAGTTGCACTGATCGGCGGCTGGCTTCACCTTGCCCGTTGACCACGAACACATGGCTCTGCTGGTCTTCTGTAATCACCGCGCTGCGCGGAATGACCGGCACGTTCTCATGCATGTCGTACAGCACCTCGACCCGGCCGAACAGGCCCGGCTTCAGCATTCCGCCATGGTCCCGAACCTCGGCGGTGACGCGAAACGTGCCGGTGTCGGGGTCGACCACCGGGCTGATGCGGATGATCTCTCCGCTGAACAACTCGCCCGGCCAGGCATCGAGGGCGACCGATACATCGAGACCGTTGCGCAGCACGCTGAGCTTCCGCTCGGGAACATGCAATACGGCGAGCAGAGGGTCGTAGCTGGTGACGCGGTACACCGGGTCATGCAATTTCACGAGGTTGCCGGGTCGGACCAGCCGCTCGGAGACGAAGCCGGTGATCGGAGCGCGGATTTCGGTGTATTCCAGCTCCAGTCTGGCCAGATCGTAAGCCGCCTGCTGGGCTTGCAGCTCGGCGCTGACGCGCTCGAAATCGTCGGCACTCACCAGTTGCCGATCGAACAGTTCCTTCTTCCTCTGAAAGTCGGTCTGCAGGCGCTTCAGTGCGGCACTGGCCCGCTCCACCTCCAGCCGATAGCGATCGGTTTCGACCCGGGCCAGGACCTGCCCCGACTCGACGAAATCGCCTTCCTCGACCAGTATTTCCAGTACCACACCGGTGATCTGCGCGACCACGATTGCCTGCTCTTCCGCATCCAGTGTGGCGGTTCCGGCATAGATAGCGGCCATATTGCCGGTCTCCACCGTCACGGCTTCCACCGGTATCGCGACATCGGTGTCGCCGTCGTCCCGGGATGTCCCGGGTTTTTCATTGCCAACTGCGTGGTCCATGCAACCCTGCAGCGCAAGAGTGGCCATGAACAGCCCGGCCACGGACAAAACGGTCAGCGTTCTGGATCGGATCGGATGAGTCATGATATCCACCTGGGTGTTATATATGAGTAGAACAGTAGCACAGTATTTGGAAGCCCCCAATATGCCTTAAGTCATGCGTTGTCCTCTGCATTACAGGATGCTCCCGCCACCAGGATTGGATGCAATAAGTGGGCCATGTCACAAATGCTGCGTAAGTACGATCTGGAGACGCAGATCGTGCCCTCCGGGTTACATGCTGGATTCGGAGATCTGGTGAAGAGGCCTATTTTTTGGCCAGAAAGATGAAGTGACACAGTCCGCTGCCCTGGCGGGGACCGTCATTGAAGGCTGCACAGCGTTGGTTTGAGGGGTAACAGCAGGTATAATCGCCCGCTGTTCCCAAACCGAATCCGGACCAAGAGACCTCGATGCGTAATCTGATCATCGCAGCCGCCGCTGTATCGGCGATCGCCGCAGTTCTGACCGCGGAATCCACCCTTGCCGGCGACGCAGAAGCCGGCAAGATCAAGGCCTACACCTGCACCGGCTGCCATGGCATACCGGGGTATAACAACGTCTATCCGACCTACCGGGTTCCCAAGATTGCCGGGCAGAACTACGAGTACCTGATGGCGGCACTGAAGGCCTACCGGGCCGGCGAGCGGCATCACTCCACCATGGAGTTGCAGGCCTCCAGCCTCTCCGATACCGATATCGACGACATCTCGGCCTACTTCGCCTCGCTGGGCGCGCACTGAGGACTGCCACATGACGAAGCTGAACCCCGTTCGCGACACGTTGCTGCTGACCGTGTTTCTGTTGGCCGCCCCCTCAGCGCTCCTGGCCAAGGGTGATCCGAATGCCGGCAAGGGCAAGGCGCAGACCTGCGCTGCCTGCCACGGCGTGGACGGCAAGAGCATCAGCCCGACCTATCCCAATCTGGCAGGCCAGCACGAAAGCTACCTGGTCAAGGCCCTGGCCGACTATCGGGCCGGGCGCAGGACCAATCCGGTGATGGGTCCGATGGCGAGCGGTCTCAGCGACCAGGATATCGAGGACCTGGCTGCCTGGTACGCCAGCCAGGACGGTCTGAAAGACCTTTCCATCAAGTAGGAGCGACGCTGCAACGGCGTTCGGTCGCCGCCGGCGCTCAGACAACCGACTCGCCGTGCGCGCCTGCTGCGTAGTAGGGGTTGCTGCCGCTGTCGTGATCGGTGGCGTCGAGTACCCCGGTGACTTCGGGAATCTGCCGCATCAGAGTCTGTTCGATGCCCTGTTTGAGCGTCACGTCGGCCATGCCGCACCCGTGACAGCCCCCGCCGAACTGCAAAACGACCTGCATGCTGTCGGTGATTTCGACCAGCGCAACCCGACCGCCATGGGCGGCCAGTGCCGGGTTGATTTCGGTACTCAACAGCCAGTTGACCCGTTCTTCCAGGGGCGCGGATGTGCCGGGCGCGCTACCCTTGATGCCTGGCGCCTTGATCGTCAACTGCCCGCCCGTTGCATCCTCCTCGAAGTCGATTTCGGCTTTCTCCAGCCAGGACTCGCTGCCGCGTGCAACGTACAGCTTGAAGCCGCTGTATTCGACCACCTGGTCGTCGGGCAGGGCCTGATCAGCCGGGCAGAACTGCAAGTCACAGCTGGCACCCGGCGTGCCGGGCTGGTTGACCGCAATTCTCAGGCCGAGGCCATCCTCGTCCTGTTGGGAAATCAGTCGTTGAAAATAGGTTTGTGCCGTTTCAGTAATAGTGATCATGTGCCGACCCGATGGGCCTGTCAGCGGACGCGCCCGCTGACCTCAGCCGAAAGTGGAATATATCATGCATTAAATTGACGCAGTGCCCGCCTTTTTCAAGGCGGCCATGAGATACGGCAGGGAGTGGTCCAGGCGCCAGTCAATGGCCGTGTGGCTGCCGTCGAATTCCTCGTGAAAGTGGGGTATCCCCCGCGCCGACAGTTCGTCCACCAGACGCCTCGTCCCGTACTGAATGTGGTACTGGTCGTACACGCCGACGTCGAGATAGAGGCCGTGCAGCGAGCGCAGGGCCTCCGCGTGTTCCTGCACCAGCAACAGCGGATCATGCGCCAGCCAGCGCTCCCAGCGTTCCGGGTCGCGTGCGCAGGTCCGCAGGTCGAACGGCAGGCGGATCCTCGAGGGGTGCTCAGGGTCGGAATCGTAACTGGCGGCCATCGCCAGGATCATCAGGGTCGTGTAATCGCGGCCAGACGGCCGGTTCCGACGCCAGAACTCCTCCAGGAAGCGATACGGATCTCCGTCGTACAGGGCGAGTACGCTGGCTGCCGTTGGGAATTCTCCCGGGAACAGCAGATCGAACCCGACGTCGCCGGCGTGACTGGCCGCCGCTCCCCAGGTCTCGGGGTAATGCATGGCGTGGTACAGCGCGCCGTAGCCTCCGGAGGACTTGCCGAATATCGCGCGCCCGTCGCGGTTGCGGACCACGTTGATGCGCCCCTCGACAAACGGGACCAGTTCCTGCACCAGGTAATCCGCATAGCGGCCCATCCCGGGTGAATTCAGATACTGGTTGCCGCCAAGCGACGTGTAGCAGTCCGGGATCACGACGATTGCCGGGTCCATCAGGCCTTTCCCGATCAGGCGATCCAGTCGGGACGGCAGGTTTTCACCCTGATTGCGCCAATTGAGATGCCCGGGTCCCGCGTTGATGAACGCCGCCAGGTCCCAGAGCGCCGGATAGGGCGCGCCATCCTCATCGTATCCGGCGGGCAGATAAACGGCGACTTCACGCTCGACCGGGTCGTCCCAGGGGTTGCCGGCCAGGACCTCAGAGCGGTGCACCAGACGCTCGATCCGTCCGGAAGGCCACGCAGTTTGAGGGCGCAGACGGGGCATCCGCGGTGTCAGGTCCGCCCTTCCCTGGCCAATGCGGACTGCATCAGGTGCAGCACTTCCTCGCGGAGGTCTTCGTGGTCCATCGCGTATTCGAGGGTCGCCCTGATGAACCCCTCGCGGCTGCCACAATCGAAGCGGTCACCGACCAGCGGCAGGGCGAGCACCGGGTGCGTCGACAGCAACCGGGCAATCCCGTCTGTGAGTTGAATCTCGCCGCCAGCGCCCGCCTGGACCTTGCGCAGGCAGCCGAATATCGAGGAATCCAGGATGTAGCGGCCGATGACGCCCAGGCGCGAGGGCGCCTCCTCCGGTCGCGGCTTCTCGACGATCCGCTCGATCGCCATTAAGCCCTCCTCGTTCTCACGCACTCCAACGATGCCATAGCTGCTGGTCCGGGCCTGCGGAACTTCCTCGACCCCAATGACGCTGGCACCGGTCTGCTGGAACACGTCGACCATCTGCGACAAGGCGCCCTTGCCTTCATTGCGAATCATGTCATCGGCGAGCAGAATGGCAAACGGCTCCTCGCCCACCACTGACTCGGCGCACAGTATCGCGTGCCCAAGGCCGAGCGCCTCGGTCTGCGTCACGTGCACGCGGCTGATGTGGTCCGGCACGATACTCCGGATTCGCTCGAGCAATTCGAACTTGCCGTCCGCCGCCAGCTTGGTCTCCAGCTCGTACTCACCATCGAAGTGGTCGGAGATGGCGTGTTTCTTGCGGCTGGTGATGAAGATCAGCGTTTCCACCCCGGCTTCGAGCGCCTCCTCGACCGCATACTGGATCAGCGGCTTGTCGACGATCGGCAGCATTTCCTTTGGAATGGACTTGGTCGCGGGCAGAAAACGCGTGCCCAGCCCGGCCACCGGAAACACCGCCTTGCGAATGCGGCTCGGCTGGTTCATGACGGTTCGTTGAGCCGCACAGGTCTCCCCGCGACAGCGATTCGCGGCTTAGCTGGCACGGTAGATCGAAACGACTTCCGCGGCGCCCGGCTTGGTGCTGATCGAGGTTCTCGCCAGCTCGGGAACCAGTCGCAGGAGGATCTGCTTCAATGCCTTCGTGTCGTAGCGCGTCACCGCGGTTTCGGCCGCCCGCAGATCAGCGCTGAGGTTTTCGCAGTCAGCCTGCCGTGGGTGCGCCAGGAGAATCTTCTCGTGCTGGGTGTGCTCATACGGTTCCAGCTCGTGGAACAGCTCCTCGAAAAGCTTTTCGCCGGGCCGCAGCCCGGTGTAGACGATCTGGATGTCCCGCCCCGGCTCCTTGCCCGCAAGCCGGATCAACTGCTCGGCCAGATAGGTGATCTTGATGGGTTCCCCCATGTCGAGCACGTAGATTTCACCACCGCTGCCGAGCACCGCGGACTGCAGAATCAACTGACTCGCTTCGGAGATCGTCATGAAGTAACGCGAAATCTCCGGGTGCGTGACCGTCACCGGCCCGCCCTTGGCGATTTGCTCCTTGAACAGCGGGACGACGCTGCCGTTGGAATTGAGCACGTTGCCGAACCGCACCGTGATGTAGCGTGTTCGCGAGCGTGCGTTCATGTTCTGGCAGTACATTTCAGCCACGCGCTTGGTCGCGCCCATGATGTTGGCCGGATTGACCGCCTTGTCGGTGGAAATCAGGACAAAAGTCTCCACGTCGTGACGCTCGGCCGCCTCCGCGAGCCTCATCGTGCCCAGTACGTTGTTCCGGAAAGCCTCCCGGATCTGGGTCTGCAGGATGGGCAGGTGCTTGTATGCGGCTGCGTGGAAGATGACGTCGGGCCGATACTCGCCGACCACTTTTTCCACGGTGGCCGGATCGCAGATGTCTCCGAGAACGCTGTAAAAAATCAGATCCTGGAATTCACTCTGCAGTTCATGGTCGATCCGGTACAGGGCATACTCGCCGTTATCGACCACGATCAGTTCAATGGGGTTGAGCCTGGCAATCTGCCGGCACAACTCGGATCCGATCGAACCACCGCCCCCGGTGATCATCACGCGCTTGCCGGCCAGGCCCTCCCGAATCGAGTCCCAAACCAGGGAGACGGGCTCACGGCCCAGCAGGTCGTCGATGGCCACGCGCTTGAGGTCGTCGATGCGGGTCGCCTTGTTACCGAGGTCGTTCAGGGTCGGCAGGGTCCGGAACTCGATATCGCTTTTTTCGCAAATCTCGACAACCCGCCTCATTTGCTGATTGGTCGCCGAAGGCATGGCGATGATGGCCAGTTTGGCTCCGACTTCGCGGCTGATGCGCGGCAACTGGTCGATCGTTCCCAGCACCGGAATGCCATGGACCTGGGCCCCCCGAAGGCGCTCGTCATCATCCAGGAACCCCACCACGTCCGAGGCCCTGCGATGCCGCAACTCCCGCTCCAGCAGCGCACCCGAACGCCCGGCTCCCAGCACCAGCACCCGCTCCAGTCCCTCCGCCTGCGCGGTCTCGGGCAGGCGAGAGTCTTTCCAGAAGCGGTAGCACATCCTCGGCAGCCCCAAGGCCAGAAACAGGATCGCCGGGTAGAGCAGGACGGAACCCAGCACCTGCCGCACCTCGGCGCCGTAGAAAATCGTCAGGGCGGTAATGATCAGGGTGGTGCCAAACGCCGCGGCCCGGGCAATATTCCACAGGTCCGGAAAACTGGCAAAACGCCAGAGTCCCTTGTACAGCCCGGTGGACCACAGCACCAGTCCCTGTACGGCCAGTACCAGAAACAGCTCGGTCAACAGGGGCAGTGCGTCGACGACGCCGGTCAGGCCGTTGCGCTTGACGATCCACCCGGCTGCGAGCCAGGCAAAACCCACCATGACGAGGTCGTGGGCGACGACCGCCGCGCGCGGATGACGCAGGAAGCGCAAAATGTTCATATTCTTATCCCGCTCGAGCGAGCACTCCAGTTTTTCTTGTCAACAGGTACCAGCCGAAGGCCAGAACGCCGTAGACCGCAAGGACTGCCGGCCACGCCAGCGCCGGGTAGTAGACTGCAACCCCAATACCCGGCAGCACCAGCATCAGATTCACACCCTGATAGAGCATCGCGACCCGTCCGTGCGACCAGCCGCGGGCGATCAGGCGCTGGTACAGATGTTGCCGGTGCGCATTATACCACCGCTCCCCCCTGATTACTCTGGCGACCAGGGTCAGGGTACTGTCGGCCAGGAACAGCGCCATGACCAGCGCGCCTGCCGGCAGGCCGAAATGCCCCGAACCGACGCCGTACAGCAGCAGGCCCGCCAGAGCGAAGCCCAGCGCGAGGCTGCCGACGTCACCCATGAATACGCGTGCACGCCCCAGGTTCCATGGCAGGAATCCGGCGCAGGCGGCCACCAGCAGCAGGCACAGGAGAGCGGCCGCTGCGTCACCAGCAATCACGTGGAGCCAGGCCAGCAGACTGCCGGCGAAGATACCCTGGAGCGCAGCCATGCCGTTGCTGCCATCCATGAAGTTGTACAGATTGGTCATCCACATGATCGACAATCCGGCGGCCGCAGCTGCGACGACACCGCCAATCCAGCCGTTTCCGGATGCACACGCTAACAGATAGAAGGTGACTGCAAGCTGAACGGTCAATCGCAGGCGCACACTGAGCGAACGGTGATCGTCCCACCACCCCAGCACGGCGAGTGCCACGACACCCGGCGCCAGGCAAGTGAACCAGGGAAGCGGCACCGTCGGCGCTCCCAGCCAGGCGGTGACGACCACGAGAGCGGCGACCAGCCCGGCGCCGCCGCCCCGGGGTGTGGCGCGGTCGTGGCTGTGGCGATCGCCCGGGTGATCCAGCAGGCCCCGGCGCGTTGCGTACCAGGTTGCGAGTCCGGTCAGCAACCAGGCGAGGACCGCGGTGAACGCGATGGTCGGCAGATAATCCGCTGCGGCCTGGTCACCCATTCGCTGTCGCTACTCGCCCAGGACGCCCTGAATTCTCTTGGTGGTGTTCCACTGCCTGCAACTGGGGCATAGCCAGTGGTGGGTCTGGCCGCTGAAGCCGCAGTGGTGACAGCGATAGCGCGGCTGCCGCGACAGCAGCCGGGTGGTGACGGCTTTGAGGATGTCGTCGCTGCTCTCCTCATCGAGGTGGCCCGCAGCCTTGAGTTCGATCAGGCGGTCCAGCCCCTTGACCGATGGCTTACTGGTCAGCGAATGCACCAGGAACTGGCCGGCGGCGGCGTCGCCCTGTTCGGCGGCAATCGATTCGGTTAGCCTGAGAATCAGCGATATACCGTTGTAACGCTCGGCCCACTCCTGCAGTTTTTCCCGAGAGCGGGAGAGCGCGCCGCTCGCATTGGCCATATCGCAGTAATCTTCCAGCAATTCGGGAATGTAATCCGGATCCAGCTCCGCAATTTCCTCGTAAAGATCCAGCGCGGCCGAGTCCTCTCCCTCCTGAGCCGCGATATCCGCCAGCAGCAGACGGGCTCGCACGCAACGCGGGTCGTTGCGGCGGGCCTGCCGCAAATGCCGGCGCGCCCGATCGCGATCGCCCTCTGCCAGCGCGGCCTCTGCCAGTTCGCAGCAAAACTGGGCCATGACCGCCCCCATGTGTTCACCGCTCACCTGCTCCAGCCGCTGGGCCTGCTCCAGGGCTTTCTCCCAGTCCTTCTCCTGCTGGTAGATTTCGAGCAGACTGCGGAGCGCCGAGGGTGTGTGTGCGTCCGTTTCGATCAGCTCCGCGAACAGCCTTTCAGCCCGGTCGAGGAGACCCGCCCGCATGTAGTCCTCACCCAACTCCAGCAGGGCCTGCGTTCGCTGCTCCGGTCCGAGCCCCGGCTTGGCGATGATGTTCTGATGGAAACGGATCGCCCGATCGACCTCGCCGCGGCGCCGGAACAGATTGCCCAGCGCCATGTGCGTCTCCACGGTATCCTGATTGACTTCGGCCAGTTCGAGAAACACCTGTATGGCCTTGTCGGGCTGCTCGTTCAACAGGTAATTGAGGCCCTGGAAATACTGGTCGCTGAACAGCCGGTTGCGCTTCTTCACCGAGCGGCGCTCGAAGGCCCTGGCGAGCCACCAGCCGAAATACACGGCGACCGGCAGCAGCAGGAGCAGAAGGTATTCAATCATTTGGCTTGGTCAGCGCAGCCGATGACCCCGGGCCCCGTTCTCCGCGGACGGCCCGTCGCAACCTGGAACGCAGCGGCAATATGCCGAACAGCCACGACAGGGTGAGGCCGAGCAGAAGCCCGACCGCAACGGCGCAGAGCACGATCAGGCCGAGCGGCCAGTCAATCTGGAACCAGAGCAGGTCCAGAGTGGCCGGATCGGAGTTGAGTGTGCCGACCACGAGCCCCAGGGCGACGGCCAGGGCCATGAGGAAGATGAACGCAACCCGGTACACGGGTCACTCACTTGTCGGGATAGTCGACGCGCTCGCGCAGGGCCTTACCCGGCTTGAAGTGGGGTACATGCTTTCCGGGCAGGGCCACGGACTCACCCGTCTTCGGGTTCCGGCCCATGCGCGGCGCACGGTAGTGCAATGAGAAACTGCCGAACCCGCGAATTTCGATACGGTCACCGTCCGCCAGCGATGCGCTCATCTGCTCCAGAATGGCCTTGACGCCCAGTTCGACATCGAGGTGCGCGAGATGCCGCTGCAACTCCGCCAATTGGTCGATCAATTCAGATTTAGTCATAGCAATTCCCGCTTTCCCTGTTGGGTTCGGCCCGTCTCCGGATCGTTTCGGGGGGCCGGACCTTCCGGCCCCCTTGATCCGCGCCCGCAGCCGATCCGACGGCTCAGGTTTCCTGTTCCAACTGTTCCTTCAACAGATCGCCCAGTGACGTGGTGCCGCCGCTGGCACTGCTCTGTTTGTATTCCTTCAGGGCTTCCGCGATCTCGGCGTCGTCCTTGGCCCGGATCGACAGGCTGAGGGTACGGTTCTTGCGATCCAGGCTGACGAACTTGGCCTCGATCTCATCACCGACCTTGAGTTCCCTCGTTGCGTCCTCGACCCGCTCCTCCTTGATGTCCGAGGCGCGCAGGTAGCCCTCGACACCCTCGGTCAACTCGATCACGGCGCCTCGGGCATCGACCTCCTTGACCGTGCCCTTGACCAGCGAACCGCGTGGGTGCGCCGCCATGAAGGTGGCGAATGGATCCTGGTCGAGCTGCTTGATGCCCAGCGAAATCCGCTCGCGTTCCGGATCGACCGCAAGCACGACCGCTTCGACCTCCTCGCCCTTGCGGTAATTACGGACCGTGTCGTCCCCGGTGTCCTGCCAGGAGATGTCGGACAGGTGGACCAGGCCGTCGATGCCGCCCTCGAGACCGATAAAGATGCCGAAGTCGGTGATGGATTTGATCGCACCGGTCACCTTGTCGCCCTTGTTGTGCGTCGCAGCGAAGGATTCCCACGGGTTCGTGCTGCATTGCTTCATGCCGAGCGAGATACGACGGCGTTCCTCGTCGATGTCGAGCACCATGACTTCGACCTCGTCACCCGTGTGGACCACCTTGGCCGGGTTGACATTCTTGTTGGTCCAGTCCATCTCGGATACGTGGACCAGGCCTTCCACACCGTCCTCGATCTCGACGAAACATCCGTAATCGGTGATATTCGAAACCTTGCCGAACAGGCGGGTTCCCACCGGATAGCGACGTGACAGGTCATTCCAGGGATCGTCGCCCAGCTGCTTGAGACCCAGCGAAACCCGGTTCCGCTCGCGGTCGAAGCGCAGCACGCGAACCTCCAGTTCATCGCCGACGTTCACGACTTCGCTCGGGTGATGAACGCGTTTCCACGCCATGTCGGTGATGTGCAGCAGCCCGTCGATGCCGCCCAGATCCAGGAAGGCGCCATAATCGGTCAGGTTCTTGACCACGCCCTTTACGATCACGCCCTCTTCGAGACGTTCCAGCAGCGCCTCGCGTTCGGCACTGAATTCGGACTCCACGACTGCCCGACGGGACACCACGATGTTGTTGCGTTTGCGATCGAGCTTGATGATCTTGAATTCCAGGTCCTTACCTTCGAGGTAGGCCGGGTCGCGGACCGGGCGCACATCGACCAGGGAGCCGGGCAGGAACGCGCGGATGTCCTCGATGTCGACGGTGAAGCCGCCCTTGACCTTGCCGCTGATCTTGCCTTCGACCGTCTCGTCGCCTTCGAAGGCTCCCTCGAGCTTGTCCCATAACAGGGCCCGCTTGGCATTGTCGCGGGACAATCGGTTCTCGCCGAAGCCGTCCTCCACGGTATCCAGCGCGACCTGGACCTCGTCGCCCACAGCCACC
>JBFFUJ010000022.1:0-17930 GCA_041571375.1 Lysobacterales bacterium | reverse complement strand
CCACGAGTGCGGCAAACGCCGCGATCACGATAAGGGGGAGCCAATACCGGCCTACCACCACCAGGGAGATGGCTCCCACGGCTCCTGCCACCATGACGTCCACGGCGGTCCCGGATATCCTGGTCAAGCTGCCGAACGGCCTGACTCCGAGGGAGGCGATGGGCTTGGGCACCGCCGGATTCACCGCGGCTCTCAGCCTGTATCGCATGGAAGCCAACGGGCAGACGCCCTCCATGGGCCCCATCCTGGTAACGGGAGCCAGCGGCGGCGTCGGAACGGTGGCGATTGACCTCCTGACCGCGGCCGGATACGAGGTGCATGCCCTGACGGGCAAGGTAGACCAGTTCGAGTGGCTCGAGCGCCTGGGGGCCCGGCAGTGCATCTCGCGTCACGATCTGCATTGGGGCCTGAGGCCGCTCGAGCGAGCGACCTGGGCCGGCTGCATCGACACCGTTGGTGGTGACACGCTGTCCGGCGTGAGTCGGGTCATCGATCTGTGGGGAAATATTGCTTGCTGTGGCATGGCGTCGGGCCACGGTCTCAACGTGACCGTTTTCCCTCTCATACTGCGCGGCGTGAGCCTGCTGGGTGTCAGCTCGGCCAACTGCCCGATCGAGCTGCGCCGCAAGCTCTGGGACCGACTGGGTAACGAGTGGAAACCACCCCACCTCGGCGAAATCATCCGAGGCGAAGTGGCGCTCGACGAAATGGACCCGGTGTTCGAAGATTTGCTCGCGGGGCGATCGCTGGGACGAACGGTCGTGCGCGTCGAATAGGGCCGCGCGCCGGGCGGCGCCGGTCAGGCTCCCGGCCTTCGCACTATCGTTGCCCGACCGCAAAATACAAGAAACTTATTCACTTTTATCATTACTTTACGGCATAATGCAACGCAAAGGGATGAATGTGCCGCAGGAAGCGGGAGGCCACATGTCCAAAGTGCTGATCGTCGACGATTCCCCCGCGCAGTTGTACAGCTTGCGCAGGCTGGTTGAACAGGCCGGCCATCAGGCGCTGCTCGCCGAATCCGGGGAGAAAGCCATCGAGCTCGCACAAACCGAGCGCCCCGAAGTGATCCTGATGGACATCATCATGCCCGGGATGAGCGGTTATCAGGTTACGCGCCGTCTTGGCAGGGCCCGATCGACCCGTCACATACCCGTCATTTTCGTATCGTCCCGTGACGGTGAGGCTGACCGGGAGTGGGGCCTGCGCCAGGGCGCGCGCGAATATGTCACCAAACCGGTTAACCCCTCGCTCCTGCTGACCGCCATTTCCGCAGCCATGGCCGCCTGACGCGGCGCGCGGGACGGCGCGGCCCTTGCATCCTGCCCGATCGGATCCCATCTGCTTGACAGCGGGGCATTCCGGCCCCCGAACCTAGAAGAAAGGAGAGAACCAATGACCATCCAGGTCGGCGACACGATTCCCGCAGCTACGTTGAGTATCATGACCGATACCGGTCCGTCACCCTTGGCCACGGATGAAATCTTCAGCCAGAAGAAAGTCGTCCTTTTCGCCGTGCCGGGCGCCTTCACGCCAACCTGCTCGGCCAGACATCTCCCCGGATTCGTAGAGCGGTCCGAAGAGATCCTGGCCAAAGGCGTCGACACCATTGCCTGCATGGCGGTCAACGACGTGTTCGTCATGCATGCCTGGGGCAAGAGCGCCGGAGCCGACCGCATTCTGATGCTGGCGGACGGCAACGGTGATTTCAGCCGCGCCCTCGGCCTGGAAATGGACGCCACGGCATACGGCATGGGTCAACGCTCGCAGCGCTTCGCGCTGATCGTCGATGACGGCCGCGTCACCGACCTCTTCGTCGAAGAGCCCGGGGAATTCCGGGTCAGCAGCGCCGAGCACGTCCTGTCGAAACTGTAATTACTCTGATCACGGTCATGTCGCCTGTCTCGGTTGCGGCGACAATAATCCGAACGAATCAGAACACCGGCAGAAATCATGCAGGACTATCCGCACCGATACAGGGCGGCGGCATCCGCCGCTGCCGAAGGCGTCTTCGATACCACCAGCCCGGGTCTCGCGGCGGTGCCGACCATGGCACCGGCCGAATTCGACGGGCCCGGGGACAAGTGGTCGCCCGAAACCATGCTGGTCGCATCCGTTGCAAGTTGCCTTATTCTGACCTTCCGCGCCATCGCGCGCGCCTCCCGTTTCGACTGGAACAGCTTGACCTGTGAGGTTGTCGGCGTACTCGATCGCGTCGAACGCGTCACGCAGTTTACGGAGTTTGTGATCGACGTCTCCCTGCACGTCCCGGAGGGCACGGACCTCCACAAGGCTCACCGCCTGGCCGAGAAGTCGAAGGAAGTATGCCTGGTGACGAATTCGCTGACGGGCGCGAAAATCCTGAACGTGGCCGTGGTACAAGACGGTTGATGCGACTGCGAACAAAATCCGGGAGCTGAACATGCGGAAATTCATCTGGGGTCTGTGCAGTCTGTCTCTGCTGGCCGCCGCCGGCGCCCTTGCGGGACAGGAACCGGCGGATGAGGCCCGGGAGGCCATTGCCGAGTTTGGCGATGCACTCAAATCGGAGCTGACGGCGGCAATGCAGGCTGGTGGCCCGCTGCAAGCCATTGCCGTGTGCAACGACCGGGCTCCCACGATTGCCGAAGCGGTGTCACTCGAGCGTGGCATGAGCCTCTCGCGGGTCAGCTTGCGGTACCGCAGCCCGGACAACGCGGCGAACGCCTGGCAGGCGGCCGTACTGAGGGATTTCGAGCAGCGCCTGGCTCTGGGTGAACCGGCGGGTTTACTGACCTGGCAGGAGGTCGCAGACGATGCGGGTCAGCGGGAGTTCCGTTTCATGAAGGCGATCCCGACGGGAGCCATCTGCCTGACATGCCACGGCGAGAACATCGCCCAGCCTGTAGCCGAGAAAATTGCCGAGCTCTATCCGGATGACCGGGCAACCGGATTCCGCGAAGGTGAACTGCGCGGCGCGTTCGTCGTCACCCGCCGGATGAGCCCCTGACCGCGAGCAGGCAGCCCCTAGTCCGGGGCTTCTGCTTCTGATTCTTCCGATTCCGCCTCGGGCTGGATGCGTTCCAGACCGACCAGCTTCTCGTCCTGACGCAAACGGATCAGCGTGACGCCCTGGGTATTGCGACTCAGCCGGGAAACCTCCCCGGCCGCCGTCCGGACCAGGGTGCCGCCGTCCGAGATGAGCATGATGTCATCGTCTTCGTTGACCTGGATTGCCCCGACCAGGGCCCCGTTGCGCTCGGTGGTCTGAATCCCGATGACCCCCTGCCCGCCTCGACCCTGGCGGGGAAAATCCTCGGCAGCCGTTCGCTTCCCGTAGCCGTTCTCCGTGACGGTGAGTACGTCCCCTTCATCCATCACCAGCATCGACATGACTTCCTGGCCCTCCTGCAGGCGAATGCCGATCACCCCACGCGCCACCCGGCCCATGGACCGGACGTCCCGCTCGGCGAACCGGATGCACTTGCCGGAACTGGCGAACAGCATGATGTCCTGTTTTCCGTCTGTCAGGCTGACGTTGACCAGTTCGTCGTCCTCGGGCAGGTCGATGGCCCAGATGCCGGTGGCCCGGGGGCGTGAGTACTGCGACAGCGGCGTTTTCTTGACGATACCCTTGCGCGTCGCAAAAAACACGAACAGGTCATCAGGGAATTCGCGGACCGGCAGTACCGCGTTCACGCGCTCGTCTTTATCCAGCGGCAGCAGGTTCACGATCGGCTTGCCGCGGCTCACATGGCTGGCCTGGGGCAGCTCGTAAACCTTGAGCCAGTGGATGCGCCCGCGGCTGGTGAAGCACAGCAGTAAATCGTGCGTGTTGGCGATGAACAACCGCTCGATGAAATCCTCGTCCTTGGTGCGGGCTGCCGACTTGCCCGTCCCGCCACGGCGCTGCGCCCGGTAGCGATCGAGCGGCTGGGATTTGGCATATCCGGCATGGGAGATCGTAACGACGACGTTCTCCTCGGTGATCAGGTCTTCGAGACTGAGGTCCAGTCGCTCCTCGAGAATCTCGGTGCGCCGCCCGTCCCCGAACTGCTCCCGCACGTCGAGCAGCTCTTCCTTGATCACCTCCATCAGGCGCGTGGGATCGGACAGGACGAGCAGCAGCTTCCGGATCGCGTCCAGAATATCCCGATACTCATCCCCCAGCTTTTCCTGCTCGAGTCCGGTCAGCCGATGCAGACGCATGTTGAGGATTTCCTGGGCCTGCAGCGGAGACAGCAGATAGCCTTCATCGGTCAACCCGTACCGCTCCTCGAGGTCCTCCGGCCTGGACATCTCGGCACCACCCTCACCGAGCATGGCCTCGACGAGGCCTGGCTGCCAGGTCCGCTCCAAAAGCCGGCTGCGCGCGTCGGCCGGGGTTGGCGACGCCTTGATCAGCTCGATGACCTCATCCAGATTGGCCAGAGCAACGGTCAGCCCCTCCAGGACGTGCGCCCGTTCCCGCGACTTGCGCAGGTCGTACAGGGTCCGCCGCGTCACGACTTCGCGGCGATGGCCAAGGAACGCATCGAGGACTTCCCCGAGTTTCAGCAGCCTCGGCTGGCCCTGCACCAATGCCACCATGTTGATGCCGAACACGCTCTGCATGGCCGTATGCTTGTACAGGTTGTTCAGCACGACCTCAGGCACCTCGCCCCGTCGCAGCTCGATGACGACGCGCATCCCATCCTTGTCGGATTCGTCGCGCAGCTCGGTGATACCCTCTATCTTCTTGTCCTTGACCAGTTCGGCGATCTTCTCGAGCAGGCGGGCCTTGTTAACCTGGTAAGGCAATTCGGTGACGATCAGGGCTTGCCGGCCGCTGTCCTCGTCCGTTTCGATCTCGGTGCGGGCGCGCACGTAAATGCGGCCCCGGCCGGTCTCGTACGCTTCCCGGATGCCCTGGGCACCGTTGATCAGGCCGGCAGTGGGAAAGTCCGGCCCGGGCAGATACTCCATGAGCTGGTCGATCGTGAGCCCGGGATCGTCTATCAGCGCCACCACAGCATCGATGACTTCGCAGAGGTTGTGCGGTGGAATGTTCGTGGCCATGCCCACGGCAATACCGGCCGAGCCGTTGACCAGCAGGTTCGGCACACGCGTCGGCAGGACCACCGGTTCGCGTTCGGTCTCGTCGTAATTGGGCACAAAATCGACCGTCTCCCGATCGAGATCGGCCAGCAGCTGGTGGGCGAGGCGCGACATGCGCACTTCCGTGTAGCGCATGGCCGCTGGTGCATCGCCGTCGACGGACCCGAAATTGCCCTGCCCGTCTACCAGCATGTAACGCATTGCAAACGGCTGAGCCATCCGGACGATGGTGTCGTACACGGCGGTGTCGCCGTGCGGGTGATACTTGCCGATGACGTCACCGACCACGCGGGCTGACTTTTTGTAGGGCTTGTTCCACTCGTTGCCGAGCTCGTTCATCGCGTACAGGACGCGGCGGTGGACCGGCTTCAGACCGTCTCTGACGTCCGGGAGTGCCCGCCCCACGATGACGCTCATGGCGTAGTCCAGATAGGACTGACGCATTTCGTCTTCGAGGTTAACCTGCAGCACTTCTTTGGCGAGTTCGGCCATTCTGGAATAACTCTCTGAATTAATACCTAAGTTATTGTTTTAATTATATTTAAGTGCATGAATTATCTGCGGACTTTCGAGCGGGAAACGAGGCTCCATCAAGCTTCGAATTATACCACGAATCGACCGTTCCCGGCCGCTTTTGAGCCCGTCGCCGGGAGCTGCCCCGAAAGTGCTGGCCGCTGGGTTGAGGGGTCAGTATCATGCGGATTTCCAGCACAGCAAAATGCGGGAGTACGAATACGATGTTTCAGCTCATTGCCCTGTCCTGCCGGACCCGAATCATCCTGCTCGTCGCCATGGCCCTGTCAGTGGTCACGCCGCTTGCCGCGGCCGACAACCCCACTGCGGTTATCAAGACCGGCAAAGGCGAAATCCGGATCGAACTGTATGCTGAGGAGGCTCCGAAAACCGTCGAGAATTTCATCGCATATGCGAACAGCGGTTTTTACGACGGCACGATTTTCCACCGCGTCATCAGTCATTTCATGATTCAGGGCGGCGGATTCACGCCTGATATGGAGAAGAAGGCGACGGGCGAACCGATAGGCAATGAGGCGAACAACGGGCTTTCCAACAAGCGGGGCACTATCGCGATGGCGCGCACCGGCGATCCCCACTCGGCCACGGCACAATTCTTCATCAACGTGCAGGACAACATGAACCTGGACTACACGGGCCGCCCCGGGCCGGGTGGCTGGGGTTACGCCGTGTTCGGACGCGTCACCAGTGGAATGGAGGTAGTCGACGACATTCGCTTCGTGCAGACCACCACCGTGGGGCCGTTCAGCGATGTCCCGGTCGAACCGGTGGTGATTGAAAAGGTCGAGGTCGGCGACGGCTGAAACCGCGGATCACGCGCCCCGTCATGCCCGCTCTTTTTCTATCCGATATCCACCTCGAGGCCGACCGCCCCATTGCCCAGGACTGGCTGATCGAGTTCCTGGCAGGCCCGGCGGCCGAAGCCGACGCGGTCTACATACTCGGCGATCTGTTCGAATACTGGATCGGTGACGATGCGCCTTCCAGCGCGGCCCTGGAACTCGCGGCGGAGACGTCGCGACTGGCGGCCGCGGGCATCCCGTGCTACTTCATTCACGGCAACCGGGATTTTCTGCTCGGTGAGGATTATGCCGCACGTGCTGGTCTCAGCCTGCTGCCCGAGGAGACCGTCGTCGACCTGTACGGCACACCGACCCTGCTGCTGCACGGAGACACGCTCTGCACGGACGATGTGACCTATCAGGCTGTGCGTCAGCAGACGAGAGACCCTGCATGGCAGGCCGCTGTTCTCGCCCGGACCGTCGAAGAGCGCATGGCCCTGGCGCGCAGCGCGCGTGATGCCAGCGCACAGCACACCGGAATGGCCGCCAGCGAAATCATGGATGTCAACGAATCGGCAGTCCGCCAGGCGTTTCACAGGCACGCGGTGGCGCGCATGATTCACGGGCACACCCATCGCCCGGCTTTTCACCGCCACGACCTCGGCGGCGGACGGACCGGTGAGCGGATCGTGCTGGCGGACTGGTACGAGGCCGCCAGCTACCTGCGGGTCACTGCAGATCGCGCAGAGTCGGTGTCACTGTCGGATTGATTTCTGACCCGGGAGCGCATCGCTCGGGCTGATTCGCCCGCGGCCCGGATTGCAGAGCGGCCATCTCCCCCGGACTGAAACCTGCGGCGTATCGCGCCTCGAGGTTGCAGGGCCCCGGCCTCCGGGCGCCGAAATACTCGCCAAAGAGCTCCAGGAATGTCCGGTCGGCGTCCTGACCACGCTCGGCGCAGCAATGCCTGAACCACCGCGTGCCGATCGCCACATGCCGGACCTCCTCGTCGAGGATGATCCCCAGCAACCGGGCCGTTTCCCGGTCGCCGGCGGCCCGCAGGCGCTTGATCATGCCCGGGGTGACGTCCAGGCCCCGCGCTTCCAGCACGCGGGGCACGAGCGCCATGCGCTCCAGGCAGCTCCCCGCGGTCTTTTCCGCCATCTCCCAGAGACCATCATGCGCCGGGAAATCGCCGTATTCGCCGCCAAGCGAGCGCAGGCGTTCCCGCAGCAGGTCGAAGTGTCTCGCCTCATCCACCGCGACCGACAGCCAGTCCGTGTAGTAATCGCGCGGCATGCCGCGGAAACGGTACACCGCGTCGAGCGCCAGGTTGATGGCATTGAACTCGATGTGGGCGACCGCGTGGATCAGCGCCGCCCGGCCCTCCGCCGAGCCGAGTCGCCGGCGGGGCACACGGGAGGGTTCGACGAGCACAGGCCGCTCGGGCCGGCCGGGAGGTCCGATCGGCGCCACGGGGCAGTCGTCATCCAGCCGCAGCCTGCCTTGCGACCAGTCTGCCCACAGCGCGTTGACCGCCTCAGATTTGGCATCCGGCGCCGGCAATGCCAGGCACCGACGGCTGGCCGCAAACAGTCCGGCCCGCATTGGAGGATTCCCGGCCGCGCCCGCGGTTCTCAGAGTCTGGCGATCAGGGCATCGGCGAATCCGGAGGTGCTGACCTCGGTGGCGCCGTCCATCTGCCGGGCAAAATCATAGGTGACAATGCCTGCACCCACCGTGCGGGTGAAGGCGGCCTTGATCATGTCCGAGACCTCGCGCCAGCCGATGTAATCGAACATCATGCAACCCGAAAACATCAGCGAGCTGGGGTTTACCTTGTCCATGTTGGCGTATTTCGGCGCCGTCCCATGCGTCGCTTCGAACACGGCGACATGATCGGCCATGTTGGCGCCCGGCGCGATGCCCATGCCGCCGACCTGCGCGGCGAGCGCGTCCGACAAATAGTCTCCGTTGAGGTTCATGGTCGCCAGGATGTCGAATTCAGCCGGGCGCAACTGCATCAGCTGGAAGGTGATGTCGGCGATCCGGTCTTTGATGACGACCTTGCCCTCCGGCTGCTGGCCGTCGTATTTCTCCCACAATTCGTCCTCGGTGATGGTCTGGTCGCCGAATTCCTCCCGCGCCAGCTCATAACCCCAGTTGCGAAACGCGCCTTCGGTGAACTTCATGATGTTCCCCTTGTGCACCAGCGTCACGCTCGCGCGACCGTTGTCGATCGCATACTGGATGGCCTTGCGCACCAGCCGCTTCGAGCCGAAAGGCGAAATGGGTTTGACACCGAGGCCCGCATCCTCGAAGAACGTGACGCCCATCTCTTCGCGCAGGAACTTCGCCAGCTTCAGGTTCTCGGGCGTACCGGACTGGTACTCGATGCCGGAGTACACGTCCTCCGTGTTTTCGCGAAAAATGACCACGTCGACGGCTTCCGGGTGACGCATCGGTGACGGCACGCCGTCAAAATACTGGACCGGGCGCACGCAGGCATACAGATCCAGCTCCTGGCGCAGGGAAACATTCAGTGAACGGAATCCGCCTCCCACCGGCGTGGTCAAGGGCCCCTTGATCGCGACGATCAACTCCTTGACGGCCTCGAGCGTCTCGGCCGGGAAATAGTCCCCGTCGTAAATCCCGGCGGCCTTTTCACCCAGGTAGAGTTCGGCCCAGTGCACCTTTCGCTTTCCACCATAGGCCTTCTCGACCGCGGCATCCCAGATCCGCAACGAGGCGCGCGTGATGTCGGGGCCGATTCCGTCACCCTCGACGAATCCCAGTATGGGATTCTCAGGCACGACCAGGCGATCGTTGCTGACAGAGATTTTCTGTCCGGAATCCGAAAATGTGATGTGGCGGTAACTCATCTCTTGTTCCTTGTTGGTCAGTATTTGGACGGATTGAAATCGTAGCTGTTTATTATAACGCGACCCCGCTGTTACGAGCCTGCTTGAAACGAATTCGATTCGCCTGGGTCACGGTAGCCGCTTGCGCCGCATTCCCGGCGATGCCGCACAGCGCTGCGATCCGCTGCCCCGGCCCGCCGGGACAGGGTTGTCGGGGCAGCGATCTGCTAACATGCGGTTACCGCCGTCAAAAGGGACCCGAGATGTTCTACAAGCCCATTCTGCTGCCCTTGCTGGTCCAGGTGCTGCTGACTTTCACCGTCTGGGTGTACCTGTTCGCCCGACGCATTCCCGAGATCAAACGTCACCGGATCGACCCGCAGAGCCTGCGGGACCGGGCGGAAGCCCATGTCCTGCTGCCCGCATCAGCCAGCGCCTCAAACAACCTCAAGAACCTTTTCGAGCTGCCGGTGCTGTTCTACCTGGTGGTGGTGCTTTCCCTGGTGCTGATGGTGCAGGACCCGTTGCTGGTCCAGCTGGCCTGGGGTTTCGTGGTCCTGCGGATCGTGCACAGTGCAATCCACTGCAGCTACAACGACGTCAATCATCGCTTTGCAGCCTACGCACTCAGTTGCCTCGTGTTGATTCTGATGTGGCTCCGGCTCGCGATGTATGTGCTCGGCAGTTGAGGATTCTGTCGTGAATCGTGCCAAGACAGTTCAGGGTGGGTGCCTGTGCGGCGCCGTCCGTTTCGAAATGGATCTGCCCAGCAAGTGGTGCGCCCATTGTCACTGCAGCATGTGCCGTAGGGCCCACGGTGCCGGATTCGTGACCTGGGTCGGCTTCGACAGCACTGCTTTCCGGCTGCTGCAGGGAGATCATCACCTGCAGTGGTACGTTTCCTCGCCGGGGGCGCGCCGCGGCTTCTGCAGCACCTGCGGCAGCACGATGCTGTTCGAATCCGAACGCTGGGCCGGGGAGACACACGTCGCGCTCGCCTGCATCCGTGACCCGATCGACCGCTCGCCCCAGGCGAACGTGTTCTTCGACGCGCACGTCGACTGGATGCCAATAGACGAAACGCTGAAAACCGTAGGCGGCTAGGCGCGATTTCGAGCGGGCTCAGATCCAGCGGATCGGCGTCGCTCCATGCTGTTCGAGCCAGGCGTTCGCCTTGGAAAAGTGGCGGCAACCGAAAAAGCCCCGGTGTGCCGACAGAGGTGACGGATGCGGCGCGGTCAGCACCAGGTGCCGGCGGCGATCGATCACTGCGCCCTTGTTCATCGCGTAACTGCCCCACAACATGAATACCAGAGCCTCCCGGTGCTCGTTCAGTTCGGCTACCACGCGATCCGTGAAGCGTTCCCAGCCGCGACCCTGGTGCGAGCCGGCACGCCCCCGTTCGACCGTCAGAACAGCATTCAGCAACAGAACCCCCTGCTCCGCCCAGTGCTGAAGATCGCCGCTCGCAGGCTGCGGACCACCGAGGTCGTCGGCCAGTTCGCGGTAAATGTTGCGCAGCGACGGAGGCAGTTCGACGCCGTCGCGCACCGAGAAGCAGAGCCCGTGGGCCTGGCCCGGGCCGTGATAGGGGTCCTGACCCAGGACGACGACCCTGACGCGCTCGAACGGCGTCGAATCCAGGGCATTGAAGATCAGATGGCCCGGCGGAAAGATCACCGCGCCCGCGCGCTTGCGCTGCAGCAAAAACTCCCTCAGCCGAGCCATGTACGGTTGACGGAATTCGTCTTCCAACCGCGACTTCCAGGATGCCTCGAGGCGAAGTTCTCTCGATTTTTCCATCGCCCCCGCGATCGCTGCGCTTGAATCTGCCAAGATCAGCCCAAGGTAGCAGATCGGGTCACCTCGCAAAAGCCGCAGGTCAAGCCACAGCCAGGACGATGCCATCATGACCATCAAAACGGACACGGTAATTATCGGTGCGGGGCCCAGCGGCCTGTTCCAGATCTTTGAACTGGGCCTGCTCGACATTCATGCCCATGTCGTCGATTCCCTGCGCCAGCCGGGCGGACAGTGCTCGGAACTCTACCCCGACAAGCCGATCTACGACATCCCCGCCCTGCCGGTTTGCGGCGCGCAGGAACTCATTGACCGTCTGATGGAACAGATCGCGCCCTTCAAGCCGGAGTTCCACCTCGGTCAGACGGTCACCGCCCTGCAGCCGACGGCGGAGGGCCGCTTTCACCTGGAAACGTCGACCGGAACGGTTTTCGATACGGCCACGGTCATCCTCGCCGCGGGCCTGGGCGCTTTTCAACCACGGCGCCTGCGGGCCCAGGGAGCGGATGCCTGGGAGGGTCGTGCCATTCACTACCGCATCCGTGATCCGGAGAAATTCAGCGGGAAGCGGTTAATCATCCTTGGCGGCGGGGACTCGGCCCTGGACTGGGCCCTGGAGCTGCACGGGAAGGCCAGCAACATCACCCTGATCCACCGCCGCCCTGAATACCGGGCCCAGCCGGCCTCCGTGAGCAAGATGAAAAGTCTCGCGGACGGCGACACCCTGCAGGAATTCCACGGGCACGTCCGCTCCGTATTCGAGACGGATAACGCCTTCGGAGGCCTCGAAGTCGTCGACCCGCAGGGCGAACACCACCGCATCGAGGCCGACGCGGTGTGCGTGTTCTGGGGCCTCTCACCCAATCTCGGTCCGATCGCAGAATGGGGCCTGGACCTCGACAAGAGGCAGATCAGGGTCGACACGGAGAAGTTCCAGACGAACATTCCAGGCATCTTCGCCGTGGGTGACATCAACACCTACCCCGGCAAGAAGAAGCTCATCCTGAGCGGTTTCCATGAAGCTGCGCTGGCGGCATATGCCGTTCAGCAACTGCTGCACCCGGAACAGAAAGTCCGGTTGCAGTACACCACGACCAGCCCGCTCATGCACCAGCGTCTGGGCCTGAAGGAAACTTCCTGAGGCCGCGGGTTGCAGTTTGCGCGGACTGTCCTATGCTAAGAGCGTGACCCACGCACAGTCCCCCCCAAATTTCTGTGAAAAAGGGCTTCGGCCCTCGTGGGTCACCCTCGACTAGCCCGAGTCCGGCGAGATTTCCAGCCCGGGCGCGGGTAGCGTATCCCAACCGCCGACATCGAGGGCCGCACGGTAGCCGTGCCATGTGGCGTAACCGAGCCAGGGGACAATCACGATGAACCCGGTCATGAGCGTGATGAACCCCACCAGGGTCAGCATGGCGACCAGCAGAGCCCAGAGCAGCATGGTCCGGCGATTCCGCAACACGGCGTTGATGCTGGAGACCACGGCGGTGATGACGTCTACATCGCGATTGGCAATGAACGGCAGGGAGAACACGCTGGCGGCGAAGGTGATTGCGGCGAAAACGGAACCAACCGCGGACCCCACGGTCAGGAATACGGTCAACTCCCTGACCTTGATGGCGCCGTCCGTCGGAAAAAAGATGTGTACCATCGCCGCCGCTCGAGCCCAGAGCAGCAGTATGACCAGCAGCACGAGGGCGAATACCAGGGAATTCGCCAGCGGACGGCGGGCCGCCCTGATCGTCTGAGCCAGGGTCGGCTTGCGACCGAGGCACAGTTGCCGGCTTACCGAGTACATCCCGAACGCCAACAGCGGCCCTACGAAAACGAAGCCGGACAGCAGGCTGAGCAATAGAACCCAGCCGCCGGTTTCCCAGGCGAGCCAGGTGATGACCGTCGACAGGGCCCAGCAGAAGGTTCCCCAGGCAATGCTCAGGCCGGGCGCGGCTCGGAAATCCTGCCAGCCCGACCGCAACCACTCGAATGGAGCGCCTCGAGCCAGTTCGCGACAGGGCGCGACAAAGGGTTTGGCTTCAGCTTGCATCGCGGCCATGATGCTTGAAGGCCGGTGCTGAGTTCAACCGGGTTGCACGGCAAGTGCCGGTGCTTTCGAGCGCGCTCAGCCGCCGCCTAAGGCCGCGTCTCGATCTCCAGTCGTTCGACGTAGAAGAGTTCGCAGGACCCGTCACCGGTATCCTGACGGCTGAGCGATGTGCGCCAGCGAAAACCGGAGTCGTGATCGGCATCCACCAGCAGCCCCGAGGCCCGGATGAAATCACCGCGTCGGATTCCCTTCAATCTCGAATGGACCGCATCATTGGCAGGAATCACATGCATATTGCTGCTGCTCTGAATGATTTCCTCGTCGGCAATGGGAGCCGGCAGATCGTAACGGGTATGGTACCAGCGCGCGCCCTGGCTGATATCGATCCGATCGAGTACCGCCTGGTCCGACATCGCGCCCCAGCCAAGGGCCAGATCCACGGGTGCCAGATCAGCCGCCAGGCCCCAGTAATAATCCTCTCTTGACAACACCCGCGCCCGAAGCTCGAAGCCGGCCCTGGGACGCAGCAGGAAACCATCGAGGGAAACGGGGTCGTCAACTGCGACGGGGAACTGCCGGGGTTGCTGTTCGATGCGCACACCGGGCGGTCGATCGATCGCCCGTTGATTCCAGTCCCGCCAGCCCAGCACCAGGGCCAGCAGGGTCAGCAGAATCAGGAGGCGCTTGAGCATTCACTTTCATCCGCTTTCATCGTGGCCACCAGCACCTGTCCCTCACCTGACCCCGGGGTGCCCCGAACGTGGCCGGGCGTGGCCGCTCCGACCGAACACCCGCGGCCGGCTATTGCAGCGGCTTGCGAAACCGAAGCGTCATGCGGTCGCTTTCGCCGATTCCGCGGTATTTGGCCTCACAGGCTGAACGTTCGTCGGCAGCCTCCATTTCGCCGCAGACCGCAAAACCGGGCGGCAGGGTCCAGACACCGGCTTCGTGATCGTGGCTGTCCTTTGGGTTCGCGTTCACTTCCGACCGGGCCTCCAGGTACAGTCCGGCCTGGCGAGCCAGCGCGATGACTGCAGCCTCGGGCACGTAGCCGTTTTCAGCTGACTTCACGGGATCCGCCTCGGCGGACGCCCGATGCTGCACTACTCCGAGGATACCGCCGGGCTTCAGCACGCGGGCGAATTCCGCAAATACCGCTTCGGCGATACCTTCGGTGATCCAGCCGTGGGTGTTGCGAAACGTCAGCACGAGGTCGATGGAATCGGCTTCGCCGAGGGAAGCGGATTGCGGCGGTGAAAACGGCACGACCGCGACCTGATCGTATATGTCGGGACGGGCGGAAAACTTGTCGAGCAGATCCATCTGCAGCCGGTAACGGTACTGTGGTTGATCGGGCACGTCGGTGTCGTATGCGGCAACGATGAATTGCCCGTGATGCCGCAAGACGGGCGCCAGCACCTCCGTATACCAGCCGCCCCCGGGCCAGATCTCCATGACCGTCATGCCCTCCTCCAAGCCGAGGAAGGTCAGAGTCCCGACGGGGTGGCGGTAGGCATTGCGCGCCGTATTGGCCTCAACCCGGTGGTCGCCGAACATGGCCCTCTCGATGCGCGCATCCAGCGGGAGACCGGCGCCCAAGGCGGCTGTAGCCGCCAACATTCCAAACACAATCGCTGCAGATTTAATCATGACTCCGTCCTCATTCCTCGTTTGCCTGTCTGCTCTGCCCCCGGTTCACCTGGGCTCGCTCATTTTCCGGTTTTCCAGGATTCCTGCCCTGCCCGGGCAACCCGCTGCAACGCTCTGTGCCTTGCGCGGTCAGCCGGCCGGGGGCGCCCTGAAGCCTTTCCGGAAGGCCATGCCGATGCAAATCCCGGCGATTGCGGCGACGATCACCGCAACTTCCGCCGGCTCATGGATTCCCTGCAATGCCGCCAGCAGCCCGATGGCCATGCCCGCACGCACGCGGTTGACCTCCAGTGCCCGGCCGCCTGTGTCCGCTTTGGAACGCACGGTGCGGGTCAGTATGATGTTCAACGCAAAAATCAACATGAACAGCAGGGCCAGCCACTCGAACAGCGAATCTGGGACGCTGAGGTGAGTGGGGCCGATGCCGTGATCGACCATGTAGACCACGCTGGCACCCAGGCAGATCAGGCCATACAGCCACTGCTGACGCAGCGGCTCGCGCAGGCTGCCGTCGAGTATGAAGGCCAGGGCCGCAACGCCGCCGAACAATGGGCTGGCCGTCGCGTAGATCGTGACGATCGACAGCGCCATCAGGGCAATGGAATCCGTTCTGCGCGCGGCGAGCCCCGTCGTCCGATTGACGATCCGGACCAGCCCCAGCGTGACAAAGGCCGTCATCAATCCCGGGGAACTCGATGCCAGTGCCACGACCAGGCCGCCCGACAGGCTGATGAAGGCGGCCGGGTTGTCGTCAGGCGCAAATTCCCGGGCCAGCGCCCAGGCCAGGAAAATCAGCAGCGCGTAGACCAGCGCCTGCTGCAGGGCCTGCCAGGGATCGCCCGATTGGATCCAGGACAGGACGGCGCCCAGCACCGCGCTCATCGGCATCAGAATCAACACCGCCCGATTGGTCGGAAAGGCGGGGTCGAGAGGCCTACCTACCGATGTGAATTGGTAAATCCTGTGATTCGCCATAACCCCGCCGCGCACATCCTGACGGCCATGATATCAATCCACCGCGGGGAATTCATACGGTGTCCGATTCCTCGCTGCGGCTCGTGCGCTGCAGCTGTTCGATGATGCGGGACACACGCTGCGGCGAGGAGGTCTGGCCGGCGAACAGCATGTACAGCGACGGCACGATGAACAGCGTCAACAGGGCAGATATCGCCACACCGAAGACGATCACGATGCCAATGGGCTGTCTCGATTCCCAACCCGCGCCCGTGCCCAGCAGGAGCGGCAGCGCGCCGAATGTGGTGGCGGCGCTGGTCATGAGAATCGGCCGCAGGCGCACCGACGCGGCGTCCAGCACGGCCTCGCCGATCTCCATGCCGCGGTCCCGCAGCTGATTGCAGAACTCGACGATCAACACGCCGTTCTTCGCGGACAGTCCGATCAGCAGAATCGAACCGATCTGACTGAATACGTTGACCGAAGAACCGTACGACAGCAAGCCGATCAGGGCACCGGTCATGGCCAGCGGCACGGTGACCAGAATGACCATGGCATTGATGAAACTCTCGAACTGGGCCGCCAGCACCAGGAACACCACCAGCAGCGCCATCGCGAAGGTGGCGTAGAGCGAACCGCCCGACTCCAGGTACTCGCGGCTCTGGCCGTCCCAGCTGATGCGGGCAGCCGCCGGCAGCGTGTCCGCCGCGGCAGCCCGCATGGCCTCGATCGCGTCCCCGAGGCTGTATCCGTCAGCCACGCCTGCCTCGATCGTGATCGCGCGCATGCGGTCGTGTCGGCTCAGCTGTGCCGGCCCCGCCGATTCGGTGATGCGCACCAGGTTGGCCAGCGGGATCAACTCACCCGTCAGGGTCGAGCGGACATACAGGTTGCTGAGATCGTCCGGGCTGGCGCGATCCGCCTCCTCCCCCATCAGAATCACATTGTATTCCCGCCCGCGATCGATGTACGTCGTCACCTGGCGGGAACCCAGCATGGTCTCCAGCGTGCGGCCGATGGATGCCAGGGAGACCCCGAGTGCGGCTGAGCGATTGCGGTCGACGGCAATGTCCATCTGCGGCTTGCGTTCCTGGTAGTCGCTGTCGGGGCTGGTGATCGCGGGCACGCTTTCGAGACGCATCAGCAGTTCGTCGCGCCAGCGCTGGAGCTGCTCGTAGTCCGGGCCGCCGATCACCATTTTCACGGGTCGACCGTCGCCGCGCAGACCCAGGCTGCTGCCGTGCGAAATAAAGGACACCACACCCGGAATGGCGGCCAGCTGGCTCCTCACGCGCGCTCCAATCTCCTTGTCGCTCTCGTCTCTCAGGGCCCAGTTCTCCAGCAGTACAATGGCGCGGGCCGAGTTGACTTCCGCGCCGCCCCAGGTACCCGGCAGCCGGGTCAGAAACCGGCGCAAGGACTCCGAATCACCGATCTCATCCAGCAGGATCTGTTCCATCTCGCGCGTGTAGCGGTCCATGTACTCGAGGCTGGTGCCTTCAGGTGCCCGCAGCAGGATGAAGAAGGCCCCCCGGTCTTCGTCCGGGGCATACTCCCTGGGCAGCGAAGCCAGCATCCAGGCCGCCGCGCCGGACAGTACGATCACGGCGGCCACGGCCACCCAGGGGTAGGCGATCACTCGCTTCAGGGTGCGTCGGTACCTCTCGGCGATGTGCCTGAAGCCCTGGTCCACCCGTCGCGTCAGCCCGGAACCGAGACTGCGTCGATGCAGAAACTTGGAGCTGAGCATGGGGGTCAGTGTGAGCGCCACCAGGCTGGAAAAGAGCACCGCTGACGCCAGCGTGATGCCGAATTCGCGGAACAGTCGGCCGATGTCCCCCTCGATGAACGACAGCGGCACGAACACCGCGACCAGCACCAGGGTGGTCGCGACAACGGCAAAGCCAATCTCGTGTGCTCCCTCGAGCGCCGCGAGCAACGGTCTCTGGCCGTCCTCAATGCGGCGATAGATGTTTTCGAGCACCACGATCGCGTCGTCGACCACCAGGCCGATGGCCAGCACCAGGCCCAGCAGGGTGAGGATGTTGATGGTGTATCCCAGCGCGGCCATCACGATGAACGTCGCGATCACCGAAACCGGAACGACGACGGCCGGAATCAGGGTGACCCGCAGCGAACCCAGAAACAGATAGATCACGATCAGCACCAGACCGATGGCAATGAACAGCGCCCGGTAAACTTCGCGCATCGAGGCCTCGATGAACT
>JBFFUJ010000021.1:0-18003 GCA_041571375.1 Lysobacterales bacterium | reverse complement strand
GCATCCGCGTTCACGATCACGCCGCGCCGTCCCTCGCTGTCCTCGACGACGTCGTAGGTGACGGACTTGAATACATCCAGGCTGTAGATCTGGTCGACGCTTCGGTCCAGCGCCCCGAGGTCCAGGGGCTGACCCGGCTGAACGGCGAGCCGCGAGTGGATCAGCTCGTCGTTCAGCACCGACGAATTACGCACCTCCACGAAATCGACGACGTATTTCGACGGGTCGCGTGACTGTGGATCGGTCGGGCGGCTCGCCGGCCCTCCGGCCGGCCCGGTCAGGGCCAGCAGCGCATCGCGTTGGAGCAGCGCGGCGCTCTCACCCCGTGGGACGATGCGCGCGGAGTCCCAGAAGTCCGCCGAACTGAATTCTCCCAGCTCGGGTACGATCAGGATGTCCCGCGACGTCAGCGATGCGATCTGCGTCTCCGTCGAACGCCGCGTGAGAAAGTTGGTCAGTTGCTCGGTCACGCTCAGAACGGAAGTCAACTGGTCTTCCGTCAACATCGGCGTGGAGATGTCCACGGCGATCACGATGTCGGCGCCCATCTCGCGGACCACGTCAATCGGCAGGTTGTTCGCCATGCCGCCGTCCACCAGCAAACGTTCGTCGATGCGTACCGGTGCGAAAACGCCGGGCACCGACATACTGGCGCGCAAGGCATCAGCCAGGCTGCCGTCTGTTAGCACAACCTCCTCACCGGTCACAAGATCGGTGGCAACCGCCCGGAAGGGGATTGGCAGCTGATCGAAGTCGCGAGCCGGAACTGCGGGAATCAGAATGGAGTGGAAAATCTGATCGAGGTGCTGGCCCTCGATGACGCCCAGTGGCGCCTGGAAACGGCCGTTGTTGTATCCGACGCGATACGGGATCAGGAATTCCGACTCCAGGTCTTTCTTCCGCATCGTGCGGTCCTCGCGGTCCGGACGATCACGCAGCGCCCGCTCCCAGTCCGTCTCATTGAGCAACTGCTCGATCTCACCGGCGCTGTAACCCGCTGCATAGAAGCCGCCGATGATCGCACCCATGCTGGTGCCCGCGATGTAGTCGATTGGCACCTTCAGTTCCTCGAGCGCTTTCAGAACGCCGACGTGGGCGCCTCCGCGCGCCCCGCCACCGCTCAGCGCGAGGCCGACCTTTATTCGACCTTCGTCATATTGGGCCGGCAAGGGATTACAGTAGAATGCAAGGGTTACGAGCGTGGCGGCCAGGCGTGGGAAGGTCATGGCGGTCTCCACTGGAAACGGTGAGGTGATCTCGGCATCGAACGCTCTTGGACCGGGCCAGCGGAGCCAGCAAACATCTCGACCTGACCGGGAGCAATGACGGGCCCGACGCCGCGCCTACAATAACGGAATTAATCAATCGCAAAAAGGTTACGACATGAGCACTACATACCCCGTACCACCCTCCTTCGAGTCCAAGGCCCACGTCAAGGCAGCCGATTACGAACGGATCTACGCCGCATCAGTCGACGACAACGAGGCCTTCTGGGCCGGCGTCGCCAAGCGGCTGGACTGGATCCGTTTCCCCACGAAGATCAAGGACGTGTCCTATGATCGTTCGGACCTGCACATACGCTGGTTCGAGGACGGCATACTGAACGCCTGCTACAACTGCGTCGACCGCCATCTCGACACGCGGGGCGAGCAGACCGCTATTTTGTGGGAGGGAGACGATCCCGCAAACGATGAGTCCATCACCTACCGACAGTTGCACCAGCGTGTGTGCCGAATGGCGAACGTGCTCAAGCGACTCGGTGTCAAGAAGGGCGACCGGGTCACGATTTACATGCCGATGATTCCGGAGGCGGCGATCGCCATGCTCGCCTGTGCGCGCATCGGCGCGATCCACTCCGTCGTGTTCGGGGGCTTCTCGCCGGATGCGCTGGCGGGAAGGATCATCGATTGCGAATCGAACCTGGTGATCACGGCGGACGAGGGTGTGCGCGGAGGCCGCATCGTGCCGCTGAAGAGGAACGTCGACGCGGCGTGCCAGATCGCCGGGGTCATGGACAGCCTGCAATCTGTGCTGGTGGTGCGCCACACCAGTGGCGAAATCGACTGGACCGATGGCCGCGATCACTGGTACCACGAAGGCGCGGAGTCGGTCGACGACGATTGCCCGGCGGAGGAGATGAATGCCGAGGATCCGTTGTTCATCCTTTACACCTCCGGGTCCACCGGCAAACCCAAGGGCGTATTGCACACCACGGGTGGTTACCTCGTATATGCTTCGTACACGCACGAGATCGTATTCGATTACCACGATGGGGATATCTACTGGTGCACGGCCGATGTCGGCTGGGTGACCGGCCACAGCTACATCGTTTACGGGCCGCTGGCCAATGGTGCGATCACGATGATGTTCGAAGGCGTACCAAACTACCCCAGCCCGAGCCGCTTCTGGGAGGTCTGCGACAAGCACCAGGTCAAAATCTGCTATACCGCGCCGACGGCCATCCGGGCCCTGATGCGCGAGGGCGATGAGCCGGTGAAATCGACTTCGCGGCAGTCACTCGAGCTGCTGGGAACGGTCGGCGAGCCGATCAACCCGGAGGCATGGGACTGGTATTACCGGGTGGTTGGCGAAGGACGCTGCCCGATCGTGGACACCTGGTGGCAGACCGAGACCGGCGGCATCCTGATCAGTCCGCTGCCCGGGGCGACGGCGCTGAAACCCGGCTCTGCGACGCGGCCCTTGCCAGGGATCAAGCCCGCGCTGCACGACGAACAGGGCAATGCGCTGCCGACCGAAGGACCGGCGTCCGGCCTGTTGGTGATCACCGACAGCTGGCCGGGCCAGATGCGCACCGTCTATGGCGACCACCAGCGGTTCGTCGATACCTATTTCGCGACCATCCCCGGCAAGTATTTCACCGGTGACGGATCGCGGCGTGATGAAGACGGCTACTACTGGATCACCGGGCGCGTGGACGACGTGCTGAACGTCTCGGGCCACCGACTGGGCACGGCCGAGATCGAGAGCGCCCTGGTCTCACACGAGGCGGTCGCCGAGGCAGCGGTCGTCGGTTATCCGCACGAAATCAAGGGCGAAGGCATTTACGCCTACGTAACGCTGGTGGCGGGCCGCGAACCCTCGGATGAGCTGCGGGCGGAACTGCGCCAATGGGTACGCAAGGAGATCGGGCCCATCGCCACGCCGGACCTGCTGCAGTGGGCGCCGGGCCTGCCCAAGACGCGCTCGGGCAAGATCATGCGCCGCATCCTGCGCAAGATTGCTGCCGACGATTACGGCGAACTCGGCGACACTTCGACCCTGGCCGAACCCGCCGTTGTGGAGCAACTGATCGAGAACCGGATGAACCGGTAGCGCGGCCGACCGAACGGGCAGCGGGGTATCGGACGCGGGCCGGGGCGTCGGGCCGGGGCTTCGGCCCGGCCCGCGCTCACAGCCGGCCGTGCTCCGGCGGCCGCTCGCGATGCAGCAGCAACCACTCGGCACCCTCTTCGAGTGCCGCCTGCCCCAGCGACCTGAGGATCCGCCTCCGAAATCCGATGTCTTCGCTGCCATCCAGTAAGTCGCGCGCCCGGCGGAACACTCGGCCCATGAAACCGTACTGCTTGATCAGCTCTTTCTCCGCGCGCTTGTGTGAGTAGGCATCCCAGACACCTGCGATCAGCGGCAACGCCCCCATCAGGATCATCAGCAGATGCCGTTTGCCCGCCTCCGTCTCGCTGCCCAGAAAGTACAGCACCACCGCAATGGCAATACCGGTCCACAGGGCGAGGCTGCCCAGACGGCTGATACGGTTGTAGCGCAAAGTGTTCTCGAGTTCCTTGCGGGAATAGTAGGCCAGCTGGCCCTGGCCAGCGCGGGGGTCACCCACCCACTGATCGATCACCCAGCCGACCCAGCGAGCGTCCGGAGGCTTGCCGCGTCCCCGGAACAGGCTGGCCTGCCGCATCACGTGGCGGATCCAGCCCAGGTCCACATCCTGCTGCTGCAGAAAATTGTCATAGGCAAACTCCACCGAGTCGGGATCGACCACGCCGGACAGGTTCCAATACAGTTGCACCCGCAGCCCTTCGGCGAGGGTCCGGTAATCAAGGTATTTGCGGTGCCACTCCCGCCTCTCACCGACCAGGTGAACGGCCACGCCGGCACAGAACAAAGCCAGAAACAGCAGCACCATGTAGCCGGGGCCGTCGGCCTCGCTGTAGATGATGAAGTCGAGACCCATCAGCATCGCCAGCAGGTAGATCGCTCTCAAACCGCCGTGAACGCGCCGCTGATAGTGCACGGCCAGACCGTCTGCCGCTTGAAAAAGGCGATCGACGAAGACGGACCCGATGACCGGTTCGAGCTGCGGCCTGCCGGCGAGCAGGCTGGAAGTGTGCCTGGCGACCTGTGCCTGCTCGCTGCGCCAGTCGCGGGCAAAACCCTGCAGGCGATGCAACAGCACCCGGTATGCGGCAGGCAAGTCGTCGCTGCGTGACCCGCTGTCCCGGCTGCTGAACCAGCCCGCATCGAGCGGCTGCAGCCCGGGTGCAGGGCCCCCATCCGGGCGGTCCCGGCTGCAGACGATGTGATACACAAGGTCGTTTTCGTTCTCAGCCAGCAGGCTGGCCGGGAAAGCATCCGCCTCGAAGCCGGGCATGACCGCCGTCAGGTGGTATCGGACCACCTGTCCGGTGCCGCCAAGCCGATCGCCCGCCCTGCCATCCCACAGCGCGAGCAGAATCTGGCAGTGATTGGACAGGAAGACCCCGAGCTGGGCGTACTGGATCGCTCGGTTGGCGTCATCGTGTGGGGGCGCAGCACCCGACACCCCGGGCAGGCAGGTGACCCAGGCTGCCTGATCCAGCAGGGAGCGAAACGCGCTCAGGCTTCCGGCGTCGACGAAGTCCTTCTCGTACTCGGACTGCTCCATGGGCAGGACCGCAGCGAACGGAATCCCCAGGCGTTGCGCCACGCGCGCCGCCAACTGGTCGCCGCCAGCTGCCAGCGGAGTGAGCAGCAACAGGGGCAAATCCGGGAATTCAGCTGCGAGATCCTGGAACAACCGCTCGAGCCTGGATTCGATGGCGGGCACCTCGCTCGCCACCAGATCGCGGTGCGCCGTCACGGCGACGCACAGCGACAGCCGCCGGTCCGGCATATCCATCATGGCCAGAACCCCCCCGTGGGCGCTACGGACCTATTTTCCCTTGTTGCGGATCGTCGGGTCCGAGTCGATCGGAGCGCCGCCGCCCACTGGCTCTGCATACAAGCGGTAATGCGTCACACACACATCTTCGTTATTCCGGTACGCCTGCTGATTGTGGTTGCGGACCTGAATCATGCTGCCGCCTCCCGGAGGAAGAGTGGTCGAAGCATTGCCCGTCCGGCGATCATTTTCACTCAGCCCGAAATCCTCAACCGTGCAATCGGCCAGCGGAAAATTGGCGTGTCCCCAATGCACTCCATCGGGGCTCATCTGCAATCGGGTCAAACGCCAGGCCCTTGCACTGTCGCCTTGAAGCTGCCAGCTGATCATCGGCGACGAGTCTTTTTCAGCCAGAACGCATCCCTTCTCATTCGGGCGATCCGGGCATTCGGAATTGACGAACACCAGCTTGCTGGTGTTGCCCTGGTTTTCAACGGTGACGTCGATGTGCTTGTCGTTCGCCCACGCCCCGGTGCACGCTGCAAGGGCAGCAAGCGCGAGCAGCGCCCGCTGCAGGCGAAGGTGAAGGGTACTGAAAATAATACTCATATCGGTCCTCCATTGTTGCTGTTGATTCTCGAGGGATCCCCCACGTCGTGCCCTCCTCGCTCACCTACTTTCCCTGGCAAAAACCGTGCTCGGTGCAGACCCGCATGAAGCCAGGCTCGTAGTATCCCTTGCCGAGCAGGCTCGTGACCAGGCGCCGTGCGACATCCTTTTCACCGGTGAGTATAGCGTGCCTGACGCGATCGGCGCGGGTCGCACAGGATTGGTTGTCGGCGGACGCGGCAGCGACCGTAGCAAACAACTGCTCGGCAAAGAGGTCCACGCCCTGCTGTTCCCATAGCTGGAACCGTGCCCTGCTCAGTGCTTCCTGGTCGGGAAAATCACCGCTATTCGAACGCAGGATGTCCCGGAGCTGAGCCACGGCTTCGTCCAGGTCTGCCGCGGCAGCCACCGGGTCGCCGCTGCGCCACGCCATGTCGGAACGGGCCAGCAGGTAACGCACCCACCGATAATGGCGCAGTTGATGGGAGTATTCCTCGGCGCGCAGGATGGCGCCCATCTCATCGGCAATTTCATGGATTCGCTGCAGCCCCTTGTCCAGATGCCCGGATTCGGCCAGTAATTCGGCGATATAGAATTCGCGCAAAAGGTAATCAAAACGCAGATCGACATTGCTCGGGTCCGAAGCCGACAAGCGGCGCAATCTGTCACGCGCAGTCGTCAGATGCGTGAGCGCGACCTCGGTCAGGCCAACCTGGGAGGCCACATCTGCAAAGCCGGTCAACGCATAGGCGTAGCGGCTGTTATAGCTGCTGTTTCCCGGCGCGCTTTCGGACAGCTGCCGCGTAATGGCCACCTGCTCCTGACGGGCAGTCAGCGCACCTCCGAGATCGCAGGTCCGCAGGAGTGTATCCGCCAGCCAGGCCATCACCTCGGCGTATTCAACGAGGTAAGTTGCATTGTCCGGCGCGAGCGTCACCGCCTGACGGTTGTACTCGACCGCATGCCGGATGTGCACCAGCGCGGAGTCGACGTCGTTTGCACCCCTGCGATTGATCAATGCCGCCAGGTTGTTGTGGGCGTAGGACTTCTCGATCAGCCATTCCGGCTTGCCGGGTTCGAGTGCATTCAGCCGGTAGGCCCAGCCGAGGTAATCGTTGAGCGCTTTTTCCGCCTCGTCGTATCGACCCGTTTCCAGGTGCACATAGCCCACCCAGAACTCGGCATTACCCAACTCATAAACGAACTGGGCCGTTGCAGGGTTCCGCCGGTGCAGTTCCAGAAGGATGTCCCGGGAGGTCATGAAAGCCTCGAGTGCAGCCGGGAGGTCGCCCTGGTTCATCCCGACTTCGCCCAGCTGGCGCCAGACCCGCGCCTGCTGGATCAGCGAGTCGTCCGTCACCTCCGCCGGATCCAGGGTCTGCAGGTACTCGCTGACGCGGCCGCCCATGCCCTCGAGAATGTCCAGCCGGCCGACCTCGTCGAGTTTGCTCTTCAGGTCGCCGACCATGTAACCGACCAGCTCCTCGGCATGTTCGCGGCGATTTTCCGCGGCGTGCCGGGCGCTGATCGCCATCACGGCCAGCACGGCCATCGCGAGGGCGATCGACAGTGCGCCGCCCATGGACAACATCCACATGCGATGGCGGCGCTGCATGTCGCGGCGCCGCAGATCGTCCAGGCCAATGCCCAGTATCCCCGCCACGATCTTCAGTTTCGCCAATAGCTTGCCATCGGCCCATTTGCGCGCGTCTGCCGCCAGCGGCTCGCGCGAGGTCCCGTCAGCATTACGAGTCAACGAGGGAGGAAAACAGCGTTGCTCCAGATCATCCGCTTGCGGGTCGCCTTCCACGATCAGCGCAAAGATACGATTCCCGCGGCCGAGGCTGATGAAATGGCGAACCTCCTCGTCGACCCAGCGGGATTTCGCGGCAGCGGGGGAGCAGATCACGACCAGCGACTCGGAAGCCTCGAGGGATGCTTTGACCTCGGTGCTGAGATCGGCCGCGGAGGAGAGGTCCTCCCGATCCCGGAACACCGGTGCGAGGCGTGCCGGAATCGGACCGAAAGCGCCCGGGGTTCCCACCAGGCGTTTCGGGATCCGGTAGCGTTCCAGGGCCCGCTGCAGCCAGGCGCTCCATGCCCGGTCACGGTGGCTGTAACTGATGAAGGCCTTGTAGCGCCTGGTACTCATCGCGTAAGCATAGCTTATCGGGCAATGCGGGACTGCGCCCCGCCCGGCCCCACATCATGGGCCCTACAGGTTCTATACTGTTGGTGCATCGCCTTAACGGAGCGTGCTGTGGTGCTGTGCGAAGTCTACCGATCCGACCGCAAGTCCGAAACCTATCTGTATCTCATGCATGGCAAGGCGTTCGACGAACTGCCCGCTGCCTTGCGGCAGACCTTCGGTACCCCGTCGCTGGTCATGCGACTCAAACTCGACCCGGGGCGCCGCTTGGCCCACGCGGACGTGGACGAGGTCATGGACCGGCTCCGCGAGGAGGGCTTCTATCTCCAGTTGCCGCCGGAGATTTCCGTCGAGGAAGACATCACGCGACGACTGTCCTGACTTCGAGCAGCGACGGCTTCACAGTGCATTGAGTGGCTGGCCGGCCGCAAACGCTGCGATGACTTGCGCCAGCTGGTCCAGCGCTGCCTGACGAGCCTCGCGACTGGCCCAGGCATTGTGCGGCGTCACCAGCAGGTTGGGAATGTCTGCGGCCAGAAGCGGATGATCGGCCGGTGGCGGTTCCTCGCTCAGGGTATCGACGCCGGCGCCCCCAATGCTGCCAGCCCGCAGCGCCTCGGCCAGGTCGAGCTCGTCCACGATGCCGCCGCGTGCGGCGTTGATCAGGATGGCGCCGGGTTTCATGGCGCTGAGTTCCTCGCGCGCAATCAGACCCCGGGTCGCGTCACTCAGCGGGCAGTGGATGCTCAGCACGTCGGCGCTTCGCAACACCTGTTCGAAGGCCAGCCGGCCCTCGCGCGGTGTCTGTCCCCGACGCTCCGCGATCAGCACGTCCAGGCCCAGCGCGCGGGCTTTGGCAGCGACCGTTCGACCGAGCTTGCCATAACCTATGATGCCCAGACTCAGACCGCTGGCTTCACGAATCGGCCGGTCCTGGAGACAGAATTGCCGCGAGCGGCTCCAGTCCCCGGCCCGGACCCGCTCCAGATACCACGGTTGGCCGGTCAGCAGGTTCAGCATCAGGGCGATAACATGCTGGGCAACGGCCTCGGAGCAGTAGTCGCGGATGTTGCACACGGTGATACCGAGATCGCGCGCTGCTTCCTGCTCGACGTTGTTGGTTCCGGTCGCGGCGACTGCCACCAGCCGCAGGCGGCGTGCGGCTGCCAGATCCGAACGGGCGAGGAGAACCTTGTTCGTGATCACCACGTCCGCATTACGAATCCGATCAGCGACCTGATCCGGCGCAGTGAATTCATACCAGTCCCAGTGCGCTGCTGTCGCGGCCAGCGCGCTGCGATCAAGGTCGCCCGGATCGACCGTCTCGATGTCGAGGAATGCGCCCTGCTCCAGCGGCACGCGACTACTGACTGCTGGTCGCCACGTTCACCGATTCGATACCGACCGCTCGGGCGGCGTCCAGAACGGTCACCAGGGCTTCCGTGTCGGCATCGGGGTGAGCGGCGACGATCAGGGCGGAGTTCGGTTTTTCAGCCTTCTCCCGCTCCAGGTTGGCTTCTACCGCGCGGGGTTCCAGCACCCGGCCTTTGACACTGATCAGACCGCTGCTGGCGATTCGCACGACAATCGGCCCCTTGTCCTGTTTGACCTCCTTCGGCGGCGCATTGGAGGGCCGGGAAACCTCCAGCCCTCTTTCCTTCACAAACGATGTGGTGACGATGAAGAAAATCAGCATGATGAAAACGATGTCCAGCATCGGCGTGATGTTGATTCCGGCATCGTCTTCGAGGTGGTGTCGGCGTTTCATCGGGGCGTTACTCCACGGTTACCGATTTGGCGAGGTTGCGCGGCTGGTCCACGTCCGTCCCGCGCAGCACCGCGACGTGATAGGCCAGAAGCTGCAGGGGAACCGTCAGCACCACCGGCGCGAGCAGTGGGCCACCCGTTTCCAGCTCGATGACCAGCCCATGACGCTCCTTCAGACTGGCCAGTGCCCTGGCGTCGGCGATGACATACATCTCGCCACCGCGTGCCCGCACTTCTTCGAGGTTGCTGATCAGCTTCTCCAGCAGGCGGTTGTTGGGCGCCACCGCGACCACCGGCATGTCGTGGTCGACCAGTGCCAGCGGTCCATGCTTCAGCTCGCCCGCCGGGTATGCCTCGGCGTGGATATAGGAGATTTCCTTGAGTTTCAAAGCCCCTTCCATGGCGATGGGATAGTGGCTGCCTCGTCCCAGGAACAGCGCATGGTGCTTGTCGACAAAGCGCTCCGCAAGCTGCTCGATCCGCTGATCCAACTGCAACGCCTGCTCGATGCGGGCTGGCAGCTCCCTCAATTCCGCAACACAGCGTGCGAGCTCAGGGCCTTCGAGCCGACCCGTGAGCTGCGCCAGTTGGAGTACCAGCAGCTGCAAGGCCACCAGCTGCGTCGTAAACGCCTTGGTCGAGGCCACCCCGATCTCGAGTCCGGCGCGGGTCATGAGCACCAGATCCGCTTCACGCACGATGGTGCTTTCGGGCACATTGCATATCGCCAGGGTTGCCAGGTATCCAGCTTCCTTGGCATGACGCAAGGCCGCCAGCGAATCTGCCGTCTCGCCGGACTGGGAAATGGCTACGAACAGCGACTGCTCAGGCACCACCGGATTGCGATAGCGATACTCGCTGGCCACCTCCACCATGCACGGAAGGCCGGTCAGCTCCTCGAGTTGGTAACGCGCCACCAGTCCGGCATGGTAGCTGGTGCCGCAGGCGACAATGTGGACGTGGCGAACCTGTTCGAGCAGCGCGTCCGCCCCCACCCCACAGACATTTGGCAGAACGCGGTCTGTCCCGATCCGCCCATCCAGGGTGTCGGCCACGGCACGCGGCTGCTCGAAAATCTCCTTCTGCATGTAGTGACGGTACGAGCCGCGCTGAACCGCATCCGCCGCGAGGTCCGCTTCGACGACCGGCCTCTCTGCAGCATGGTCCTGACGGTCGCTGATCTGGTACCCGGCGGTATCCAGCCGGACCACGTCGCCTTCCTCGAGGTAGACGAACCGGTTGGTGACCGGCAGCAGCGGGTGGATGTCGGAGGCGAGGAAGTGCTCGTCGAATCCGATTCCCAACACCAGCGGGCTGCCCGAGCGCGCACCGACAATAACGCCCGGCTCTTCAGCCCGGATCACGGCAATCGCAAAAGCTCCGCGCATCCGTTTGACGGCTCGGCGCACGGCCTCGAACAGGTCGTGCCCCTCGGCCGCCAGCCGGTGCACCAGGTGCACCATGACCTCGGTATCGGTCTCTGATTCGAAGGTATAGCCCGCCGCCTGCAACTCCTCGCGCAACTCCTCGTGGTTTTCAATGATCCCGTTGTGGACCAGTGCGATCGACTCTCCGGAGAGGTGCGGATGCGCATTTGCCGTATTGGGAACACCGTGAGTGGCCCACCGGGTGTGAGCGATCCCCGCATGGCCGGCCAGCGGATGGCGTTTGATCAGGGCTTCGAGATCGCGCACTTTGCCCTCGGTACGCAGACGTTCGATCGCTCCCCCGCTCTGGACCGCAATGCCGGCCGAGTCGTAACCGCGATACTCCAGCGCGCGCAGGCCGCTTATCAGGATGTCGCAAACGTCGCGTTGGGCCGCTGCGGCTACGATTCCACACATCTTAGGCGCCTCGCTTGCCGGACCGTACCACCGTGTTCATGTCTGATCCTTCGCTTTTCGCGGCCGCTTCCAGCCCCGGATGCTCGTCTGCCTGGCCCGGCTGACCGTAAGCGTGTCGGCGGGGGCGTCCTTCGATATGGTCGACCCGGCGCCGATCGTGGCGCCCCGATGGATCGTTACGGGAGCCACCAGTGCCGAATTCGACCCCACGAATACGTCGTCTTCGATGGTCGTTCGGTGCTTGTGGGCACCGTCGTAATTGCAGGTAATGGTCCCGGCGCCGATGTTGACGTTGTTGCCGATCTCGGAGTCACCCAGGTAGGTCAGGTGACTGGCTTTGCTGCCCGCACCCAGCCTGACCATCTTGGCCTCGACGAAGTTGCCGATGCGGCTGCCTGCCGACATTTCCGTACCCGGCCGCAGGCGCGCAAAGGGGCCGATGTCGCAAGCGCCCGTCGTCGTAACGCCCTCGAGCACACTGTGAGCGTGCACCCGGGTTCCGGCCGCCAAATCGCAGTTCTTCACCACGCAACCGGGTCCGATGCTGACGCCGTCAGCCAGGCGGTTGTCGCCTTCCAGGATGACGTTGACGTCGATCTGGACGTCCGCGCCGACTTCGAGGTGGCCGCGTATGTCGATTCGATCCGGATCGATGATCTGTACGCCGGCATCCATCAGCGCGTTCGCCTGCCGCCTGCGGTAGCGCCTCTCCAGCGCGGCCAATTGCCGCCGATCGTTGACACCCTGCAGGTCTTCAGCCTCGCCCGCCAGTATGCCGAGCACCTGAACCTGCTCGCCATGGGCGAAGGCAAAGATGTCGGTGAGGTAGAACTCCCTCTTGACGTTGTTGCATTCCAGCATGCCCAGCCAGCGGCGCAGAGACGCCGCATCCGCCATCATGATGCCGGTGTTGATCTCGCGGATTTCCAGTTGTTCGGCTGTGGCATCGCGGTCCTCGACAATGGCTGCTATCTCACCCTCGCGCCCGCGCAAGACACGTCCATAGCCGCCGGGATCCGCCACCTCGGTGGTCAGCACGGCCAGCGACACCGTGCGCTCGGCAGCCAACCGGTCGAGCACCGCCTGGGGGATCAGGGGGTGATCACCGAGCAGGATAAGAACCGCCGCCCCGTCGGGTACATGGGGCATGGCCTGCATAACTGCGTGCCCGGTGCCGCGGCGCTCCGACTGCAACACCCAATTCACCGGCTGCTCCCCGCATGCGGCCATCACCTGTTCGGCCCCGTTGCCGACCACGACGTGGATCGCTTCCGGCTGCAGCGCCCGGGCAACGGTCAGCACATGGCTCAGCATGGGCCGGCCGCCGAGGGAGTGCAGGACCTTAGGGCGGGTCGATTTCATCCGCGTGCCCTCGCCCGCGGCGAGGATGACGATGTGCAGGGGTTTGCTCATTCGGAGGCGTTTCCAAGCAACATATCAGCAGAACAGTATAGCCGTAACGACTGGCGGGCTCTATGCATGCGAATGGACTATGATGTTTCCCGTCATGCGCTATCTGTGTCTCATGCTGTTGCTGCTGAGCCCTTTTCTGGCGACCGGCAACGACATCCCCGGCCGTGCCGTAAACGATGGCCAGTTGATCCTGAGCGGCGTTCCCGACATCCCGCCGGCGCTGGCGGAGCGGGTGCGGCATTTCCAGCAGGTCCGTTCCGCTGCTTTTCTTGACTGGACAGCGAACGGCGAGGGCATCTACGTCAGCACACGCTTTGGCGCAGTGAACCAGGTGCACCTGGTCCGCGCTCCGGGCGGCAGCCGCCAACAGCTGACCTGGTACGAGGAACCGATCGGTCAGGTCGCTCGCCGCAAAGGCTCCCATGAGCTGGCCATCACGATGGATCAGGGGGGTGGCGAAAAGGACCAGATCTTCCTGTTCGATCCGCGCAACGCCTCGACCCTCAGGCTCAGCGATGGCCAATCGCGCAACCGCCTGCTGCGCTGGTCGCCGGATGGACGCCGACTGGCATTCCAGTCGACCCGCCGCAATGGCCGCAGTAACGATCTCTGGATCATGAACCCGGACCGGCCGGACAGCGCCGAACTGCTGTTGGAAGCGCCCGACGGCTCCTGGCTCGGCCCGGCGGACTTCAGCGACGACGGCCGCTACCTTCTGGTCCAGCAGTTTTTCAGTGTCTTCGACTCGCGGGCCCTGCTGCTGGACCTGAATGACCGAAGCGCACGGCTGATCACGGGAGACACGGAGGTTCCGTCAGCCAATCGGGCACTCAGCTTCGATCGCCGCGGCAGCGGCCTTTACCTGATCACCAATTCGCGCGGCCGAGCCGCGGAACTCGCATGGCAGGGACTGGGCCCGGCCTCGCCCGTCGAATACATCACTGCGCAATCGCCCTGGGACGTTACGGATTTCGCCCTCAGCGGCGATGGCGCGCGCGGCGCCTTCGTCACCAACGAGGACGGTGTCAGCCGTCTGTACCTTCTGAACACCCGCACTCGTCGCTTCGTTCGGGTGGACGGTATCCCGGAGGGCCAGATATACAACCTCGACTTCAGCCCGGAAAACCGGCGGCTGGCCTTCACCGTCAGCACCCCGCAGACTCCGAGCGACGTCTATGTCGTACAGCTCGGCCGCCGCCCCACTACCGCCAGATCCCTGCAGCGCTGGACCTTCAGTGAGGTGGGAGGCCTCGATACCTCGGCTTTCGTCGAACCGGAACTGGTGCATTACCCGACCTTCGACCTGGCCGGCGAATCGCCACGTCAGATCCCCGCATTCATCTACCGGCCCAAAACGGAAGGGCCCTACCCCGTGGTGATCTACGTGCACGGGGGGCCTGAAGCCCAGTATCGGCCTTCATTCAGCGGCCGCATCCAGAGTTGGGTCGCGGAACTCGGCGCCGCCGTCGTGGCCCCGAACATCCGCGGTTCGACCGGGTACGATGTCGAGTACCTCGCTCTGGACAACGGCTTCCGCCGCGAGGATGCCATCCGGGACATCGGCGCCTTGCTGGACTGGATCGCCGAGCAGCCCGATCTCGATGAGGAGCGTGTCGCGATTTACGGCGCCAGTTACGGCGGCTATGTGGTGCTGGCCTCCGCCGTCCATTACAGCGACCGCCTGCGGGCCGGCGTGGACGTGGTGGGTATCAGCAATTTCGTGTCATTCCTTGAGAACACAGAGGACTATCGCCGCGCCTTCCGCCGCTACGAGTATGGTGACGAGCGCGACCCTGAAATGCGTGCCTTCCTGCAACGGATCAGCCCGCTGAACAATGTCGACCGCATCGACATTCCGCTGCTGGTGGTCCAGGGCCGCAATGATCCCCGCGTGCCCGCCAGCGAATCGGAGCAGATTGTCCAGGCTTTGCGCCGCCGTGGCCGGCCGGTCTGGTACATAGACGCCCTCAATGAGGGGCACGGCTATGCCCGCCAGGAGAATCGGGAGGTGTACGAGCAGGCGGCTATTCTTTTTCTGCGGGCGTATCTTTTGCGCTGACCGCGCCACTCCGGATGTGAAGATCCCTCTGCGGGAACGGAATATGGATACCCTCCTCCGCAAAGCGCCGTTCGATTTCCATCAGGATCTGATGCTGCACGAGTCCCCGCTGCTCGGGTAAGCGGATCCAGGCCAGCAGTTCGAAATTGACTGAACTGTCTCCGAAGCCCCGCATGCGGGCGCGTGGCGATGGCTGCTCAACCGTCAGCTCGTTTTCACTCGCGATCTGCTCCAGCACCTCCACCACCTTCGCCGGCTTGGTGCCGTAAGCCACGCCGACGGGGATACGGATGCGGTGCTCGACGGCCGGGCCGCCGCTCTCGTTGGTGATTTTGGCATTGCCCATGACCGCATTCGGAATCGAGATCTCGACGTCATCGCGGGTGAGCAGCCGCGTAGACCGCATTCCCAGGTCGGTGACCACCCCGCGTTCCCCGGTGTCCAACACAATGTAATCGCCGATCTTGTAGGGTGCGTCCGCGATGATTGAAACGCCGGAGATCAGGTTGGCGAGCGTGTCCTTGGCGGCAAAACCGACTGCGATGCCGATGACACCCGCCGAAGCCAGCCATGCGGTGCCGTCGATGTCCCAGATGATCATGAACAACCACAGGAAAAAGGTCAGCAGGACCAGCTTGATGCCCATGTCGAACAGCGGCCGGGTACGGGGCTGGAACCCTGCGAACCGCTTAGCGTCGCGCGCCATGAAGCCGATCGTCAGGGTAGCCGCATGGAACCAGGCGCGCCCCCACATGAACAGCAGGAAAGTAAACAATACCCGCACCATGAAGCGGTCGACCGCATCGCCGAAGCCGTAGGACTTGACCGCGACGACCAGGCCAATGACCACGGTCGTCTGCACCACTGGCCGCGTCAGGAAGGGGATCAATCGATCATCGAGGTCCGACCTGGTGCGCGCGCTGAGCCGGCCCAGACCGCGGTTCAGCACCCATTGAATGGCCTTGCCGACCAGGTAACCGAGGGCTCCCAGTATGAGCACGAGCAACAGCGGGTAGTCCTGGAGGAAGTCCCAGAATGGTTGCAGGGCATCAGGTAGCCAGTGCTGGATTTCCGCATCGAGGTCGAACAAAAACTGTTCGACTGCGGGCTCTTCCGGTGTTGCTTCCATCGCGGTTGTATTGCCGCCTTGGTCTTCCTGCATCATCACGGGCACCTAAAAATCCACGCCGAGGTTGCGGGAGGCGACGACCACCCCGTTGGCATCGGCGTAAAGCCAGTGTCCCGGTTCGACCGACACTCCGGCGAAATGCAGCGCTGCTCCGCGTTGTCCCGCGCCCCGCTTTTCTGTTTTGACCGGGCAGGCGGCGAGCGCCTTGACGCCGATGTCGATCGTTTCGAGTAGCTCGACATCCCGCACCGCACCATTGATCACCAAACCCTGCCAACCGTTGCTGAAGGCCTCGCCAGCCAGCAGGTCGCCCAGCAGGGCCCGGCGCAGCGAACCACCGCCGTCCACGACCAGCACGCGGCCGAGGCCGGCCGTACGCACCGACTCGCCGACCAGTGAATTGTCCTCGAAACAGGCGACAGTCGCGATCTCTCCGTGGAATCTGCGCCGGCCGCCGAAATCGCTGAACAGCGGCTCGAGTACCGCTATTTCATCCGGAAACTGATCGCATATGTCGGGTACTGAAAGGCTCATTGGGTCAATTCACTGCCGGCTCCCCGCCGCGACGGTCCATTATATCGCTCCGCCCCATTCCACGGGGATCTCCCGTCAAGCCACACGCAGGCGACGGCAGGCGTTAAGATGAAAGATGTATCCGGACGCGGAGATTCCATCATGTTCGAAGAGCAGGTCGTTTGGATTACCGGCGCCTCGTCCGGAATCGGCGAGGCGCTTGCGCTGCAGTTCGCTGCCCAGAAAGCCAAACTCGTACTGTCTGCCCGGCGTGAGCAGGAACTGCACCGGGTGCGGTATCTCTGCACCGAGACCGGTGCGGCTCTGGACCACATCCTGGTGCTTCCTCTGGATGTCACTGACCACGCGGCGATGGGCCCCGCCGTCGAGCACGTGCTCGACCGCTTCGGCCGCATCGACATGCTCATCAACAATGCGGGGATTTCACAGCGTTCCCTGTGCGTGGATACCGACATGGAAGTGTACCGGCGCCTGATGGAAGTGGATGTGCTGGGGCAGATCGCACTCACCAAGCTGGTGTTGCCGGTAATGCTGGGGCAACGCAGCGGCCACATCGCCGTCACATCCTCCGTGGCCGGCAAGCTGGGCGTAGCCTACCGGACCGGTTACTGCGCCGCCAAGCACGCGGTCATGGGGTTTTTTGATGCGCTGCGCGCAGAAGTCGCCCAACACGGCATACGGGTGACGACCCTTACTCCGGGGTATATTCGCACCAACATCTCGGTCAACGCGTTGCGCGGTGATGGCTCGGCCTACGGGGAAGTCGACTCCGACATTGCCGGCGGCATGGAGGTCCATCGCTGTGCGGAACTGATCATGGATGGCTTTCGCAAGGCTAATCCCGAAATCGCGGTGGGTCAGGGGATGGAAATGAAGGCCCTGTGGCTCAAGCGTCTGTTCCCGGCCAGGTTGTTCAAAATGGTCGAAAAGATGGCCGCATCTCCATAAGGGGCCGGTCAATTCGGCCCCGGCGGCTGCTGCGGATCGTTGCCTGACCGCTCAGAACATCGATGAGCCGTCGATCTCGTCTTCCGTGGTCTGCTTGCGGTTGGCGATGTGATCGCCGGTGATCATCTGGTCGTAGGCCAGGCCGGGTCCCACCATGGGATAGACCCCGGCGTCCGGATCGATGATGACCTCGAGGAAGGCCGGTCCCTCGAATTCCAGCCAATCCCGGACGACCCGCTGCATGTCCTGCTTGCGCTCGAGGCGAACCGCATACTCGAATCCGTCCGCCTCGGCCGCTTTGATGAAATCCTTCTTGCGCAGTGACTTGTCGCTGGCCGACAGGCGGCCCTTGTAATACAGCTTCTGCCACTGCTTGACCATCCCGTCGCCGAAGTTGTTCAGCACGAGCACCTTGACCGGCAGCTCATAAGTCGTGGCCGT
>JBFFUJ010000020.1:0-19057 GCA_041571375.1 Lysobacterales bacterium | reverse complement strand
GTCGCGCAGCAGCGGTGACCTGTCCTGCTGATGATCGTATTCGGTGGCGGCCGGCGGAATGATCCCGGGAAACACGCGGCCGATGCCGTAGTAGAACACTTCGTTCCTTCGGGTCCAGTCGAAGGCCTTGATGATGGCGCAACGCAGGGCGTGGTTGCGCGCGTCCTGATCCGGGTCGGGATGGTAGCCCACACGTTCATCGTCCATGTTGAAATCGGTATGCACGAAGCCAGCCTCCAGATTGGCGGCGAGGTGGAATCTTTCCGCCAGGGAGGGCTCGAGCGTTGGCGGGTCCCGTGAGACCAGGACCTGGTCGAACTGGGTCACCGGCACCTTGACGAAATCCAGTTCGTCCGCGATGAAGGCATTCCAGCGCGCGGCGTCCTCGGCGATGAATTCCAGCTCGATGCGGTCGGTGAACGGCGGCACCCGGCCGTCCAGACGGTTCAGGCCCAACCCGCCCTGGCTGGCCGGATCGTAGCCTTCTCGCTCGAGGTCGAAGGGTTCCCGGCGGAAACGCTCGTTTCGGGTCAGAACGGCCCGGGCCGTGTTGAATTGCGACAGTCGATAGGGGCCGGAGCCGACGGGTCGAACGGCGAACTCGGATCCATGGGCGTCGACCGCCTCGCGCGGTACGACGGCAGAAAAGCCGTGGGCCAGGGTGTGTGGCAATTGGGGATACGGCGCGATCAACTGAACCTGCAGGGTCCGCTCGTCGAGCGCGCGGAGGCCTGGGACTTCCTCGTCGTAATCCGCGCCACGATCCTTCCAGTCGTCCAGGCCGACGATCCGCCCCTGCCACATCCAGGCCCCCTGGGAACGGGTCTTCGGATCGAAGTGGCGCAGGATGGAATACACGACATCCGCGGCCCGCACGGCCCGGCCCCTGCCCTCCGGGAAAGCGGGGTCGTCGATGAACTGCACGCCCGGCTTGATGCGAATCGTGTAGATGAGGCCATCGCCCGATACGTCCGGCATGCCGTCGGCCAGATTCGGTTCCAGTCGGTAGGGCCGGGCCAGGTACTTGTAGCGGTACAGGGTGTCGAACAGATTGACCGCCAGGAAGTTGGCATAGAGGCTCGACGCGTGGGCCGGGTCCAGGCTCGTGGGTGCTCCGTCCATCGCGTGCCGGTAGACGGTGGTTGCGTCCTTGTCCCCGAATGGTTCGAGTTCGCCGGCGTCTCCGCCACGATCACATCCCACCAGGGCCAAGGCGGCGGCCAGTCCCAGCGCGCCCAGCGCGGCGAGTGGCCGGGTTTTCAGCAGTCTGCTCACTGGCGCCCAGCTTAGCCCATGCGTCGGGGGCAGGGAAGCAGGCCGGGGAGCGCCCCGCGGCCGCGGCCGCCGATCGACCCTAGTACTCTTCGAGCAGAGCGTCGTAGTCAGGGGCGGGTGGTTCCCCGTCGTAAATCTCGAATTCGCGATTCTGCAGGTACACGTCGCGGATCAGCACATACGGGTCGCTGGCGGCGTCGATGTCGGCCTGAAAGGGCAGCAGTTCCGCGCGAAGTGTAATCAGGTCCACGACCAGGGGAACGTAGTTGTTATGTTCCCGGATGGCGTAACTGATCGGGTGAAAATAGCCGTAGAAACTGCGGCCCGTCAGGTCCCGGAGGGTGTACGGTCCGAGGAAAGGCATCACCAGGTAGCGGCTGTCCTTCCAGCCCCAGACGGCCAGGGTCTGGCCGAAATCCTCGTTGTAGTGCGGCACGCCCGACTTGGTGGCGACGTCGAAAAACCCCAGCAGGCCGACCGTTGAATTCATCACGAAACGTCCGGTCGACGTGAGGGCGCGTTCGAACTTGCCTTGCAGCAGCGAGTTCAGCAGGGTGACCGGATAACCGAGGTTGCGAAAAAAATTACGCACGCCGCGCTGCGGCGCGTCGGGCATGATGTAGTCGTAGCCTTTGGCGACCGGCCGGAAAATCGCGCGATCGAAGCCCTGGTTGAAGGCATGGATCTTGCGGTTGTAGTTCTCCCAGGGGTCCCGCTCGGGATCCGTCAGCGTGGCGCTCCGGGAGGCGCAACCGGTGAGCAGGAGCCCGCAACAGCAAACCGCAATCCAGCGCAGCAGTCCGACCCTCGTCATGCCTCGTTGCCTCTGCCGGAAATCTGCAACAGCTCGACAGCCTCGCACAGTCCGGCCAGTCGAAGCAGTCCGCCGGGAGCCTGCCTTATGGACAAATGACCTCCTCGCCGCTGCATGCTGGCCTGCCATTCGAGCAACAGCGCGAGCCCCGCACTGTCTGCCGCCGTGATGCCGGATAGATCGATCTCATGCGTGGAGCCGAGGTCGGATTGACGGCGCTCCACGTCGCGCCAGAGGCGGGGTACGGATTCGAAGGTCAACTCCCCGCTGAGCCGGAGGTGACCGTCGGCCGTCACGGCGATGGCGCAGAGGTCACTCATTGACCTTGAGGTTTCCGGCCACAATGTCTGCGGTCACCGCCTCGATGCCTTCGGTCTGCACGCGGGGCGAAATCTGGTTGCGAAAAGTGATGACATAGGAAATGCCCTCGACCATCACGTCGAATGCCTTCCAGCCCTGCTCGGTCTTGCGGAACGAGTAATCCACCGGTGCGAAACCCCCGTTCTCGAGCTTGATACGAGTCCGCACACGCGTCAGTTTTTCCGTATTGTTCCCTTTTATTGGCAGGACTTCGACCTGTTCGTCCGAGCGGAATTCCAGCAGGCCGTCGGCGTAGCGGTTGATCAGCACGTCGCTCATGGCTTCCGAGAAGGCGCTGAGCTGCTCGGCGCTGATGCCGCGGCCGGCTTTGCCCAGAATCAGCCGCGCCGAGTAGTCGAGGTCGATGAGCGGCAGCAGGTCTTCGCGCACCACGGCGCGCAGCAGTTCCGGCTCGGCCGTGAATTCGTCACGCCGGCTGTTGAGGGTCTCAAGAATCTGCGTCGTGGTCTGTTCGATTATCGTCAGCGGATCGCGGTCGTCGGGCGTGTACGCCGGCACAGCCGTGGCAGCCGCCAGCAGCGAGCAGATCGCCATGAGCCACTTGATCATCATTCCGAATCACCCGATTGCGTGTTGAACAAATACTTGCCGATCACCTGCTCCAACACAAGCGCCGACTGGGTGATGAACAGCTCATCACCGTCCTGGAGCATGTCGGGTGCTCCGCCGGGTTCCAGTCCGATGTAGCGGTCGCCCAGGACACCCGAAGTCAGCACCGACGCGCCGGTGTCGGACGGAATTTCATCGAACCGGGAAGCGATGCTCATCCTCACGATGGCCTCGAAGGATTCGGAATCCAGCGAGATCGACTCGACCATGCCGACCGTTACGCCGCCGATTTTGACCGGTGCGCGGTCCCGCAGGTCGCCCACATTGATGAATCGGGCCGTGATGGAATAGGTTTCCTTGCCGATTTCCTGCCCATAATCGGTGGCTCGAGTCGCCAGCCATACCAGGGCTGCAATGCCCAGCAGCAGGAAGACTCCAGAAGCCAGTTCTACTCTGTAGTTCGCTCGCATGGTCGTACCTCAGGTCAGAAACGACGTCATGATGAAATCGAAAATCAGGATCAGCACGGAACTCAGCACCACCGTATTGGTCGTCGCCGTTCCGACTCCGGCACCCGTGGGTTTGGCGGAGTAACCGAAATACACGGCGATCAGGCTGACAGTTCCCCCGAATACCAGGCTCTTCCACATGCCGCCGACGAAGTCTTTCTGGAAGTAAACCCCGGTTTGCAGTTTGCTCCAGAATATTCCGGCATCCAGCCCCATCACGCCGATCGAGAATATGACGCTGCCCAGGATCGCCATGGCGCTGAACATCGCGGTCAGCAGGGGCACCGAGAGCGCGCCAGCGGCGAACCGGGGCAGCGCGATCCGCTGTACCGGGTCGATCGCCATCAACTCCATGGCCTCGAGTTGATTGGTTGCCTTCATCAGCCCGATCTCGGCCGTCATGGAGGTGCCCGCCCGGCCGGCAAACAGCAGCGCGGTCAGAACGGGTCCGAGTTCCCGGAACAGGGATTTGCCCACCAGGAGGCTGACCTGATCGGAAGCCCCGAACTGCTCCAGCGCGTTGATGGCCTGCAGCGACAGCACCATCCCGACGAAGAAGCCGCAGATCATGATGATCACCAGTGATCGTGCCCCAATCAGGTAAACCTGCTGCAGCACGGACAGGATCTGCTGACCGCTGAACCGCACGCCGGCGAGCATGCGCATCAGAAAAATCAGGCAGCGACCTGCTTCACCGATCGGTCCGATAAAGGACTGCATGATGGATGTTCTGGCCGCCATATCAGTCGAGCAACCCCCATGGCGCGTTGGGTGGCTGGTAGTGGAAGGAGATGGGGCCGTCGACTTTGCCATTCATGAATTGGTCGACGCTGGGTTCGGTGCTGTCAGCCAGAGCATCCGGCGGCCCTTCGCCGACAATCCTCGCGGATGCGAGGATGTAGCAGTAGTCTGCAAAACGCCTGATCTGGCTGACGTTGTGCGTCACCACGATGCTGGTTTGTCCCAGCGCATCGTTGGTTTCGCGCATCAGGGTACGGACGGTCGAGACGGCGATGGGATCCAGGCCCGTCATGGGTTCATCGTAAAGCATGATATCCGGGTCCAGCACCACGGCCCGGGCAAAGGCCACGCGGCGCGCCATCCCTCCGGACAGTTCGTGCGGCATGAGCCATTCGATCCCACCGAGGCCGACGGCGTTCAGTTTGCTCATGACCAGTCGCCTCACCAGCGGTTCGGGCAGGTCGGTATGCTCGCGCACCGGGGTGGCGATGTTCTCGAAGACGGTCAGGTCGGTGAACAGAGCGCCGTCCTGCAGCAGCACGCCGATCTTTCTGCGAAAACGGTGAAGCTCGCCAGCCGACATCGCGGAGACGTTTCGGCCGTCGATTTCTATGGTGCCCTCATCCGGGTGCAGTTGACCGGAGATCAGGCGCAGGATGGTGGTTTTGCCGACGCCGCTCGGTCCCATGAACGCGACGATGGCCCCCCGCGGGATATCGATATTGATCCCGTTCAGGATGACCCGGTCACCGCGTCGGAAGACCAGGTCCCGGATGCGGATGATCGCTTCGTTCAAATTTCCCATTTTCTCGCCCGTGGCCCGCATTCTGTTTCCTAAAGCCGCTTGCAACTCTTATCCAGCAGGTAGACCGTCCGCCCGGCGGCCGGTTCGGGCAATTGTAGACGATTACGGAAATTATTCGGGACAAAAAAAGAGAGGAGGCGTGAGCCTCCTCTCCGTTGTAGGGTATCAGAACTCCGCTTACAGAGGACTGCAGATCCTCCTAGGCCTTCCCAACTTCGTCCGGTCCCTCAGGGCCCTGCGCCTGGATCCGGTCGCGGGCCTCCTACGCCCGCCTTATTTATCGACGTCTCTCGGCCTTCCAGCTTCCACGGACCTGCGCCCGCCTCCGCTGCCGGCTTCCGAAGCTTTCGCTTCCTCCGCCCGGTGGGTCCTTCCGGCTTGCGCCTTCCTGACCCGGATCCTCCGTGGCCTAAGCCACTTCCGACCCCGACTTCCGCTGACCGAAGCCAGCCTCCATCTACCGACCTGTTGAGGCTCGCGCCTCCTGGCGTCTATCTCAAGGGATCGCGTCTCCCTTTCGAGTCACCCTCTGATGGTACGGCCGCCTTTGCAGAACCCGGCCCGGGTGACATGCCCGGTACCACCCGAGCATTCAGTTCCGTTTTTCGTTACCCTCCTTATGCCTTTCGGCGGGTCGGCCGTCCGGCCGGAGGGTTTCGTCTAACGGGGAGTTCAAGTTACTCCCGGATTCATTTCCTGTCAACGGACCAAAATGGTGAGTTAGAAGTGGGTGCTGAGAATTTCTGTAACATCAAAATTACAAGTTACTGAATACGTGAATATCACAGAATTTTCCATTTGCGACGAACCGAATTGGTTGATCATAATTTGATCACCTTCGCCTTCTGCCGTCGCCCGGACGCAATCAGTCGCTGAGTTCATCCAGGCCGTCAATGGCCCGCAGACGGCGCATGGCCATGTTTTCGTCCATCAGTTTCCGGTTTGCCTCGAGGGTTTCGGAGCTCGACCACGGGCGTGGATGCCAGAGGTGCAGCGCGATGGCAGTCCAGCGAACGGTCTTGGGCCGGACGCCGTTGAGTTCCAGCCGGTTCCCGAAGTCACCGTCCTCGAAGCCGTAGCTGAAGCGATTGTCGAAGCCGTTGACTGCAATGGCATCCTCACGATAGCAGGAGGAATTGCTGCCCAGCCAGTAAAGTCGAGTGGGCGTCCACTGGTTGAGGCGTGAGCGCAGGCGGTGGCCGAGATCCAGGCGTAGATAGCGCCGGGCGTAGTAACCGCCTTGGTGCAGGAGCCAGCGGGTCCGGAACGCGTCACCACTGAGAATGGCTTGCTCACCGATCCTGTCACTCAACTTACTGGACAGGCGGATCAGGCCTCCGTTCAGATAGGCCCCCGGCTCGGCCGCTCGCAGGTGTTCCCGGACCAGATCCGGATGCGCGATGCAGTCTCCGTCGATGAAAACCAGATAATCCGAAGCGCTGGCCAATATGGCTTTGTTGAGGATCGTTGTCTTGCGGAAACCGCGGTCTTCGTGCCAGACACGGCGCAAGGCCGAACCGACCATCCCCTGATACTTCCGCGCGACCGCCCGGGTCTCATCGCCCGAGCCGTCGTCTGCGACGATGCAGTGGAACTCCCGTTCCGACTGGCGGGCCAGGGACAGGAGGCACTTGTCGAGCAGTTCAGGCTGGTTGTAGGTCGAGACGATCAGCGTAGCGGTCAACATGGTCGGGACGTCGCCGTATGCCAGTTCCTTGCACCGGTCAGTTGGAGGATTTTCATCTGTTCAAGATCCTGCTGCAAACATATACCCGGAAGCTCTAGAATAAAACACTTCGGGTTTTTTTTTGAATCGAGGCGGACATGATGAGCAGCATGGCTTATGAGGTGACGATCAGGCTTCCCTACCCCGAAGCGCTGGAGAAGGTCATCGCAGCCCTTAACGAAGAGGGCTTCGGAGTATTGACGCGAATCGACGTGCACGACGCGTTCAAGGAAAAGCTCGGCGTGGATTTCAGAAACTACTGCATCCTTGGCGCCTGCAATCCGCCGCTGGCCTACAAGGCGCTGTCCAACCGTCCCGATGCCGGCCTGATGCTGCCCTGTAACGTCATCGTCGAAGAGAGCGGCGACGGGACGCTGGTGCGTATCGTCGACCCGGCTGCCATGATGGAGGCCGGCGGCTTCGCCGGCGATCCGGTGTTGCAGGAAGTCGGTGGGGAAGCCGAGTTGCGACTCCGGCGAGTCGCCGAAGCGCTCAGCGCCTGATGCCGTCGAGTAATCTGAAAGGCAGCCGCGCGGGCCGAACCACGCCGCCGGCCGGGGAGTAACCGCATGCAGAGATGGTTGCGCGAGCCCTTGATCCACTTCCTTCTGCTGGGCGCACTGATCTTCGCGGCCTACGAGCAGCTGGCCGGGGGGCGCACGGACCCGGATGAAATCTTCATCAGCCGCGGTCAGCAGGAGAATTTGCTGAACACTTTCGGGCGGACCTGGCAGCGACCGCCCACCCCGGCAGAATTCCAGGGTCTGTTGCAGGACCTGATCCGGCAGGAAATCGCTTACCGCGAGAGCCAGTCCATGGGGCTTGACCGGGACGACATCGTAATTCGGCGCCGTCTCCGGCAGAAGCTCGAAATGCTGGCCGAGGACGTCGCATCGCTGGCCGCTCCCGGCGAACAGGATCTGCAGGCCCACCTGGAGGCCCACCCCGATCAATTTGCCTTGGAGACCCGGCTGACCCTGCGGCAGATCTACTTCAGCCGTGATCGCCGCGGTCCCGCTGCCGAACCGGACGCCGTACAACTGCTGCAGCGTATCGCCAACGACGGGCCGGACCGCGATTTCGAACAATTCGGTGACCCACTGCCGCTGCCCGCGGAGATTCGCGACGCCCGCGAAAGCGAGATCGGGCGGCTCTTCGGCAGCTCGTTCACGGACGGGCTGCGGGGCATCGAACCGGGGCGCTGGTCAGGTCCCGTTGAATCGGGATATGGCCTGCACCTGGTTTTCATCGAAACGCGCGAGGCCGGGCGGGTACCTGAGCTGGCCGAGGTACGCGACGCGGTTCAGCGCGAGTGGCTCAGGCACCGGCGGCAGGAGGCGGTCGACGGTCTCTACCAGCGACTGGCCGAAAACTACACGATAGAGATCGAGCCCCTGGTCGACCGGACCGCCGCGGGCAGCCCGTGAACCGCGCCTGTCCGTCCCTGCTGCTGTTACTGCTTGTTTGCGCCGTTTCGGCGCCGTTGGTCCAGGCGCATGAAGTCCGGCCGGCTTACCTGCGAATCCAGCAGGGCGACGACGACCGGTACGATCTCCTGTGGCGCGTACCGGCGCGCGGTGAACTGCGCCTGGGCATCTACGTGCAGTTGCCGGCGAACTGCGAGGCGCCGGAAGCCCCGGTCTCGTGGACAGAAGGAGGCACCTGGGTCGAACGGTGGTCGGCGCGCTGCGCGGGTGGCCTCGTCGGCCATCGGGTCGAGATCACCGGGCTGTCCTCCACTGTCATCGACGCGCTGGCCCGGTTCGAGCGGCGCGACGGGACGACGCAGGTGGCCCGGCTGACGCCCGCCGAGCCCGGGTTCGAGGTTACCGAGGCGGAATCCTGGACCGATGTCTCGGCCACGTACACCGCCCTCGGCGTCGAGCACATCCTGCTCGGCATCGACCACCTCCTGTTCGTGCTGGCGTTGCTGATGCTGGTGCCAAACGTGCGCACGCTGGTTTGGACGATTACCTCGTTCACCCTGGCGCACAGCCTGACGCTCGCCGCCGCTACCCTGGGCTGGGCGCACGTGCCGCAGGCACCGGTCGAGGCGGTGATTGCCCTGAGCATCCTGTTCGTGGCGATGGAGATTGTGCACTGGCGGCAGGGCCGGCCGGGAATCACCCGGCGCTGGCCCTGGCTGGTCGCCTTTACCTTCGGCTTGCTGCACGGCTTCGGTTTTGCCGGCGCGCTCAGCGAGATCGGTCTGCCTGAGCATGCCATTCCGCTGGCTTTGCTGTTTTTCAACCTGGGCGTGGAGGCAGGGCAACTGCTGTTCATCGCTGCCGTATTCGGCGTTTCGTTTCTGCTGAAGCAGCTGACCTGGCCTGCCTGGGCCTGGCGTTTGCCCGTCTACGCAATCGGCTCCATGGCGGCGTTCTGGACGATCCAGCGCATTGCCGGATTTGGCTGACCCGGCGATCGCCCAACCCCTGATCTCAGGCTGCCAGCGCGGGGATTCCTCTGTGGTACGGCGGGAATATCTCTTGTTCGAGGTCCGTTCCCATCATCTGGTCCACGCACAGAACGCCCGATAAGGCGGCTCCGTCCACGCCGCCGCCCCAGAGGCGCTCGCCATACTGGTCGCCGGCGAAATAGAGGCCTTCAACCCATGGCGATTTGGTCGGCGGGCGCGCCTCGCCGACCGGCCGCCAGAGCCCGTAGGCTTCCGGGCCCGGTGTCCAGATGATGAATTCGACATGCTCGTCCCAGTCCGGGAAGGTCGCCCTGGCCCAGTTTTCGCAGAGGTCGATGACCCGGTTGACACGCTCGGGGTTGCGCATCTCCTCATCCGTCAGAGCCGTCGAGAACAGGAAGTCGTGTTTGCCTTCGGGTCCCCGCTTCGCGCTGCGATCGCCCCAGGCCGTGAACTCGCACATGACCATGTCGACCGCGCCGATGTAGCCTTCGTCGCGTATCACGCCCGGCATGTACACGAAGCTGCGCGGATCGAGGCCGGTCTCGCCGAAGAAGCTCCTGGTGGCGCCCACCCAACCGGTCAGCAGGCCGGCACCCCAGAACTTGTCCTTGAGCAGCCGGACCCAGTCGGCCGGGAAGTGCTCCTCCGGCAGGACCTTGAAGATGTGCTTGGGCGGGATGGTGCACACCACGCTGTCGGCAAAGGCCGTGTGAACCTCCTCCCCGTGGCGGTAGCTGACGCCACGGACCCTGCCGTCCTCGATCAACACCTGGCGCACGTTCGCGCTGCGGAGCACCTGCCCGCCGTGTTCCAGGCAAACCTGTTCCATGACCTGCGGGATGGCTATGGTACCGGGTTCATCGCAGGTGGCGACCGACCCGGAAACCAGGTTCATGCCGATCTGGCCCGCGATGGCCATGTAGCCGAGAAAGTCGCCCGCGGGCGTCATGGCCGGTTCGGCCTGTGCGGTCTGCGAGGCGGCGAGCACCTTGATGTAATCGTAGGCTTCGGGGTGCATGTTGCGACTTTCCAGCCAGTCCCGCAGCGGGGTCTTCATCAGGCCGGCCATCTCCTCGAAAGAGGTGCGGCTCATATCCCAGAGCTGCTCCATGGTCTTTGCGTAGCCTTCCTCGGTCATCCATGCATACGGCCTGCCCTTGTGGACCTGGAAGGCCTGGCCCGGGCGGCCTTTGCCGTCTTCACCCTCGCCCTGCCAGTTGATGAATCCGAGGCCCTGGTTGAGCGGCAGGTTGACGAAGGTGTCGAGATGTTTCATCACGCAGGTCACGCGGCTGTTGTTGCCCCAGAACATCCCGTGTCCACCCGCTTCGAAAGTCCGCCCATCGAGCAGGCCTTTTTCGAAAATGGTCTCGATGTCGGGGGTGCACTTGCCGAGGTAACAGCTGGCCAGGGGCAGGGACTTGCGGAACTGGCGGGCGTCCATCTCGACTCCGTCCGCCACCACCTTGTTGCCCTTGCCGACGAAGGACAGCGTCCGTCCGCCGATAAACGGGGCGCGCTCCAGCACCAGCACCTTTTTGCCGAAGTCCTTTGCGAGGATGGCCGCTGTGGTCATGCCGGCGACGCCGGCGCCTATGATGACGGTATCGAATCGTTGATGAGGCATGTCTGCTCTCCGCTTGTCCGGAGGTGTGGCTGAAACCTGCACTCGCGGCGCTTTGACTTATGGACCGCAAGCCATTGCTGACCGGTTGATAAGTGGCTGGATTCGACCGCTGGCGGCCGAATCCGTCCGGCATAATCGGTCCAGATGACATTATCATCCGTTAGTCTTACAATGCAAGTGAAAAGTTCGCTTATGCAAGTGACATCACACAGATCTGTATCAGCGGAACCGGGGAACCAGGTCCGAACGGGTTCGCGGCAGCCGTCGCGCGGCCCCGAGCCCCTGAATGCTAAGGCGTTGTCGGCTTATCTGGCCGAACAGTTGCCGGAACTACAGGGACCCCTGACCATCGAGAAGTTCCGGGCGGGACAATCCAACCCGACCTTCCGCGTCGGCTCCGCGGGCGGGGAGTTCGTTCTGCGCAAGCAGCCTCCCGGACGACTCCTGCCGGGAGCGCACGCGGTGGACCGGGAATTCCGCATCCTGACGGCACTTAGCGGCTGCGGCGTGCCCGTGCCGAGGACACTGCACTTCTGCGAAGACCCGAGCGTCATCGGTACCCCCTTCTACCTGATGGAGCATCTGCGTGGACGGGTGCTGCGCGATCCGCTGCTTCCGGGCATGCAGGCCGCCGAGCGCGCTGCCATTTACGATGCAATGAACGATGTCCTGGCCCGATTGCACGGGTTGGATTGGCAGGCACTCGGACTGGAGGGCTTCGGTAAACCGGCCGATTACATTGCGCGGCAGATAGCGCTCTGGTCCCGCCAGTACCGGGCAACCCGAACGGACCGGGTTACCGCAATGGAACGCCTGATGGAGTGGTTGCCCGAGCACCTTCCCGGCGATGACAGCATCTCGGTCGTCCACGGCGACTACCGTCTTGAAAACCTGATGTTCGATCCGCGAGCGCCGCGGGTCATCGCGGTCCTGGACTGGGAACTGTCGACACTGGGCCACCCGCTGAGTGACCTGTCGTTCAATTGCATGACCTACCACCTTCCATCAGCCAATGAGATCGCGCCGGGTTTCGTCGGCACCGACCTGGAGGGAACCGGCATCCCGGGCGAGGCGGAGTATGTCGCCCGCTACTGTGCGCGCACGGGCCGGGGAGAGATCGAGAACTGGAGGTTTTACATGGCCTTCAGCCTGTTCCGGACGGCCGCGATACAGCAGGGAGTTTATGCCCGCGCGCTGCGGGGCAATGCCAGTTCGGAAACCGCGCATCGTTTCGGCGCGTTGTATCCTCTCGTGGCAGAGCGGGGCTGGGCCCTGGCCAAGAAACTGTGATCAACTGAGGAGATTGCCGTGAGCAAGATCAGAGGCAACGTGGCCATTGTTGGCATTGGCGAGGTGCCGACCGGCCGGTTCCCCGAAAAAGGCGCGATCAGCTTCGCGCTGGAGTCGGCGCGCATGGCCATTGCGGACGCCGGCCTGAGCAAGGACGACATCGACTATGTCATCCCCACCGGCGCGATGTTCAGCAGCCAATTCAGCAACGAGCTGGTCACCGGCCGCCTGGTCGAGGAACTCGGGTTGAAGAACGTGCGCAAGAACATCCAGGTCTTCTCGGGCGGCTCGTCGAGCAGCAATGCCCTGCAGATGGCGGGCGCCGTGATCGTCGCCGGGCTGGCAAACCACGTCCTGTTCGTGCATGCGGACAAACTGGCTACCGGGATCACCGCCCAGGGCGGCATCGACCTGTTCTCGACAGCGGGCATATCGTCCGAGTGGGAAGTTCCCTATGGCCAGCATTATTCCAGCGTGGCCGCGCTGGCGACCACCCGCTACAAGCATGAAACGGGGTGCACCGACGAGATGCTGTCGGCCGTCTGCGTCTCGAACCGCAAGTGGGCCGAGCTGAACCCCAACGCGTTTTTTCGCAAGCCGCTGACGATCGAGGAGGTCATGTCCTCGAAGATGCTGTCGACCCCTTTGCGGGCCAAGCATTCCAACATGCTGTTCGATGGCGGCGGCGCCTTCGTGGTGACCTCGGCCGAGCGCGCTCGCGACCTGCCATCCAGGCCCGTGTATATCCTCGGCGAGGGCGGCGTGGTCAGCCACTTCGTATACTCGCAGGAGCGCGACCTGACCCGTTTCGGCTGGGCCCGCGCCGGCGAGGAGGCTTTCGGACAGTCGGGCATCACGCCGCAGGACATCGACGTGGCGGAGATCTACGACTCCTACCCGATTTACCAGTTGATCGCCTTCGAGGAACTGGGGCTCTGCGGGCGCGGGGAGGGCGGCGAGCTGTTCCTGCGCGGTGACACCTGGCCCGGCGGTCGCATACCCACCACCACCGACGGCGGGATGTTGTCGAAAGGTCATATCGGCGCGGGAGGCTCGGTCTCGCTGCTGATCGAATCTGCCCGGCAGCTGATGGGCAAAGCCGGCGAGCGGCAGGTTCCCGGGGCGCGATTTGCGGTCGAGACCGCCACCGGCGGCACCTATTTTGATGCCCAGGTCACCATCCTCGGCACCGAAATTCCCTGACAGGAGAACAGCATGCCAGATCCCCAAAAAACAGCAGTTCCGAACAAGCCGGTTCCCGTGGTGAATACCTGGGCGCGCCCGTTCTGGGATGCGGCCAGGGAGGGGCGGTTGCTGATTCAGCGATGCGGCGCCTGCGGGGAACCTGTGTTCTATCCGCGGATCGCCTGCCCGCACTGCGCGGCGGACAGCCTCGAATGGGTCGAGGCCAGCGGCAGGGGAACGGTCTACAGCTACACGGTCGTCGAAAACAACGCGCCCTCGGCTTTCATCCCGGACATGCCCTACGTCATCGCCGTGATCCGCCTCGAGGAAGGGGTCCAGATGCTCAGTAACATCGTGGAATGCGATCCGCAGACCGTGGTGTGCGACATGCCGGTCGAGGTGTGCTTCGAGCGTCTCGACGACGAGTTCACCTTGCCCAAGTTCCGGCCAGCAGGCGGTTGAGGGGTGCGTATGGAACACAGCAAGTACGGCGATGACTTCAAGGTCGGCGACACCTTCCGGACCGCCGCGATCACGATGACGGAAGCGCACGTGGTGAACTGGGCCGGCCTCACCATGGACTTCTACCCGCTGCACATGGACCGAGAGTATGCCGCGAAGACCCAGTTCGGCGAGCGGCTGGTGCACGGGCCGCTGATATTCGCGATGTCGGTCGGGCTGGTCGGCAGCGCGGGGTTCGCGGGCGATGCCGCTATTGCCTGGCTGGGTGTCGACAACATGCGCATGCTGGCACCGGTGAAAATCGGGGACACGATCTCGGTGGTCGTTGAAGTACTCGACGCCCGCGTGACCAGCGACCCCAAAAAAGGTATCCAGGTCTGGCGCTACACGGTTGAAAACCAGCGCGGCGAGACCGTACTGCAGCACGATTACAAGATGATGTTTCACATGCGCGGTTCGGCCGAAGCAGCCGGCAGCTGAGGCGCCGCGGGGAGGAACAGGCATGATTCGCTCGAGCGTTGGCGACCTGTATGATCGCTGTGTCGACTTCTATGGCCCGCACGTCGCCATCACCCATGGTTCGCGCTCGGTGACCTACGACGAAATGGGCAGGAATGCCCTGTCCCTGTCCCGGGCGATGCAGGATCTCGGCGTGAGGCAAGGCGAGACCATCGCGTTTCTCATGGCCAACTGCCCGGAGTACATCTTCTGCGAATATGCTCTGGCGCGGATCGGCGCCATCCGGGTGCCGCTGGCTGTGCTGCTGAGCCCGACCGATCATGTCTACATGATGAACGAGGCCGGTTGCACGACGCTGATTTACCACCACAGCATGCGTGAACGCGTGCGCGGCATGATCCCCGATCTGCAGACGGTGAAGCGGTTCATCTGCATCGGGGAGGCCGGTGAGGCCGATCCCGGCCACCTGCTGTTGACTGACCTGATGTCGGGCAGCCCGCCCGAGCCGGCGGCTGTCGACATCGACCCCGAAGACCTCGCCGGCATCTACTTTACGGGTGGTACCACGGGGCGGCCGAAGGGTGTGATGCTCTCGCATCGCGCCTGGACCTACTCCTATGTCATGCAGATGCTCGAGTTCGGCTTCGGCTGGCACGAGACCTTCCTGTTTCCGACGCCGCTGACGCATGCCGGTGGCTGCCTGATGCTGCCGGTGCTGCTGCGCCGCGGCCGCTGCGTGATCATCGACCATTTCGAGCCCGAACTCTTCCTGCAGACGGTGGAACGCGAACGGGTCACGATGACCTTCCTGGTGCCGACGATGATCTACGTGCTGCTGGACCACCCCTCGCTGCAGGAGTACGACTTCAGCAGCCTGCGCAACATCATCTACGGGGCGGCCGCCATCGCGCCGGAACGGCTCAAGCAGGCCGTATCGACCTTCGGGCCCGTCATGACGCAGCTGTTCGGTCAGACTGAGGCGCCGATGGCGCTGACGGCGCTGTCGCGCGAGGAGCACGTAATCGACGATCCGGAGCGCGAGCGCAGGGTCTACGCCTCGGCCGGGCGGGCCACTGTGCATACTGAGCTGCGGCTGCTCGACGATGAAGGTCAGGAGGTGGCGCGCGGCGAGCCCGGCGAGATCGTGGTGCGCTGTACGAATATGATGAGCGGCTACCTGAACAACCCGGCGGCGACGGCGGAGACGATCCGGGATGGCTGGCTGTTCACCGGCGACATCGGGCTGCAAGACGACGAGGGCCTGCTGTACATCGTCGACCGCAAGAAGGACATGGTCATCAGCGGCGGATTCAACATCTACCCGCGCGAGATTGAAGACGTATTGTTCGAACATCCGGCCGTCAAGGGTACGGCCGTGGTCGGGGTGCCCCATCCGAAATGGGGCGAAGAGGTGGTTGCGGTGGTCTGCCTGCATGACGGCAAGGCGGCGGACGAAGCCGAACTGATCGCCTTCGTCAAGCAGCGTAAAGGCAGCCTGGTGGCACCCAAGCGGGTTCTGTTCTGGAACGGGATTCCGCTGACCAACCTGGGCAAGGTCGACAAGAAGGAAATCCGCGCGCGGTTGGAGGCAGCTCAGGCCTAGCCCACTGAAGCGGGCTGCTCTTGCCGGCCCCGAGCCGGCAGCGCCCGGTGCGGTCTTTGTTATGCCTTCCTTGCGGGCCGGCGACCGCCTCGCCGGCTCAACGGGTCGGCAGTCCGAGCCGGTTGGCGATATTGTTCTTCTGCATCTTGGAGGAGCCGCCCACGATCGGCATGCACAGCATATCGCGGACGTAGCGCTCCATGTCGTACTCCTCCGCGCAGCCGTAGGCGCCCATGACCTGCTGGCAGGTCAGCACGATTTCCAGTCCCGTGTCGGCGATGAACAGCTTCGCCATCGAACTTTCAACGCTGCAGTCCCTTCCCTGATTGGCCTTCCATGCGGCGTGATAGAGCATGTGGCGGCATGCCTCCAGTTTCGTTCGGGCCTCGACAAGGTCGTGACGAATCGACTGATGCGCGCAGATCGGCTTGCCGAACTGCCGGCGGTCCTGCGCATATTGCCAGGCATCTTCCACGGCGGCCGTGGCAATGCCCAGCGCCACCGCCGTGATCTCGAGCCGTTCGACATCCAGCGCGCGACCGGCCAGCATCGGCCAGCCCTGATCCCACTTCTCGATGCCGCCGACAATGTGGTCCAGTGGGATACGCACCTGGTCGAAAATCACGTCGGTGGTGGCCGCATACCTCAGCCCGAGATGGTTGATGTCGACGATCGTGATTCCGGGCGCATTCGCAGGCACAAGCACGAAAGACAGGTTGCGGTAACGGTCATCCGCCGGTCCGCTGCGCACCAGGGTATAGATGTAGTCGGCCTGGTGCGCGCCCGTGCACCAGCGCTTGGTGCCGTTGATGATCACTTCCTCGCCTTCAATGCGCGCGGTGACTGCTGCCGAAGCGAGGTCGCCACCGACATCGGGTTCACTGAGCCCATATGCAAAAAGGAGTTTGCCCTCGGCCAGTTTGGGCAGCAGGGATTTTTTTTGCTCCTCGCTGCCGTTTTCGACGATGTTCATGCCGCCGTAGAAGGCGCAGTGGATGTACGGACCGCACAGGCTGCTGCCGCGTTTCGCCAGTTCCTCGATGGTCGCGACAGCCGCGACGATGTCGACGCCGAGGCCGCCGTATTCTTCCGGCACGGTCAGCGCGGTGACGCCCAGTTCACACAGCCGGGCGAATCGCTCCGCCGAGAACTCGCAGGCGCGGTCCAGTCGCTGGGCCTCCTCCCGGGGCAGTTCTTTCTCGACGAAACGCCGCAGTGTGTCGCGCAACAGGGTGACGTGCTCGGCTTCTTCGAAATTCATCTGTTCGCCTCCGTGGTTCCGGCCAGCCCCCGAGGCTTTCATGCGCCCTGGGATATCGACATGCCCCCGTCGGCGACGATCGTCTCGCCGGTAATGAACGCACCGCCCCGGCTCGCCAGGAAAGTCGCCAGCAGCCCGATGTCATCGGGTTCGCCGATCCGCCCCAGCGGCGTCATTTTCTCCAGGTGCGACCGCATGTCCGGATTCTCCCACAGTGCGCGGGCGAAGTCGGTCTTGATCAGGCCCGGCGCGATGCAGTTGATCCGGATGTTGTGCTTGCCCCACTCGACTGCCAGGTTGCGCACCAGCGCCATGTCGGCTGCCTTGGTGATGCCATAGGCCCCCAGCACCGAATTTCCCCGCAGGCCGCCCACGCTGGAGATCACCAGCACCACGCCGTCCTTGCGTTCCGCCATCTCCGGCAGGACGAGCTTGCACAGAAAGAGGTTGTCCCGCACGTTGCAGTGCATCATCTTGTCGAACACTTCGTTGCTGACGCCGGTCAGCGCGCCGTAGTAGGGGTTGACGGCGGCATTGCAGACCAGGATATCCACGCGGTCCCAGGCCTCCCGGGTCTTGTCGATCAATGCCTGCAACTGGTCCTGGTGGCCCAGGCTCGCGGCGACGGCAATCGCTTCTCCGCCCCCGGAGCGGATGGATTCGGCGACGCGATCGCAGGCCTCCTGCTTGCGGCTGCTGATGACGACGCGGGCCCCGGCCCGCGCCATGTTCTCGGCAATCGAGCGACCGATCCCGCGGCTTGAACCGGTGATGACGGCTACCTTTCCCGACAGGTCGAGCATCTTCAATCCTTCTCGACAATGGTGAGCAGAGGCTGGCGTTCACAGCCGCCCGGGAGCGACAAACCAGCGCATACGGTACTTCATCGGATTATACTCGTATCGAGTCTTGTTATAAAAGCCACTGGGAGACCTGATGGTCGCTGAGGCGAACGGGAGCACGATGAACAGCCAGCAGGCGGACGCGGTGATCATCGGCGCAGGCATGGGCGGTCTGTGCGCAGCCGCGCGCCTGGCCGCCGCCGGCCTGGATACCATCGTACTGGAGAGATCGCCCCATCTGGGCGGGCGCTGTTCCCACCGCGAGCGCGATGGGTTCCGCGTGACTACGGGCGCCATCATGATCCCGATGGGGGAGCGCAGTGCCATCCGGGAAGCCTTCGATGCGGTGGGCGCGCGGATGGACATGGTCGAGACGACGGGCCGCATGCGCTATCGGCTCGCCCACGGCGACTATGATCTGCCGGCTCGCGGCGGCGGTTTGTACGGCATGCTGGAATTCGCGCTGGGTGGTGATGCGCAGCGAGCGGCGGAACTGTTCGGGCATTTCAGGGAGGCCCTTTTCGAAACCATTCCGGCCGATGACCTGTCCTTCGGGACATGGCTCGCCCGGCATACGGACAGCGCGGAAGTCAGGGGGCTCTTGCACGGATTCTGCGCGGCTTTGATGGGGACCAACCCGCACGAAATCCCTGCCGGCGAGTTCTTTCGTTTCCTCAGGTACAGCAGTCGCGGCAGCCGCTTCGGCCTCGCCGCGCAGGGTAACGGAGTGCTGATGGAGACGCTCGCCGCGGCCATCGGCGAGCACGGAGGTATCGTTCGCCGCAGCACCCGCTGCCAGGCCATCGAGCTCCGCGATGGCCGCGCTGCCGCGGTCCTCGTTCGCGGCGCCGATGGCGCCCCGGAGCGGATTGCCGCGGACTTCATCGTCTCGAACGTTGGACCGGACCGGACCGTCGAGCTCGCGGGGGGCGCATCCTGTTTCGATGAAGGCTACCTGCAGCGTCTTCGCACCAGGTCCCACGCCGCCCCGATCATCCATTACAGTTTTGTCACCGATGCGCCGCTGATCGAGGGATTTACCGGCTGTCTGGTATTCGGCAACACGAGCAACCTGATTTACCTCGAAATCCCGTCGCTGATTTCTC
>JBFFUJ010000019.1:0-19075 GCA_041571375.1 Lysobacterales bacterium | reverse complement strand
GCGGCGACCCGACGCGGATCGGCGGGTCGATGCAGATTGGAACTGCACCGGGCCGGGGTGCGCGATGCATCATCCGCATCCCGATCGGCCTCGCGGTCATGCAGGCGATCATCCCCGACCCGGACAGGCTCATCCGCCTGTTGAAGCACGCGGCATTCGGCGCCCTCCCGATTACGAGCCTGGACGATTAATCCCCGATTCAGGCCTGTCCCAGGTCTCCCCGGAGACACTGCAGGATCGCGGCCGCGGCTGGCGCGGCGGTCTCCGTGCGCAATATGCGGCGTCCCAGGTGCACGGCTTGAACCCCGTGGTCACCCATCGACGCGAGTTCTGCCGGACTGAAGCCACCCTCCGGTCCGATCACCAGTTCCACCCGATCGTCCAGCCCCGCCGAGGCGAGCGGGACCGGGGCATCCGGGTCGAGCACCAGGCGCGGCGCCGACGCCGTCTGCTCCAGCCATGCCGCCACGGTCAGCGGCCTTCGCACGGGCGGAACCCGTGCGCGCCCGCACTGCTCGCAGGCGGCGATGACCACGCCCTGCCAATGGTCGAGGCGTCTCTCGAGCTTCGCGCCCTGCAGCCTGACCTCTGACCGTTCGCTGAGCAGGGGCTGGAATGCGGCAACCCCGAGTTCGGTGCATTTCTGCAGGGTGGCGTCCATCCGCTCACCGCGGCTGACGCACTGGGCCACCGTGATCCTCAAGACCGGCTCGGGCAGTCCGGGCCGCTGCGCAGTGATCCGAAGCGCGATTTCACGGCGGCCGACCCGGATCACCTCCGCATCGAAGTCATGGCCGTCACCGTTGAAGAGGGTGACTTCCTGGCCGACGGATACCCGCAGCACACGGCCGAGATGATGCGCCGGACCCTCCTCCAACAGGACCTCCTGGCCCGCGTCGAGGACCTGCCGGGTGTGGACACGGTGCCTGCGCACGTATCGAGTTCCTCGGGTTACCGTGGTCAGGTTTGCTATCATTCACTATCTCGCGTTGCGCTGCAAAACCCGATGCGAGCCCACGTACACGCGCGATTCGGATCGGTCTTGAAATGGACAAGCTACTGAAGTCAGCCCTGGCGGCCGCGGCCGCGGCCGCGGAGGAAATCCTTCGCTACTACCGCGGCGAATTCAGCGTCGAACTGAAGGCCGACCAGTCCCCGGTCACTGTGGCCGACCGCAAGGCCGAGGAGATCATCAAGAGCATGCTGCTCGCTGACTTCCCGGAGCATGGGTTTTTCGGTGAGGAGAGCGGCTCGCAGCGCAGGGATGCCGAATTCGTCTGGCTGGTGGATCCGATCGACGGAACCAAGAGCTTCGTCGGCGGCTATGGCATGTTTTCCACCCAGATCGCGCTGATGCATCAGGGTGAGCTGGTTCTGGGGGTATCCTCGGCTCCCGCAGCGGGAGAGGTCGCCTGGGCCGTCCGCGGCCGCGGCGCCATGATCGACGGACAGCCCGTGCGGGTCAGCGACACAGCGTCGCTCGCGGAGGCCACCGTGTCGACCGGCAACCTGCGATCACTGGCACGTTCACCGCGCTGGGCCACGCTGGGCCGCATCTTTGCCGTGGCCAACCGAACGCGGGGTTACGGCGATTACTATCATTACCACCGGCTCGCCGCCGGGCAGCTGGACGCGGTCATCGAGTCGGACGTGAACATTCTGGACATCGCGGCGCTGACCGTCATCGTCCGCGAAGCCGGCGGCGTATTCACCGACCTCGAGGGCCGCCAACCGGGCCTCCAGACCCGCTCGGTGCTGGCCGCTACCCCGGCGTTGCACGGCGCATTGCTCGAGATGCTCAATGAATGAAAAGAAACAACTGCCCATCATCCATGGGCGCCAGGAACGGCATGCCGGCAAATTGCTGCAGGTCGAGCGGATCGATCTGGAGTTTGCCAACGGGGCTCGCCGGACCTATCACCGCATGAAACCGAGCGGTTTCGGGGCCGTGATCATCGTGCCGATGCTGGACCAGGAGACCGTGTTGCTGGCCAGGGAATACGCTGTCGGCTTGCATCACTATGAGATCGGCCTGCCAAAGGGGCGACTGGAGCCGGGCGAGAGCATCATCGAGGCCGCCCAGCGGGAAATGAAGGAAGAGATAGGCTACGGCGCCCACGAGCTGACTCAGTTGAACCGCCTCAGCCTGGCGCCCGCTTACATGACGCACGTCACCCATATCGTCCTGGCGCGCGATCTTTACCCCGAAAAACTGGAGGGCGACGAACCGGAGGAGCTGGAAGTGGTGCCCTGGTCGATCAACGACCTCCCCTCGTTGACGGCACGCGAAGACTGCACGGAAGGCCGCACCATCGCGGCACTGTATATTGCGCGGGATTACCTGCGCAGCGAGCAGCAAGGTGACTGAAACGCAACTGGCTTCACTCGCCGCGGACGTGTCCGCTGTCGCGGACCGCGCCGGCCAGGCCATTCTGCAGATTTACGACGGGGGGTTCGGCGTTGTGCTCAAGGCCGACCATTCACCGCTGACGGAGGCCGATCTTGCGAGCCATCGCATTATCCGTGACGCGCTGGCTGAGTTGACCCCGGCGATACCGCTGTTGTCAGAGGAATCCGCTGAGGTCGACTATGCAATCCGGGCACGCTGGCCGGAGTACTGGCTCGTGGATCCGCTCGACGGAACCAAGGAGTTCGTCAAACGGAACGGCGAGTTCACGGTCAATATTGCGCTGATCCGCGAACACGAGCCCGTGTTGGGCGTGGTCCACGTTCCTGTTCAGGGCGTCACGTACATGGGTGTCGTGGGACAGGGCGCGCACCGGTGGGACCGGGAGGGTCGGGAAGAGGCCATCCGAGTCCGGCTGCCCTGCAACGAGCCGGTCCGGGTGGTGGGCAGCCGCTCCCATGCCAATCCGCGGCTGCAGGGTTACCTTCAGGCCCTCGGTCCGTTCGAGCTGATCAGCATGGGCAGCTCCCTGAAGTTCTGTCTCATAGCGGAAGGCAAAGCCGACCTGTACCCGAGGCTCGGGCCGACCTCGGAGTGGGACACGGCGGCCGCGCATGCGGTGGTGCTGGCTGCAGGGGGCCACATCGTCGCGCTCGATGGCCGTCCCTTGCAGTACAACCGCAAGGAGTCGTATCTGAATCCCGAGTTCGTCGCCTACGCGGACCCCAGCCGTGACTGGCTGCAACTCTTCGCCCGGGCTGGGGAGTGATCCCCGCGGACCTTCGGTTCGTCACAACGGGCTTGACGAGTCGCGCGGTGAGCGGGTATAAACGTGTCCAGTTCTGGGGTCTTGCCAATAACTACAACCACAAACTGAGAACAACAAACAGAACATGCAGGGAATAAGCGGCTTCGGCCGCTTTTTTGTCCAATGCGTAACGCATCTTCCAAACCCCCCTTTCTCGAAGCCCTGCTAACCACCCTGGTCATCGTCGTGCTGCTGGTGTTCACGACGTGGCACGTGGCCAGGCGTCCGGTCGGCCCGTCCGAGGAGGAGCTGGCACGCAAGGTCGAATTCCTCACGGCGGAACTGCAGGCGGTCAAGGGGCGGTTGGACCGCTCGGTGGCGCGTGAGGCCGTACTGCAAAGGGAAACCGACGTTTTGCGGCAGGCCAACCGTTTGCTGCGCGAACAGGAATCGGAGCGGCAGGGCGAGCTGACCGAGATGCAGTCGGAACTGGATTTCTACCGGCGCCTGGCCGGTACCGGCGGCGCACAATCCGGGCTCGAGGTCTACCGTGCAGAACTCCTTCCCACCGGTTCGGAACGCGTTTTCCAGTTCATCCTGACCCTGACGCAAAACATCCGTCGTGCTTCGATCATTTCGGGACGGGTCCGCATCGATGTCGAGGGCATCCTGGCCGATCGACCGGTGACCTTGTACTGGGCGCAGCTCAGCGCCGAGGACCAGCCCGAGCCGGCGTTCCGCTTCAAGTATTTTCAGCAGCTCGAAGGGTATCTGGTCTTGCCCGACTCTTTCCTGCCCACGCGGCTGGTCGTCACCCTCGAAGCCAAGGGATCGAGCACCCCGGTGCGGCGGCACTACGACTGGGGCTCCGCGCTCACCGAGGCGACCGATTGATTTAAGCGCCGTTTGGCGCCATATTGAGCGGATGGAGATTCTGACCCAAATTGGTCCGGAGGCGGCCCAGGAAATGCCGGGTATTGTTTTCACCGACGCCGCGGCACGCAAAGTCCAGGAGCTGATCCTCGAAGAGCGGAACCCCTCGCTGATGCTCCGCGTATACATCAGCGGGGGCGGCTGCTCGGGGTTTCAGTACGGTTTCACCTTCGACGAGGACCGGGCCGAGGACGACATTGCGGTGGAAAACGATGGCGTGACTCTCCTGGTCGATCCGCTCAGCTTTCAGTATCTGATGGGCGCCGAGGTCGATTACTCGGAGAGCCTTGGGGGCGCCCAGTTCGTCATCCGCAATCCGAACGCCTCGACCACCTGTGGTTGCGGCTCCTCCTTCTCCATCTGAGGCTGACCCGCGGCACGACCCCGCGACCCCGATGCCCGTCGACCGAATTACCCGATCGAGGCGCAATCTGTTCACCTCGGTGCGCCTTGATCGCCTGGCGGAACACCGTGACGATGCGGATTGGGTGGCCGGGATCCTGCAATCCGAAGACACCCGGCTGGTGCCGCTCTGGCGAAATCGATGCCTGCTCACCGGCACGGGCCGCGAGCAACTGGCGGTCTACCTGAAGCCTGAAGAACTCGGCGCCGCCGGCGCCGCCCAGGCAACGACACTGCTCGGAAGCGACGGTAAGCGGTATTTCTTCGCGGTGTCCATCGATGACGCCCAGCGGGAGCGCGTGCTTGCAGCGTATCCTGCCGCGCGCTTTCAGGACCTGCGCCTCGCTTCGATCGACATGGACGCCAAGCACGCCGGCGTTCTGGCCTATGCCAAAGCCCTCCACTACTGGCAATACCGCCATGCTTTCTGCGGCGTCTGCGGAAGCCCCAACCGGCTGGAATCCGCGGGCCACAAACTCGTTTGCGTCGACCCGGAATGCGGGAGGCAGTCGTTTCCGCGCATCGACCCGGCAATCATCGTCCTGGTAACCCATGGGGACGCGTGCATGCTGGGCCACAATGCCACCTGGCCCCCGCGCCGCTTTTCCACCCTGGCCGGATTCGTGGAGCCCGGGGAAAGTCTCGAAGACGCCGTCGTCCGTGAGGTGGACGAAGAATCGGGTGTGCGACTCAGCGGGATACAGTATGTCTCGTCCCAACCCTGGCCTTTCCCGGCGTCTGCCATGTGCGGCTTCCTGGCGGAGGCGGCGAGCCGCTCATGCAAGGCATCGGACGAAATGGCGGAGCTGCGCTGGTTCACCCCCGACGAACTGGACGCAGCGATCGCCGCCGACGAGGTACGTGTGCCGCCCCCCGTCTCCATTGCGTTTCGCCTGATCGCCGACTGGTACCGGCAGGTGTGCGGCCGCGACCTCGAGCCGCTGGTCCGTTCCGCAGCCGGCTGGAGCCCCCGGGACAGCTGAACCGGACACGGCAGGCTCGCCCGCCGGGAGGGTCGGCCATGTCACGCACGCGGGCGTCTGCTAAAATTGCGGCAGTCGATCGGCAGACAACGCCTGAGGATTCCGTGAGCCCATGACCATCATCGCCATTCTGCTCGCGTTCGCGCTGTGTCACTTCATTCGGGAACTGGGACGCATTCGCAAGAATCGCTGGTTGACGAGTTGGGTGGGGTTCGCCAACGACGCCTTCGGGCGCATCGCCGGCTGGCAGGACATCGCCGGCTTCCTGATCATCATCGCGGTGCCATTGGTCGTGCTGTTGCTGATCAACAGCGTGCTGTACGCGGCGCTGGGCACGACGGGTTCATTTCTGCTCGCGTTGGCGGTTCTGGTGTACAGCTTCGGCCCGCGCGACCTGGACACCGACGTAGCGGAAATCGTCGAGGCGCCGGACGACCAGGAGCGCGATGCAGTCCTGGCGGAATTCCTGGGTTCACCGCCCCCCGCCGACAAGGACGCCTGCTGCGCGGCTTCCGTCGAGGCGGTATTCCAGCAGGCGCTAAGGCGGTGGTTCGGGGTCATCTTCTGGTTTGCCGTGCTGGGCGCCGTCGGCGCGCTCCTGTACCGGATGGTCGACTGGCTCGACAGCGAGGAACAGCAGGTCACCGAGGAGCAACGGGGGCGCTTTGTCCGCCTGCAGCAGATCATGGACTGGCCCGCCGCTCAGCTGATGACGCTGTCCCTGGCCATCGCCACTGATTTCGATTCGGTTTTCAAAGCCTGGAAACGCTACCACGACGAGCAGGGCCATGGGTTGTTCGAAGGCGATAACGGCTTCCTGCTGGCCAGCGCGCGAAGCGTGGTCCTGACCGGTCACGCCGCACGCGACGGCTATGCCGACCAACTCAGCGGCCCTATGGTTTGCCTGCAGCAGGCGATGGATCTGGTTTGGCGCATGCTCGGCGTGTGGCTGACCGTACTCGCCCTGCTGCTGCTCATCGGTGTACTCGCCTGAATCTTGCGGGTATTCGGCCGCTACTTCGTTCTGCTTTGCGCCTGGGCACCCGCGGCCCTCGGGGTCGAAGTACGCCTGAACCAGGCTGACGGCGATGAACTGCTGCTGACCGGGCCGGTCGCGAGGATTGTCACGCTGGCGCCGCACCTGGCAGAGGGCGTCTACGCCGCCGGGGCCGGCGACAGGCTCGTCGCGACGGTCGAGTACAGCGAGTACCCGGCGGACGCGGCCGGGGTTCCCCGAATCGGCGATGCCTTCAGGCTGGACATCGAGCGGATCGTATCGCTGCAGCCCGACCTGGTCATTGCCTGGGGCTCGGGTAATCCGCCTCCCGCAATCGCCCAGATGCGCGCGCTGGGTCTCGCGGTGTGGACCGTGGAAATCCGGACGCCCGGCGCAATCCCCGACTTCATCGATTCGGTGGGGCGGGCCACCGGACACCGGCCGGAGGCCGCCCGGGAGGCCCGGAGACTCCGGCAGCGTCTGTCCGAACTGCAGCGCCAGCATGCGACCGCCGACCCGGTACGCTACTTCTACCAGGTGGACGCCAGACCCTTGTTCACGATCAACAGCCAACACCTGATCAGTCGCGGCCTCGCGCTGTGCGGCGGCCGCAACATTTTCGCCGACGAGCCCGGACTGGCCTTTCAGGTTTCGCGGGAAGCCGTGATACTCGCCAACCCGGATGTTCTCCTGGCCCCCGACGGACCGGGCGCAGAGAATCCGCTTCAGGCCTGGCAGGAGTGGCCCAGCCTGGATGCGGTACAGAACCAGGCGATGTACCTGCTGAATGCCGACGAAATCAGCCGCGCAACGCCCCGGTTCCTGGACGCGCTGGAGCAAACCTGTAAGCTGTTCGCTGATCTGCGCAGGTGAGGATAGGATGAATAGCGCCCTGATTACGTCTCCCGTCGGTGTCATGGCCGTGCTGGTCGCGGTCGCAAGCTTCTGGTTCTGGCTCGAGCAGCGAAGCCGGTGGCGGATCTTCGAGTTTCTTCCGCCGCTGATCTTCATCTATGCCACGCCGGTCCTGCTGTCCAACACCGGCGTGATCCCTTACGAAAGCGAGGCCTACGACTTCCTGCGTCATTACGGACTGCCCATTTTCATCTGCCTGATGCTGATCAAGGTCGACGTGCTCGGAGCCGTTCGCATCATGGGCAAGGGTGTGTTCGTGATGCTCCTGGGCAGCATCGGCGTGGTCCTGGGGGGCTACCTGGCCTATGCGCTGGGCCAGCAGATCAGTACCCCCGATTCCTGGCCGCTGCACTTTCCCTTGCCGCCGGACAGCTGGAAGGCCTTCGGCTCACTGGCCGGCAGCTGGATCGGCGGCACCGGCAACATGACGGCCGCCCACGCCGCGCTCGAGGGCACCGCGGAGCACCTGACCATGGCGGCGGCGGCCGACCAGATGGTGTATCTGATCTGGCTGCCGCTCTTGCTGGGCTCGCGCGCCTTCGCCGACCGTTTCAACCGCTGGATGCGGGTGCCCGCCGATCGGTTGGCCCTGATGGACCGCGCGGCCGCAGACCATCAGCAAGAGGACCACGCGCCGAGCATGACGCAACTGCTCTACCTCTCGCTGGTCGCGCTGTCGTTCACCTGGATTTCACTGGCACTGTCGGATGTCCTGCCGCCGGTGGTCGTCGGCGGAGCGACCGTGATCACCGCCAGCACCTGGCTGATCCTGCTGGTGACCACGCTGGCGCTGCTCGCTTCGGCCACCCCGATCCGAACGTTGCCCGGGGCGCACCCGATTGCCATGGCCATCATCTACGTCTACGTGGCGCGGATCGGGGCGACCATGGACCTGAGCAGCGCCAGCCTCGAGACCATGGGCGCCTTCGTCCTGATGGCTTATGTGTGGATCGCGATCCACGGCCTGTTCGTGCTCGCCGGTGCCTGGCTGTTCCGGGTCGACGTCCACACGCTGGCCATCGCTTCGGCGGCCAACATCGGCGGGGCGGCATCGGCCCCGATCGTTGCCGCCCATCACCGCGAATCGCTGGTGCCCGCCGCCATCCTGATGGCCATGATCGGCTATGCCCTGGGCAATTATCTGGCGATCCTCACCGGTCGCCTCGGACAACTGCTCGTCACCTGAACCTCATACCGCCGGAGTGCAGAATGAAACGTTTGATCGCCGCAATCGCCCTGTTGATCCTCAGTCCCCTCGCCGGGGCCGACAGCACCGTACTGGAATGCGCCCGCCTCGTCGATGTCGAACGCGGCCGCGTACTCGAGGGACGCGAGGTCCTCGTCACCGACGGACGGATTGCGGAAGTCGAGCGCTCCGTCTCTGCGCCGGGCGACGCGCCGCGGATCGAGCTCGACACCTGCCTGCCGGGGCTCATGGACATGCACGTGCACCTGGATGGACAGCTCGAGCGCGACGAATACATCAAGCGGTTCCAGCAGAACGAGGCCGATCTCGCACTGACTGCGGCGCACCACGCGGTCACCACCCTGCAGGCGGGGTTCACGACGGTGCGCAACCCCGGCGATGCCTACAACGTCACCGTGGCCCTGCGCAAGGCGATCGAGGAGGGCCGCGCCGTCGGCCCGCGCATCTACACGGCGGGCAAGAGCCTGGCGACCACCGGCGGACACGCCGACCCCACCAATGGCTACCGCAGCGACCTGGCCGGCGACCCGGGGCCCGAGGAGGGTGTCATCAACGGGGTCGAGGATGCCCGCAAAGCCGTGCGCCAGCGGTACAAGGACGGGGCCGACTTTATCAAGATCACCGCAACCGGAGGGGTGCTGAGCCTGGCCAAGAGCGGCGAGAACCCGCAGTTCACGGACGAGGAACTGGAGGCCGTGGTCCGCATCGCAACAGACTACGGCATGCACGTCGCCGCCCATTCGCACGGCTCGGAAGGCATGAAGCGGGCGGTCCTGGCCGGCGTACGGTCGATCGAACACGGGACCTTCATGACCGATGAGATCATGTCGCTGATGAAGGAGCACGGCACGTATTACGTACCGACGATTTCCGCCGGACGATTCGTGGCGGACAAGTCCGCCGAAACCGGATACTTTCCCGACGTCGTGAGGCCCAAGGCCGCCCGGGTCGGGCCGCAGATTCAGGACACGTTTGCACGGGCCTACCGGGCCGGGGTGAAGATCGCGTTCGGCACCGACTGCGGCGTGTCCCCGCATGGCAGCAATGCGCTCGAGTTCGTCTACATGGTCGAGGGCGGGATGCCGGCGATGGAGGCCATCCAGGCCGCTACGGTGACCACTGCCGAATTGCTGGGGGTGCGGGATGAACTGGGCAGCATCGTCCCGGGCAAGTTGGCCGACATCATTGCGGTCGATGGCGACCCGCTCGAGGACATTGCGGTCCTGCAGAGCGTGTCCTTCGTGATGAAAGACGGCCAGGTGTTCAAGCAGCCCTGACCGGCCGGGACGCTCCGGATCAGCTAAACTGAATGCGGACACCCCCGGGGATTCGCCCATGACGAAACTCACACTCGGCGTGTTGCTCTGGAGCCTCACGCACCTGCTGCCGGCGGCCTTGCCGGGTCCCCGCCAGGCGCTGATCGGAAAACTCGGTGAAAACCCCTACAAGGGACTGTTCACCGTGTCGATGGTGGTGGCGATTTACCTGATCGTTTCCGGCTGGAAAGCAGCGGCCCCCGAGACCGTCTACCTGCCCCCCGACTGGGGCCGCCATCTGACTGCGCTGCTGCTGCTGATCGGATTCGTGCTGTTCTTCGCCCCCTATCCCGCGAACAACCTCAAGCGCTGGCTCCGCCACCCACAGCTCACCGGCGTGGTCTGCTGGGGCGCCGGACACCTGTTCGCCAACGGTGAAAGCCGCTCCGTCGTGCTGTTCGCGGGGCTCGCGATCTGGGCGGTCATCGAGATCGCGCTCATCAACCGTCGCGACGGCACCTGGGAACGCCCGGCCGCCGCGCCCCTGCGCAACGACATCGGCCTGATCGTTGCCAGCCTGGCAGCGTACATCGCGTTCGCCAGCGCGCATTCGTGGCTGTTCGGTGTCGCACCCTTCACTACCTGAGGAGAACCACGATGATTGGATACGTCACCCTGGGAACGAACGACTTGCCGCGTGCCGCCGCATTTTACGACGAGTTGCTGGGTCTGCTCGGCGCCCGCCGTTTCCTCGAGGAGCCCGGGACCTTCATCGCCTGGGCCGTGGCCCCCGACAAGCCGGCCGTCTCGGTGACCCGGCCGTTCGACGGCCAGCCCGCGACGGCAGGGAACGGCACGATGATCGCGCTGGTCGTCGACTCCCGGGACCTGGTGCATCAGGTTTACCACAAGGCGCTGGAACTGGGCGGCCAGGACGAGGGCCCGCCGGGACCTCGCATGGACGGGTTTTACGCGGCCTATTTCCGCGATCTGGACGGCAACAAGCTGAACGCGTTCTATACCGGCGAGTAGCCGCGCCGCGGCTCAGTCGAGAAACCGGCCCAGCAGGCCGCCGTTGATCGTCCATTCCGCCAGGTTGAGCGCCCAGGAGAACACGATCCACAGCAGGTAGGGCAGCATCAGCAGAGCGGCCCGGGGGGATATCGGATGAAAGACCCTGATGCATTGGGCGGTGACCGCAACGGTGAGGCACAGCAGCAACCAGGACCAGCCGATTCGGTGCAGGCCGAAGAACAGGCCCGCCCAGAGCACCTCGAGTGCCAGCAGCGAGAGCCACCAGCCCAGGGCCGCCCGTCGCGCCCTGCTGCCGGTCTGCCACATGTTCCAGCCCGCCAGCGCCAGCGTGAGGTAGGCTGCCGAGCGCAGCACGCCGAGGACGCTGCTCGGCGGCGCCCAGGAAGGCTTGTGCAGTTTTTCGTGATACCACCCCCCGGCCTCGAAGCTGCCCGCCAGCAGCGAAGCCACTAATACCAGCAGGACGAAAACGGCGAGCGTCAGGTACCGTAACGTCGACGGCGGCTTCGAACCCGGGCCAGGCGGCTGCATCACCGCTTCAGCACGCTGAGAGGGCCTGATCCAGGCGCCCGACCAGCAGGTCCGCGTGCTGCGTGCCGAAGACCAGCGGCGGCCGGATCTTGATGACGTTGCCGTGAGGGCCGGTGGCCCCGACGAGAACGCCATGACGCCGGAGGTGTTCGCGAATCGCGTGCGCCCGGCCCCGGTCCGGCTCGCGCGATGTCCGATCAGCGACGACCTCGACGCCGTAGAACAGCCCTTTTCCGCGCACATCCCCGACGCACTCGTGCCGCTCGCCCAGGCCCCGCAACGAGGCCCCGAGCGACTCGCCGACGTCGTGCACGCGGCCCAGCAAACCCTCCTGTTCGATGACCTCCAGAACCGCCAGGCCGACTGCCGCCGAGACCGGATTGCCGCCGAAGGTATTGAAATAAGCGTACCGGTGGGCAAAACGCTGCGCGATCTCCTGCGTGGTGACCACGGCGGCCAGCGGATGACCGTCGCCGAGCGGCTTGCCCATGGTCACGATATCCGGGACCACCGCCGCGTCCTCGAAGCCCCAGAAGTGATCGCCGAGGCGGCACAGCCCCGACTGCACCTCGTCGGCGATGGCCAACCCGCCCGCCGCCCGGATGCGCCGGTAAGCGTCCTGCAGGTAAGCGGGCTCAGGTGTCAGCACGCCGTCCGAACTGAAGGCGTTGTCCGTGATGAAAAGCGCCGGCCGGTGGCCCTGTTCCGCGAGCGCCGCGACGGCGTCATCCACCATGCCGGCATAGCGGAGCGCCTGGTCGGGTGCGCCTGCGAAGCGACCGCGGTAACCGCAGGGCGCCTCCACCGTGGCCAGATGCGGCGGCCGCTCGCCAGCCGGGTATTCCTCGGTCGACAGTTCGAAAACCGCCGTGGAGTTGCCGTGGTACGCATGCCCGGTGACGACGACGCCATCATTGCCCGTCACGGCCCGCGCCATGCGCAAAGCGAGGTCGTTGGCTTCGGTTCCCGTGCAGACGAACATGCACACCGACAACTTATCGGGCAGCGTGGCGCTCAGCCGCTCCGCGTACTGGACGACACGCTCGTGGAGGTATCGCGTGTGGGTGTTCAGGGTCGCCGCCTGCCGGCTCAGTGCCTCCACCACCCGCGGGTGGCAGTGCCCGACCGAAGGCACGTTGTTGTAGCAGTCCAGATAGCGGCGGCCGTCGGCGTCGAACAGCCAGACGTGCTCGCCGCGCACCAGATGCAATGGTTCGTCGTAGAACAGCCGGTAAGCAGGCCCCAGGGCCCGCTGCCGGCGACTGAGAAGCTCGTCAGCCACGATCAGGACACGTTGCGGTCATGGCCCTCCCAATGGGGCGCCCGCAGATCCTTTTTCAGGCTTTTCCCGGCACCGCTCAACGGCAGCGGCTCTTCGGGGATCTCGACGCTCTTGGGGCATTTGTAACCGGCTATCAGCGACTTGCAATAGACGTTCTCCGCGCCGCTCACGGTCATACCCTTGACGCGGTCGCCTTCGCCAATGCACAGGCCGCAGAGGCCCGCTGCCAGTCGGGCCACGCGTTCCTGCGCTGCGCGCCAGCTTCGCTCCCGGCTCTGAAAGCGGGTGGCAACGGCATCGCCGTGAAGCTGAACATTGCTGCGAATCAGTTGCGGCAGAGACGACATGCTACGATCTCCTCCTCGAATACCCGGCAGATCATGATAAATCCAGGATATGCACAAGGTACACCACATCCTGTTCGATCTTGACGGCACGCTGGTGGACAGCAGCGGGGCCATACAGGCCTCACTCGCCCACGCCCTGCAGAGCCTCGGGCGTGGCTTGCCGCCCGACTGTGCGGTGGAGTCGCTGATCGGCACGCCGCTCGTGGACATCTTTCGGGATCGCTTCGGCATCACCGGAGCGCCGGCCGAGCAGGCCATCGCCCAGTACCGCGATCACTACGACCGGCATGCCCATATGGGCACAAAGGTTTACGCCAGGATAGCCGAAACCCTCGACCGACTCTGCACAGCCGGAATCGGGCTTTACGTGGCGACGGTCAAGCCGTCGCCCGTTGCGGAAAAGGTCCTCCGGGACATGGGTCTCAATCGCTTTTTCAGCGGGGTCGCCGGCAGCTCGATGGACCACGCCCGCCGCGACAAGGGCGACATCATCCGCTACGCCCTGCAGCAGCATGACCTGGAAGCCCGCCATTCCGTCATGATCGGTGACCGGGCCCAGGACATCGTCGGTGCCCGCCAGAATGGCCTGTACGCCATCGGCGTAAGCTACGGCTTCGGCAGCCTGGATGAGCTGCAGGCGGCGGGTCCTGATCACCTGGTCGGATGCGCGAGCGAAATCCCTCCCCTGTTGCCGTAGGCCGGGCCGGAGCGGCTGATCCTAATCATTGAATCGGCCTATAAGGCTTATCAGAAAATTCAATTTCACCTATAAAGAATGAATGTCTATTCTGTCAGGGCAAGCATTCGCTCACCTGTTTCACTGGAGGTAAAAACCATCATGTCACTGAAAGGCACCCAAACCGAACAGAACCTCAAAGACGCATTTGCCGGCGAGTCGCAGGCCAACCGCCGTTACCTGTACTTCGCACAGCGCGCCGACGTCGAAGGCTACAACGACGTATCGACCGTCTTCCGTTCGACCGCCGAGGGCGAGACCGGCCATGCGCACGGCCACCTCGAGTACCTCGAAGAAGCCGGCGACCCGGCCACCGGCCTGCCCATCGGGCCGACGGCCGACAACCTGAGAGCCGCCATCGCGGGCGAGACCCACGAGTACACCGACATGTACCCGGGCATGGCGCGCACCGCGCGCGACGAGGGCTTCGACGAAATCGCCGACTGGTTCGAGACCCTGGCCAAGGCCGAGCGTTCGCACGCCAACCGCTTCCAGAAAGCCCTGGACGAACTGGACTGATCGGTTGGACATTCGGGGTCGGAGTAATCACTCAGCCGAGTTTTTACTCTGACCCCATTTAAGGAGCGACCACCATGCGAGAAGGCAGTCTCGAGGCACCAACACGCCATCCACTCGACTGGCGGAATCCCGACTTCTATGACGAGGACAAGCTCCTTGCCGAGATGGAGCGGGTGTTCGACATCTGCCACGGCTGCCGCCGCTGCGTGTCGCTGTGCGACTCGTATCCCACGCTGTTCGACCTGGTCGACGAGTCGTCGACCATGGAAGTCGACGGCGTGGCCAAGGACGACTACTGGAAAGTGGTCGACCAGTGTTACCTCTGCGACCTGTGTTACCAGACCAAGTGCCCCTACGTCCCGCCGCACGAGTGGGCGCTGGACTTCCCGCACCTGATGCTGCGCGCCAAGGCCGTGCAGTTCAGGAAGGGCGAGCGCAAATTGAGCCACAGGCTGCTCAGCAACACCAAGTTGCAGGGCAGCGTCGGCAGCCTGCCGGTGGTCGGCAGCGTGCTGAACGCGGGTAACCGCAGCAAGGCCGTGCGCAAGGTGATGCAGAAGGTCATGGACCTGCACCCGGATGCCCACCTGCCGGCCTTCCACTCGGACACCCTGCGCCGGCGCGAAAAGAAGCACGAACCGGTCCAGGCCGTGGTCAAGAAGGCCGAGCCGACCCGTGGCAAGGTGGCGCTGTTCGCCACCTGTTACTGCAACGTGAACACGCCGGACGTCGGACAGGACCTGATCCGGGTTTTCGAGCACAACGGCATCCCGGTGCGCCTGACCGACAAGGAAGAATGCTGCGGCATGCCCAAGCTCGAGCAAGGCGACCTGGCCACCGTCGACAAGTACCGCAAGGCCAACATACCCGAACTGGTGCGCCTGATCGACGACGGCTGGGACATCGTCGCGGCGATCCCGTCCTGCGTGCTGATGTTCAAGCAGGAGCTGCCGCTGATGTTCCCGGACGATGCGGACGTGCAGAAGGTCAAGCAGCACATTTTCGACCCGTTCGAGTACCTGGCCCATCGGCACAAGGCCGGCCTGCTCAAGACCGAGTTCAGGCAGCCGCTGGGCAAGGTCGTCTGGCAGGTGCCCTGCCACCAGCGGGTGCAGAACATCGGCCCGAAGACCCGCGACATCCTGGCGCTGGTGCCCGGCACCGAGGTCGAGATGATCGAGCGCTGCTCCGGCCACGACGGCACCTACGGCGTGCGCGCGGGCACCTACGAGAAATCGCAGAAGATCGCGCGGCCGGTGATCAACCGGGCGAAGAAAGCGGAACCCGATTACCTGGTGTCGGACTGCCCGATGGCGGCCACCCAGATCGCCAACGGCCTGGAGCTGAAGAACAGCGAGACCAACCCGCTGACGCTGCTGCGCAAAGCCTACGGCATCTGAACACCACGTGCAGGAGCGAGCTTGCTCGCGAATGGCTGTGAGCCGCTTCGCGGCTGATCGCGAGCAAGCTCGCTCCTACAGAAAACACCGAATTGGAGAGATACGAGAAATGGAGACCCAGACCATGAAGCCATTGACCCGGGAAAACCTCTTTTCCCTCGAGCAGTATGCCGAGAAACGCCCCGAGTTCCGGGCGCAGGTCATCGAGCATAAAAAGCCCCGCCGTGTCGACATCGGTGAAAACCTGTCGCTGTACTTCGAGGACCGCCTGACCATCCAGTACCAGGTGCAGGAAATGCTGCGCATCGAGCGGATCTTCGAAGCCGATGCCATCCAGGAGGAACTGGATGCCTACAACCCGCTGATCCCCGACGGCAGGAACCTCAAGTGCACCGCCATGCTGGAGTTCGAGGACGTCGCCGTGCGCCGCGAGCGCCTGGCGCAATTGGTCGGCGTCGAGCATCTCGTTTGGCTGCAGGTAGCAGGCTTCGACAAGGTGTACGCCATCGCCAACGAGGACCTCGAGCGCTCCACCGAGGAGAAGACCTCGGCCGTGCACTTCATGCGCTTCGAACTGACGAGTGAAATGATCGACGCCCTGCGCAGCGGAGCCGCCCTCTCCTTCGGCACCGACCACGCCGGCTACCCCTACACCAACGAGGTCGCGGACGAAACCCGCCAGGCGCTCCTGCAGGACCTCCTTTAGGAGCGAACGGGCGACGGCAACCGGGCCTGACGCACAACGGCTCGCGTGCGGCGCTTCTTTCGTCATTCGGCAAAAGCCGCCGCGCCCTCTTTGCCTGCACTTGCTCGCGATCTTCAAATCCTGGAAGCGCGAATGCGCGTATTCCGCGCGATCGGGAATGCCCGCAGGGGTGTTCCCGCTCGCCCGTCCCGGGCCGTAACGCCCAATTGACATGACGCGCGCATTTGATAAACTTGCTTGTTACCAACAAGTTTATTTTCCCGCGTGCCCCACTCCACCCCAACCGCCACGAATCCCGACCAGCCGCTGACCCAGGCGGAGCGCACCGCGCGCGCCGAGGCCTGCATGGTCGAGGCGGCCATCGAGCTGCTGAACACCGCGGGCATCCAGGGCACGACGCTGGTCGCGATCGGCGACAAGGCCGGTTACAGCCGCGGGCTGGTCTCGCATCATTTCGGCTCCAAGGCCGGCCTGTTCCGGGCGGTGCTGAAGCGCATCACGGCCAGCTGGACGGCGGACCTGCAGGCCGCCCTCGGCGATGACACCGGCATCGCGGCGTTCACCGCCGCCATCGACGCCCACCTGGCCCATGTGCTGCGCCATCCGGAGTACATCCGCGCCCAGAACATCCTCCTGGGTGCAGCCCTGGACCCCTCCTCCGAATTCAAGCCCAACGTGGCCGAGTTCATGCGCATCCAGCGTGAATCGGTGGCGGCGTGGGTTCGCGGCGGACAGGAAAAGGGCGAGATCCTGCCGGAGGTCAATCCGAAACGGATTGCCGAGCAGTACTATGGGGGCCTGATCGGCGTCAACAGCCAGTGGCTGGTGAGCCCCGACTTCGATCTCACCGCCGCCTACACGGATTTCAAACGCAGCATGGTGCGCCTGCTGAGCGCATCCCCCGAACAGAACAACTGAACAGAGAGGAACGGCAATGACCGACGCATACATTTATGACCACGTCCGCTCCCCCAGAGGACGCGGCAAGCAGGGCGGCAGCCTGAATTCCATCACGCCGATGAACCTGACCACGCAGGTGCTGCAGGCGCTGCGCGACCGCCATAAACTCGACACCTCGCTGGTCGACGACGTCATCATGGGCTGCGTGACGCCGGTCGGCGAGCAAGGCGCCAACATTGCGCGCGTGGCCGCGCTGATGGCGGATTACGCGGAGTCCGTCCCCGGCAAGCAGATCAACCGTTTCTGCGCCTCCGGCCTCGAAGCCGTCAATTCGGCCGCCTCGCAGATCATGGCCGGACAGTCCGACGTCACCATCGGCGGCGGGGTCGAGTGCATGTCCCGCATACCGATGGGCTCGGATGGCGGAGCCATGGCGATCGACCCCCAGACGGCTTTCAAGAGCTACTTCGTGCCCCAGGGCATCGGCGCCGACCTGATCGCGACGCTGCACGGCTTCAGCCGTGAGGACGTCGACGCCTACGCGGTGGCCAGCCAGCAGCGCGCCGCCAAGGCCTGGACCGACGGCCACTTCAATGGCTCGGTCGTGCCGATCCGTGACCACGTCGGGGATGTCGCGCTGGACCACGACGAAACGGTGCGGGCCGACGCCAGCATGGAGAGCCTGGCCGGTCTCAACCCGGCCTTCGCGATGATGGGCGACCAGGCCGGCTTCGACGACGTGGCCATCCTCAAATACCCGGAAGTCGAGGCGATCAACCACGTGCACACTGCCGGCAACTCCAGCGGTATCGTCGACGGCGCAGCCGCGGTGCTGCTGGGCAACAAGGAGGCCGGCGAGAAGATGGGCCTGAAGCCGCGCGCCCGGATCCGGGCCTTCGCGTCCATCGGCTCCGAGCCGACCATCATGCTGACCGGGCCGACGCCAGCTTCCCGGAAGGCCCTGCAACGCGCCGGCATGAGCACTTCGGACATCGATCTGTGGGAGCTGAACGAGGCCTTTGCCTCGGTGGTCCTGCTGTACATGAAGCTGATGGAGATCCCGCACGACAAGATCAACGTCAACGGGGGCGCCATCGCCATGGGCCATCCACTCGGCGCCACCGGCGCCATCGTGCTGGGCACGCTGCTCGACGAGATGGAGCGGCGCGACCTGAATACGGGCCTGGTCACCCTGTGCATCGGTGCCGGCATGGGCACCGCCACCATCATCGAACGCGTTTAGGGAGTATCGGACATGACTGACACGATTCAATACACGGTCGATTCGGACGGCGTCGCCCTGCTGACTTTCGATCTGCCGGGCAAGTCCATGAACGTGCTCACGCCCGAGGTGATGCAGGATCTGGAAGCGCTGGTGGAAAAGGCTGCCGCAGACGCGGCCGTCAAGGGCCTGGTGCTGACTTCGGGCAAGGCCGGCTCCTTCATCGCCGGCGCCGACATCAAGGACATGGTCACCGCCTATGATCGCGGCATCACGCCGCGCGAGGGATACGAATTCAGCTACGGCCTGAACCGAACACTGCGCAAAATGGAAACCTGCGGCAAGCCCGTGGCCGTGGCAATCAACGGCCTGGCCCTGGGCGGCGGCCTCGAGGTCTGCCTGGCCGGCCACTACCGCGTGCTGGCGGACCACCCCAAGGCCGTGCTCGGCCAGCCAGAGATCCAGCTCGGCGTGGTCGCGCCCATCGCCTCGCTTTTCTTGCCGCTGCGCATGGGGCAGGCGGGGGCGGACGACGTGTTGCTGACTGGG
>JBFFUJ010000018.1:0-19122 GCA_041571375.1 Lysobacterales bacterium | reverse complement strand
TGGTCGCGGCGATGAGGATCACGCCTTCGTTCGTCTCGAACCCGTCCATCTCGACCAGGAGCTGGTTGAGGGTCTGCTCGCGCTCGTCGTGACCGCCGCCCAGGCCGGCTCCGCGATGGCGGCCCACCGCGTCGATTTCATCGATGAAAATGATGCAGGGGGCGTGCTTCTTGGCCTGGTCGAACATGTCTCGCACCCGGGATGCACCGACACCGACGAACATTTCGACGAAGTCCGATCCTGAGATCGAGAAGAACGGAACCTTGGCTTCCCCGGCAATGGCCTTCGCGAGCAATGTCTTGCCGGTGCCCGGGGCACCGACCATCAGCACGCCGCGAGGAATGTGGCCACCGAGCTTCTGGAACTTGGCGGGGTTGCGGAGGAATTCCACCAGTTCGCTGACCTCTTCCTTCGCCTCCTCCACGCCGGCGACGTCGGCGAACGTGACCTGGACCTGGTCCTCGCCCTGCAGCTTGGCGCGGCTCTTGCCGAACGACATGGCGCCGCGGCCCGCGCCGCCTCCCTGCATCTGGCGCATGAAGTAGACCCACACACCAATCAGCAGCAGGATGGGCGCCACGCCGAGTATCAGGTCGACGAGCACCGAACGTTCGGCAGGCGGCTCGGCGGTAATTTCAACCTTGTTTTCCACCAGGTCGTCCACCAGCTTCGGATCCGGTGGACCGAAGGTTTTGAACTCGCCGCCGTCTACGGACCGTCCGCTGATGCTGTTGCCGCTCTCGCTACTCTGAACGTGGACCTCGGCCACCTGGCCGTTGCGCACGTTACTCAGGAATTCGGAATACGAAAGTGAGTCGGGCGCCGTCCCGACACTCGCGTAATGATTGAATATGGAGACGAGAACGATGGCAATAATCGCCCAGGTCAACAGTTGCTTGGCAAGGTCATTCAAATCGTATTCCTCTCTTGTTCCTTTCCCGCCGACAGCCCATTGGACGCTTCTCTCCTCCCAATTTACTTGCTCCGGCGGCCGCGGGCCAGCAGGTAGACTTCCCTGCTCCGCGCCCGCGACGCCTTCGGCTTGACTATCCGCACCTTGTCGAACAGGGTGCGGACCTGGCGCACATAGTCGTCAAAATCCGCCCCCTGAAACAACTTGACCACGAAATCTCCCGCGGGTTTCAGGTGCGTCCGGACGAACTCCAGCGCCAGTTCGGCCAGGTACATGCTCCTGGCCTGGTCCACGGCCGCCATGCCACTGATATTGGGGGCCATGTCCGATATCACAAGATCGACGGTTCGTCCGTCGAGGGCTTCTTCCAGCCGTGATAATGGCTGATCCTCCGTGAAATCCCCGTGAATGAACTCGACGCCGGGCAACGGCTCCATTTCGAGGATATCCAGTGCGATCACGCGCCCTGTCGGGCCGACCAGTCCGCGGGCCAATTGCGACCAGCCGCCCGGGGCCGCTCCCAGGTCGACCACGGTCATGCCGGGCTTGATCAGTCCAAACTTGTCCTGCAGCTCCTGAAGCTTGAACGCCGCACGCGAGCGGAACCCCTGCCGATGGGCCTGCCGGACGAAAGGATCATCGAAATGCTCTGCCAGCCAGCGTTTGCTGCTCTTGCTCTTTGCCATTGGACCCGATTGCTCGCGAACGTCCTGCGCGTGTTAGAATCCGCAGCCGTTGATGCTTGCGCAGTTTGCCACATCCCCAGGTTCCGCATGGCACTTTCGCCCAAACAGAGAAAACACCTCCGAGGCCTCAGCCATGCGCTGCAGCCCGTCGTGATGGTCGGCGACAAGGGCCTGACGGACAGCGTCATCGCCGAAATCGAGTCCGCGCTCGACCACCATGAACTCATCAAGGTTCGGCTACGGGCCGACCGTGACGCCCGGGCCGTGCTGATCGATGAGATCGGGCGGCGATGTGGTGCAGAGATCGTCCATTCGATTGGCCAAATAGCCTGCTATTTCAGGCGCAATGTCGAAAAGGCCGTCATCGAGCTGCCAGGATGAACCCGACCGATCCTGCACTCGGGCCCCCACGTCGATGGAATTGACGCTCGAACGACCAGGCGACCACCTGTACATACGCTCGGTTTCAGCCGAGGGCGTACACGTCGGCGAGCGGGTATATCCCGGGTCGCTGATTCTCAGTGCGAGCGAAGTGCTGGCGGACTGGCCGGTTCGGGACCTGGGCGAGCTGAACGAGGAGCGGCTGGAGCCGCTGTTCGCCCTGGCCCCGGAGATCGTGCTGCTTGGAACCGGCCCCGTTCAGGTGTTTCCACCCGCGGAACTGCTGATGCGTTTCTACGGCAGAAACGTCGGGGTCGAGGTCATGACGACGCGCGCCGCGTGTCGCACCTTCAACATCCTCGTATCCGAACGGCGCAATGTCGTCGCCGCGCTGCTGCCGCCGGGCCCGGAATCCTGAGCTCAGTCGAGAAACGGAAGTTCCCGATAGCCCTCGCGGCTCGAAATCTCCCGCAGCCTTGCCAGCGCGGCGAGCTGGACCTGGCGTACGCGCTCCCGGGTGACCCCCAGTAAAACGCCTACCTCCTCGAGCGTGCGGCGACCGTGACCGTTAAGGCCAAAGCGATGTTCGACCACCTCCCTCTGCTGCCTGGAGAGTTGACCGAGCCAATGGGTGAGCATTCTGCCTGCCGCCGCACCGGCGTACTCGACCTCCGGGTTTTCACTGCTCTCGTCGGCAATGGAGTCGAGTACGACCCGGTCCGAACTCGAGTTGACCGGCTCGTCCGCGGACGCCGTCGGCTCGTTCAGCCCGAACAGCCGCTCTACGTTGGCGGCCGGTATGTCGAGTTCCCTCGCAACCTCTTCGATGCTCGGACGCCGGCTCAACCGTTGCTCGAGATCGCGCGCGGTGCGCAGGTAAACCGCCAACTCCCGGATCACGTGAATCGGCAGTCTGACGGTCCGGCACTGGTTCATGATGGCCCGTTCGACTGCCTGGCGTATCCACCAGGTGGCATAGGTTGAAAAACGACAGCCGCGATCCGGATCGAATTTCTCGACCGCGCGGATCAGTCCCAGATTGCCTTCCTCCACCAGATCGAGCAACGGCAGGCCGCGTTTGACGTAGGACCGCGCAATGTTGACCACGAGGCGAAGATTGGACTCGATCATGCGCTGGCGGCTGAGGTGGCAGCCCTGGCGGGCTTTGCGGGAGAGATAAATCTCTTCCTCAGCGGTCAGGAGGCGGGCACGCCCGATCTCGCCGAGGTAAATATGGGTGACGTCGCCCCGGTAATGGTGCTGCGGACGTCGGGCCGTCAGGGACTTGCAGGAGTTGCCGGAGGAGACCGTCGGCGGCTTGTCGGGCGCAGACACATCCTCCTGCCCCTGATGGACATCTTGCATCCCCCCCTCCTTAATCGCCCAGCGGCGCAGAACGGCCGAACCGCCCCGTCTGATCTGGCCCCGACCGTTCTTGTTAGGTGTTCAAAGTTGACAGGGCAGGGAAAAAGTACCACAAAACCAACGAATATACTATTTTCCTGACCCAGGTCATTGTGCAATCCTGAAAATCGTTCCACTCGGGGCAGCCCGGCAAATGTCATCTCTTGGGCAGGAACTTCAATGGATCCTGCGGCGTGCCGTTAATCCGGATTTCGAAGTGCAGCATGGCCTGATTCCGGTCGTTGCGGCCCATTTCCGCGACGACCTCGCCGGCCGTCACGCGCTGGCCCTCACTAACGAGACGCTTGCGGTTGTGCGCGTAGGCACTCAACATCCGGTCGCTGTGCTTCACGATAATCAATTCGCCATAGCCAATCAGCCCGCTCCCGCTGTAAACAACCTCTCCGGCAGCTGAAGCGGTTACCGGCTGACCTTCCGATCCCGCGATATCGATGCCGTTGCGGGAGGAATCACTGGCCTTGAAGGTACGCAGTACCCGGCCGTCGGTCGGCCACAGCCAGCGATCGGGATCAGCCGTTTGTGTTCCCTGCACCGCGGGCGCTGTGGCTGTCGGGGCGGACGGCTTGGCGCCTGTACCGGCCCGGTCCTGACCCCCGGTGGGCGGGGCCGGCCGCGGCTCAGGTTCCCGCTCCGCGGTGGCACTGCCTGCGGGGGATCGCGCCGGGCGGGCAACGATGTCCGAGGTGACCGGTCGCTCGGGTGCCGACAGCTTCAACTCCTGTCCCGGATAGATCGTGTACGGGGCGCGAATCCCGTTCCACGTGGCGAGATCACGCCAATCCAGGCCAAAGCGAAAGGCAATGGTATACAGCGAATCACCCTTTCGAACCACATAACGGCCTTCATCGGTCAACCCATACGGGGCGCCCCTGCCGCCCCCCTTGTCGACGGGCGACCAGGCCGGGCCGCAGGCCTCCAGCAGCAAGGCAAGAATGCACGCGAACAGGGTGAGGGCCATGCCTCGACCGCGCGCCCGGCAATGCCGGCGCACGCCATGGAAGCCGGCATCCTGCCCGTTTCGTTTTCGCTTGAAAACCACCTCTGCGGTCAGGCCAGCCCACTGAGCATGGGAACGAATATGACGCCTCCGAGGTCCTCCTCGGAAAAACCATCCTCGGTGCGGTGGATTGCCAGAAGGCGCTGCATGCTGCCGCGCTCGACCGGTGCGACCAGGACGCCGCCCACGCGGAGTTGCTCGGTCAGCTCGGCCGGCACGTGGGTTGCCGCCGCCGTGATGATGATGCCGTCGAAGGGTGCCTGGCTCGGCCAGCCCAGGTGGCCATCCGCGTGACGGGTGTAAATGTTGTTCAGGCCGAGTTTGTGAAATCTGCGCCGGGCCAGCTTGAGCAGTTCCTCGATGCGTTCAACGGTGAACACCTGGGCCACCAGGCCGGCCAGAACCGCTGCCTGGTAACCCGAGCCGGTGCCCACTTCCAGGACCTTTTCCGGGGTCCCGTCCTGCAGCAACGCCTCGGTCATTTTCGCGACCACCCAGGGCTGCGATATGGTCTGCCCCAGGCCGATTGGCAGAGCCGTATCTTCATAGGCCCGGCTTGACAGGGCCTCATCGACGAACTCGTGGCGCGGCGTATCCGCAATGGCCCGAAGCACCCGCTCATCGCGGATGCCGTTCTCCCGCAAACGACGAACGAGACGGTCTCGCGTGCCCTGAGACGTCATACCGATACCCCGCAACCTCGGTTTGGGCTTTCCTCGATGGATCATTCGCCCCCCTCCGCAATTGCAGTGTGCGTGGATATTTCCGCGACCCAGCCGGCGACCTGTTCGAGGGCCTGGTAGCGGGTCAGGTCGACATGGATCGGCGTGATGGAAATATAGCCTCTGCGAACGGCGTCGAAATCGGTTCCGGGGCCGGCGTCCTGACCGGGCCCCGCCGGCCCGATCCAGTACATCGGCCTTCCCCGGGGGTCGATCATGCGGGTCACCGGCTCGGCGCGGTGGCGATGGCCCAGACGGGTCACTTCCAGGCCGCGGATATCAGGCCAGGGCCGATCGGGGACGTTCATGTTGAGGATGGTATCCGCCGGCAGCGGATCCATGCGCAGGCGTTCGACCAGCAAACCGACGGCCTGTGCCGCGGTCTCGTAGTTTTCCGGCCGCTCGTTGAAAACGAGGGAAACAGCGATCGCGGGCAGCCCCAGAAAACGCCCTTCCATGGCCGCGGCAACGGTGCCGGAATAAATCACGTCATCGCCCAGGTTTGCCCCCGCGTTGATCCCCGAAATGACGATGTCCGGGTCTTTTTCCAGCAGCCCGGTGAGCGCTATGTGAACGCAATCCGAAGGCGTGCCGGTAACGCGGTAGCAACGCTCACCAATCTCCCGGATCCGGACCGGCGAGTCCAGCGTGAGTGAGTTGCTCGCTCCGCTGCGGTTCTGGTCCGGTGCTACGATGGTGACCTCCCCCAATCGGCGCATGCGCTCGGCGAGCACTTGAATACCCCTGGCGTCGATCCCATCGTCGTTGCTGACCAAAAAGTGCATTATGTTTTCCTGGAAGGCTGACGGTTTGTTAACCCGAGCCCGTCCCGACTGCTCGCTGGACCTGGTGGAAGACTGATATTGTAAGGCCTCGGCCGACTTACTGAAATGACATCGGAAAACGGAAAATCGGATCAGGACCTGTTTCGCGAGGCGATGGCGGATGTCAGGCCGTTGCGCCGCCCCGAGCGGATCGAACCGGTGCCGCGAAAGACCGAGGCCTCGGCGCGGCAGCAGCGCCTGGACGATGAGCGGGCGCTGCAGGAATTGCTGCACCATGGAAACCTCGAAGATCACGAAACCGGCGAGGAGATCGTCTACCTCGAGAACGGGTATCAGCCCCGGCTGCTGCGGCGCCTGCGGCGCGGCCACTACAGCGTGGCTGACACCATCGATCTGCACCATATGGACGTGGCCACCGCCCGCCAGGTGCTGCTGGATTTCCTGGACCGCGCACTCGGCCGCAAAGCAAGCTGCGTGCGCGTGATCCACGGCAAGGGGCTGCGCTCGCGCGACCTGCCCCGTCTCAAGCTGATGACCGCCCGCATCCTCAGGAAACATCCGCGGGTGATCGCCTTTTCCTCCTGCCGCCCGGTCGACGGCGGCACAGGCGCCACCGATATCCTGTTGTCCGCCCGCCCGGGTGCCCGGAAGTGACGGGGCTGTTGCTGCTGATCTTCGGCGGCCTGGCGGCAATTGCATGGTGGCGGTTGGTGCAGGGCAAGGAACTGGCACGCACCGTGGCCTCTCTCGCCTGTCGGCAGCACGGCCTGGTGCTGATGGACGATACCGTCATGCTGCTCGACGTCCAGCTCAGGAAAAAAGACCCGGTCAGGGCCTGGGGCTTGCGTTACCGCTTCGACTTCGCCCGCGAGGGCGTCCTGCACCACGGGGGCACCGTCATCATCACGCCGGGGATGGGTGCCGCCGTGATCATTCCAACGGAACAGGGTCAGTTGATCGAGCGGCTGTAGCCGCCGAGGGAGCCCGTTAAGCTATTTGACGACCTTCAGATGGGGGCGTCTGGCGGGCTTGCCGGTGCCATCCGTATCGCTGCCGTCGGGCGGCTCCGAATCGTCCTCCTGGGCGAACATCATGCCCTGGCCGTTCTCTTTGGCGTAGATTGCCAGAACCGCTTCCACCGGCACGGAGACCTGATGCTGCCGTCCGGAAAACCGGGCGTTGAATGTGACCCAGTCGTTACCCATGTCGAGTTCGCGCACGGCGGCCTGATCGATGTTCAGGATGACCTTGCCCTTCTGGATCGCATGCTCGGGTACCGCGACACCCGGGACCGCAGCATCGACCAGGATGTGCGGCGTCATGTTGTTGGCACCGATCCATTCATAGAGCGCCCGCAGCAGGTACGGCCTGTTGGATGTCATCTCCGCCATGGTGGGCCGGACAAACTCAGGCGGCCAGCACCAGGTCGCGCTCGGCCTGCGTGAGGCTGGCCTTGAAGGAAACGCGGGAGAACAGCCGGTGGGCGTACGCTTCCACCGAAGCGCCCGGTTTGCCCAGCTTGACTCCGTAGTGGGCCAGACGCCAGAGCAGCGGGGCCATCGTGCAATCGACCAGGGTCAGCTCGTCGCTCAGAACATAGGGCGACATGGCGAACAGCTCATTCGCAGCGATGATCCCTTCTTTCAGCTGCTTCGCGGCCTGCTCGGACTTCTTGCCGCCCGATCCCTCGATGATCCTCGCCAGGGAATACCAGTCTTTCAGGATCCGATGGTGGACCAGTCGCAGCTGTGCCCGTGAGACGGGATCTACCGGCATCAGTGGAGGATGGGGGTAGCGCTCGTCGAGGTAATCGTTGATGACCCCGGCGTCGTACAGGACCAGGTCCCGGTCTACGAGCGTCGGCGCCTCGTTGTAGGGATTGAGTTCCGCCAGGTCCGCTGCAGCCGACTCGTCCTCAGAGACATTCACGATTTCGACGTTGATGCCCTTCTCGGCCAGCACGAAGCGCACGCGGTGGCAGTCCAGGGATTTCTCGGATGAATAAAGCGCCATGGTGGAGCGACCGCGAACTGAAACTGCCACATGTATCTCCTCGTTCAGGGCTCGCAGACGCACGGCGGCTGCGAACCGTCATCGGATGCCTAGTGCACGTCCCGCCAGTATTCTGCCTTGAGCGCATAGGCGAGCAGTGCAAACAGAGCCAGGAACAGCAGGACCCAGACCCCTATGTTCTTGCGCTTGACCTTCGCCGGCTCGCCCAGGTACTCGAGAAAGGTCACCAGATCGCGAACGGTTTCCTCATACTCATCGGGCGACTGCAGGCCGGGATCAGCGAGTTCAAGGCGCTCGACCACCCGCACACCGTTGTGCTCTGCATAGACGGGCTCCTGGATACCCTGCAGCTGCCAGAACACATGCGGCATCGAAGCATTCGGCAGCATCAGGTTGTTCCAGCCGCCCAGCTCGTCCCGGTAGAAGGTCAGAAAGTAAGTGTACAGCCAGTCCGCACCCCGCGAACGCCCGGCCAGTGACAGGTCCGGCGGCAGCTTGCCCAGCCACTGTTCTGCGTCCCCCGGCCGCAGCGCCACTTCCATGGTGTCTCCGATCTTCGCATCCGCGAACACCAGGTTCTCCATCACCAGTTCCTCGTCCAGGTCGAGATCTTCCGCCAGCCGGTTGTACCGCATGTAGCCGGCTTCGTGGCAGGAGAGGCAGTAATTTACGAACAGCCGGGCACCCCGCTGGATGGCCGCGGTATCCCGCACATTGACGTTGGCGTGTTGCAGCGGCCCGCCGCCGGCAGCCAGACAGACCGTCGGTGACCACAAGGCCGCGAGCAGGCCGAGCACAACAAGAAAGGCTCTGTTGGTCATCAGTGGGTCAACCTCTCGGGCAGGGGCTTGGTGCTGGCTCGCGGACTGAAGAAGTACAGCACGACGAAGAAACCGAAATACACGAAGGTCCAGACGCGCATTTCGATCGTCTGGGCCGGCGTGCCTTCAGACATGCCGAGCATGCCCAGGCGAACGAAGGCAACGGCGAACAGCGCCAGCATGATCTTGTACCAGAGGCCCTTGTAGCGTATCGATCTGACCGGCGACCGGTCGAGCCACGGCAGGAAAAACAGGATGCCCACCGCCGCGAACATCAGGATGACGCCCATGAGCTTGTCGGGCACCGCCTTCAGGATCGCGTAGTACGGCGTGAAGTACCACACCGGCTTGATATGGGTCGGCGTCACCAGGGGATCCGCGGGCACGAAATTGTCGTGCTCGAGGAACAGGCCGCCGGCCTCGGGCCAGAAGAATATGACGAAAGCGAACACGATCAGGAACATGGCCACACCAAAGATGTCCTTGATCGTGTAGTAGGGATGGAAGGGTATGCCGTCCAGCGGATTGCCGTTCTCGTCCTTGTGGGCCTTGATCTCTATCCCGTCCGGGTTGTTCGATCCGTTCTCCCGCAGGGCCACGAGGTGCATCAGCACGAGGCCGAGGATGGCCAGCGGCAGCGCAATCACGTGCAGCGCGAAGAACCGGTTCAGGGTGGCATCGGATATGAAGTAGTCGCCCCTGATCCATTCGGTCAGCGGCTCGCCGATGCTCGGGATGGCGCCGAACAGGTTGATGATCACCTGTGCACCCCAGTACGACATTTGCCCCCAGGGCAGGACGTAACCCATGAAGGCCTCCGCCATCAACGCCAGGTAAAGGAGCATGCCGAATATCCAGACGAGCTCCCGTGGCGCGCGGTGCGAGCCGTAGAGAAAGCTCCGGAACATGTGGAGGTAGACGATAATGAAGAAGAACGATGCGCCGGTCGAATGCATGTAGCGGATCAGCCAGCCCCATTCCACGTCGCGCATGATGTACTCGACCGACGCGAAGGCCGCTTCGGCTGACGGCTTGTAATTCATCGTCAGAAAAATGCCGGAGACGATCTGTATGACCAGCACCAGCAGAGCCAGCGAGCCCATGTAGTACCAGAAGTTGAAATTCTTCGGGGCGTAGTAGCCCGTCATCGTGGCATTCCAGAACGCCGAGACCGGCAGCCGGTCATCGATCCAGTTCATGAACGCATTGCTGCTCTTGGCGATGTTGCTCGCGGGCTTGGCCATTACACCGTTCCTTCCGGATTGACGCCGATGATCAGCGTGCGGTCATCGAGGAAGCTGTAGGGCGGAATCCTCAGGTTCGCCGGCGCCGGCACGCCTTTGTAAACGCGGCCGGCCATGTCGAACTTCGATTTGTGACAGGGGCAGAAAAACCCGCCTTTCCAGTTTTCGTCGAACGGTTGGGGGCCGACCTGCGGCAGTACCTGCGGCACGCAGCCAAGATGCGTGCAATGCATGTTGACCACGAGATACTCGTCATTCAGCGCCCGGGACTCGTTCTGTGCGAATTCCGGCTGCTCCGACTCGAGGGATTCAGGATCCCTGAGTTCCTGGTCGACCTCAGGCAATAGCGCCAGCGACTCCGTGGAGCGCCGCAACACACCGATGGTCTGCCCGCGCCACTGCACCTTCAGAATCTGGCCAGGCTTGAGTCCTTCCAGGGCGACCTGCACGGGCGCACCCACGGCCTGGGCCTTGGCACTGGGCTTCCATGACTTGATGAAGGGAACGGCGGCGAATCCTGCGCCCACCGCACCCACGGCGGAGGTCGTGGCGACGAGAAACCGGCGCCTTTTATTGTCCACGCCATCAGTTGGCATTTATTTCTCCAGCTGGATGAGATCCTTGCAGGGTCAGTCTGTTTCGAATGATCAGCACCTGCCCCAGGTCGACTGCCGGGTTCAGGGTCTTTTCGTCGTTTTGTGGCCGTATTGCGGCGATCACGCCCCGACCTGGCCCCGACCCATCGTCAAACGGGCATTTTATCCGAAAGAGCCCATGTGAAACAATGCGTTTACCGATAGAATATCAGCCGTTCGAACCGCCAGCGGGGAAATGCCCGCCCTCCAGACGGCCACAGCAACGGAGCCGATGCCGAAAACATCCGAAATCCTGCTTTTCCTCTCGCGGGCGGTGGTCACCGGACTGGCGATCGCCTTTCTGGTGGTCTATTTCTGGCCCGCGGTCAGCGAGCGCGGCAGCGCACCCGCCTCTCAGCCGCCTGGCGGCGCACCGGCGGTCCGATTCTCATACGCCGATGCGGTCGACCGCGCGGCACCGGCCGTCGTCAGCATTTACACGCGCGCGCTGCTGCCCCCACCGAGAGGCTCCGCTCCGGGAATGCTGTACCGGATGCAGCACGACATGGGCTCCGGCGTGATCGTCAGCGAGGACGGCTACATTCTGACCAACCACCATGTCATCGACGGCGTGCAGAACATTCGTGTCGCGCTGTTCGACGGGCGCATCGTCCCGGCTTCGATCGTCGGCTCCGACCCCGAGACCGATCTGGCAGTGCTCAAGGTCAATCTGCAGGATCTGTCCGCCGCGTCAATGGCGGCATCACCGGAGGTCAGGGTAGGTGACGTCGTCCTCGCTATCGGCAATTCGCTGGGGCTGAGCCATACCGTGACCATGGGTATCGTCAGCGCAACCGGCCGCAACGATCTCCGTTCTCTGGCGTACGAGGATTTCATCCAGACGGACGCCGCCATCAACGCCGGCAACAGCGGAGGGGCGCTGGTCAATGCCGATGGCGACCTGATCGGCATCAGCACCCGCAAACTCGGTGTCAATACCGGTGCCCAGAACATCGGATTCGCCATTCCGGTCTCGCTGGCCAGGCAGGTCATGGAGCAGATCATCGAGTACGGTTCGGTGCGGCGCGCGTGGCTGGGCGCGAGCTTCGCGGACCTCCGTCCCACGAGGCAGGCGGACGGCAGCATGGCCCGTCAGGGCGTCGCCGTGACCTGGGTGGCCGAACAGGGACCGGCTTGGAATGCCGGCATCCGGGAAGACGATGTCATCATTTCCCTCGACGGAGAGCCCGTGACCGACGCCAATCAACTGGCTCTGGCGATCTCGCAGCGCGACCCGGGCAGCCAGGCGGAGTTCGAGGTGGTACGCAGCCGGCAGGTGTTTCAGACGTACGCCAACCTGATCCAGCAGCCTCCGCTGCGCTGAACCGGCTCAGGCCTTGGGCAGGGTAACCCCGGTCTGACCCTGGTATTTGCCGCCCCGATCCGCATAGGAACGCTCGCAGACTTCGTCCGACTCGAAAAACAGAAACTGGGCCACGCCTTCGTTCGCATAGATGCGCGCCGGCAGTGGCGTGGTGTTCGAGAACTCAAGCGTGACGTGCCCCTCCCACTCCGGCTCCAGCGGCGTGACATTCACGATGATGCCGCAGCGGGCGTAGGTGGATTTGCCCAGGCAGATGGTCAGCACGTTGCGCGGGATCCGGAAATACTCGACCGTCCGGGCCAGCGCGAAGGAGTTCGGCGGAATGATGCAGACATCGCCACTGAAATCCACGAAGCTGTTCTCGTCGAAGTGTTTGGGGTCGACGATGGCCGAGTTGATATTGGTGAAGATCTTGAAATCCGGCGCGCACCGCACATCGTAGCCGTAACTCGAAGTTCCATAGGAGATGCGGCGCTGACCCCCGCTGCATTCCCGGACCTGGCACGGCTCGAACGGTTCTATCATTCGATGTTCGGTGGCCATGCGGCGAATCCATCGGTCGGATTTGATAGTCACGGAAGTTCCCTCGTCGCGATCCGCAGAGCTGCCCGGATCAGGTGTTCAGGACGTTGATCTGCGGCAGGCTGACCGCCAGGCTGCGGGGCGTCATGGACAGATGTGCGGCAACGCGCCGCGCCACGTCCAGGTAACGCTGGCTCAGTTCGGAATCGGGCTCCGAGACCACCGTCGGCCGGCCCTCGTCCAGGGCCTCCCGGATGTGCACATCGAGCGGCAGCTGGCCCAGCAGCGGCACGCCGTACTGCGCGGACATTCTGGCGCCACCGCCGGAACCGAAGATGGATTCCTCGTGCCCGCACTGGCTGCAGATGTGCGTACTCATGTTCTCGACGATCCCCAGTACGGACATCTCGACCTTGCGGAACATCTGGATCGCCTTGCGGGCGTCCAGCAATGCGATGTCCTGCGGCGTGGTAACGATCAGGCATCCCGCCACGGGAATTTTCTGGGCCAGGGTCAGCTGGATATCGCCAGTGCCGGGCGGCAGGTCGATCACCAGATAGTCGAGACTCTGCCAGTTGGTTTCGGTCAGGAGCTGCTGCAAGGCCGACGTGACCATCGGGCCCCGCCAGATCATCGGGGTGTCCTCCTCGACCATGAAACCAATCGACATCACCTGCAGGCCATGCGCCTCCTGCGGCACGATCCGGTTACCTTCGGTGCGCGGTTGACCGCTGACCCCGAGCATGCGCGGCATGCTCGGACCATAGATGTCGGCATCCAGGACCCCGACCCGGGCACCGTCAGCCTGCAGGGCCAGCGCCAGGTTGACGGCGGTGGCCGACTTTCCGACGCCACCCTTGCCCGACGCCACGGCGATGATGTTCCGGATCTGGTCCAGCGGCTTCAGGTCGCCCTGAACCTCATGCGCGACCACTTTCCAGTCGAGGTTGACCACGGCGCGGTCGATCAGCGGATCGGACTCCAGCCTGGCGCTGATGTCCGCCGCCAGCCCGTCCCCGATGCCATCGGTCGGGTAGCCCGCACGCAGGTCGACAGAGACATTGCGCCCATCGACACCGACGCCGCGGACCCAGCCCAGGCTGACGAGGTCGCCGCCGGAGAAAGGATCTTCGATGTCCGCCAGCAGTTTGCGTACGTATTGCTCGGAAAGTTCTGACATGGTGATTTGATTCGCGACCGGGACCACAGCCCCCAAACCGGGCATTGTATAGTCTTGGGTGTCGATCGGAAACCGTGCCCGTGAGATAATCCCGGATTCCTTGAATCAGCTGCCCCGACGGCCCGACCAGGGCGGCCCCTGCAGACCGACCCGAGCGATGACAGAAGCAAAAAGACAGATCCTGGTGACCAGTGCCCTGCCTTATGCCAACGGAGCGATCCACATCGGGCACATGCTGGAGTACATCCAGACAGATATCTGGGCGCGGTTCCAGCGCGCCCGGGGCCACGAGTGCTACTTTGCCTGGGCCGACGACGCACATGGAACGCCCGTGATGCTGTGGGCCCGTGCCGCGGGCAAACCGCCGGAAGAGCTGATCGACAGGATGAACGAGGAGCACAAGGGCGACTTCCGGGACTTCGGCATCAGTTTCGACAATTACTCGTCGACCCACAGCGAATACAACCGCCGAATTGTCGAACATATTTACCGCCAGCTGGATGCGGGCGGCTTCATCGATCGCCGGGAGATCAAGCAACTGTACGACGAGCAGGAAGGAATGTTCCTGCCCGACCGCTTCATTCGGGGCACCTGCCCCCGCTGCGGCGCTGAAGACCAGTACGGTGACAGTTGCGAGGTCTGCGGCGGTACGTATGCTCCGACCGACCTCATCGAACCCCGGTCCGCAGTCAGCGGCAGCCGGCCGGTCATGAGGGAGTCGGAGCATTACTTTTTTCGCCTGTCTGACTTCGAAGCGCCGTTGCGGGAATGGACGGGCTCGGGGGCGCTCCAGCCGGAGATCGCCAACAAGCTGGAGGAGTGGTTCACGGACGGGCTGCGCGACTGGGACATATCCCGCGACGCCCCGTATTTCGGCTTCCGCATTCCCGGCACGGAAGACAAGTACTTCTATGTCTGGGTCGATGCGCCGGTTGGATATATCGCCAGTTTCCGGGAACTCTGCGACCGACTTGGACTGGATTTCGATGCCTGGTGGGAACCGGGATCCACGGCTGAAGTGCACCACTTCATCGGCAAGGACATCGTCTACTTCCACACCCTGTTCTGGCCGGCCATGCTCATGGGGGCCGGTTTCCGCACGCCGACGGCAGTCTACGCACACGGATTCCTGACCGTCGACGGGGCGAAAATGTCGAAGTCCCGCGGCACCTTCATTCGCGCACGCACCTATCTCGACCATCTCCATCCGGACTACCTGCGATACTACTTCGCGGCCAAACTCGGCCCGGGTACCGGGGACATCGACCTGAACCTCGAGGACTTCGTCCAGCGGGTCAACGCGGACGTGGTCGGCAAGGTGGTCAACATCGCGAGCCGCTGTGCCGGTTTCATTCAACGGCATTTTGACGGCCAGCTGGCCGACAGACTGCCCCGGCCGGAGCTGTACGCGGAATTCGTGACCGCCCGGCACCAGATCGAAAACGATTTCGAGGGGCGCAACTATCAGTCTGCGGTTCGGCGCATCATGGCCCTGGCGGATGACGCCAATCGCTACATCGACGATGAAAAACCCTGGCAACTGATCAAGCAGGCGGGCCAGGAGGCGGAAGTCCACGGAATCTGCACCCAGGGGATCAACCTGTTCCGCGTATTGATGTCCTATCTGGCGCCTGTACTGCCTTTCACGGCGGAGCGGGCGGCCGCCTTCCTCGGCACGGCACTCGACGAGTGGTCCGGTCTCCCGGAACCCCTGCTGGCTGGCTCACTGAACACCTTTCAGCCCCTGTTGACGCGTATCGATCCGCTCAAGGTTCAGATCATGGTCGAACATTCCAAGGAGTCGCTCCAGCCTGCGGCCGCCGATGCCGCCCCATCAACCTCCATTGCGCCCCTGGAGCCGGAAATCGGTATCGACGAATTCAGTCGAATCGACCTGCGAATCGCCCGCATCGTGTCCGCCGAGCAGGTCGAGGGCGCCGACAAGCTGTTGAAGCTGTCCCTGGACATCGGCAACGAAACGCGCACGGTCTTCGCCGGTATCCGCTCGGCCTATGATCCAGCGGAACTCAGCGGCCGACTGACGGTGATGGTGGCCAATCTGAAGCCGCGGAAAATGCGCTTCGGCGTCTCTGAGGGCATGGTTCTGGCTGCAGGGCCGGGAGGCAAGGAGCTGTTCATCCTGGAACCCGACGAGGGAGCCCAGCCGGGACAGCGGGTGACGTGAGGCCGTCTTGACCGAGTACGTCCTGATACTGGTCAGCACTGTCCTGGCAAACAACTTCGTCCTGGTCCGATTCCTCGGCCTGTGTCCGTTCATGGGCGTCTCGGGCAAGGTCGAGGGCGCCATCGGCATGTCGGTGGCCACGCTGTTCGTGCTGACCCTGTCTTCGGTATCAGCCTACCTGCTGAACCGCTACCTCCTCGAACCCCTCGGGCTGCAGTATCTGGCGACGCTGGGATTCATCCTGGTGATCGCGACGGTGGTGCAGCTCACCGAGATGGCGATCCGCAAGAGCAGCCCACTGCTCTATCGTGTCCTGGGCATTTTCCTGCCGCTCATCACGACCAATTGCGCGGTGCTGGGCGTTGCGCTTCTGAACGTGCGCGAACAGCACAACCTGTTGCAGTCGGCACTCTACGGATTCGGCGCGGCAACCGGGTTCGGCATCGTGCTGATCGCATTCGCAGCCATGCGCGAGCGTCTGGCCCATGCGGACGTTCCGGTTCATTTTCGGGGCGCGCCGATCGCGCTGGTTTCCGCCGGACTCATGGCGCTGGCCTTCATGGGTTTTTCCGGGCTGGCCAAGCTCTGAAGAGGCGATTCCTGTGTTCACGGCGGTGCTGTCTTTCACGATACTCGGTGGCCTGTTCGGTCTCGGCCTGGGCTGGGCCGCACGGTACTTTCGCGTGGAGTCCGATCCCGTCGTCGATCGCATCGACGCCGTGCTGCCTCAGACCCAGTGCGGGCAGTGCAATTATCCGGGATGCCGGCCGTATGCGGAGGCCATCGCGGCCGGCGCGGCGGAGATCAACCAGTGCCCGCCCGGCGGCGAAGCAGTGATCCAGGCGCTGGCCGATCTGCTCGGGACCGAGCCGCTGCCGCTCAGCCCCGAACACGGTGAGGAGGGACCCCGCACCGTGGCGGTCATCGACGAATCCCTCTGCATCGGCTGCACGCTGTGCATACAGGCCTGCCCAGTGGACGCCATTCTCGGTGCGGCCAAGCAGATGCACACCGTCATCAGCTCCGAGTGCACAGGCTGTGACCTGTGCCTGCCACCGTGTCCGGTCGACTGCATCGAGATGAAGCCCAGGTCACCGGCGTCCGGCGCCTGGTCCTGGCCACGCCCGGCACTGCCGGCAGGATGGGCCCGGTCGTTCGCCAGCGGACGGGCGCCCGGGAGTTCCTGATGCTCGGAAACCCGGTCGAGGTGGCGAGATCAGCGGGGCGGCGGCTGCACTCCTTCCATGGCGGTCTGCGCCTGCGCCACAACAAGAAGATTTCCTGCGAGCTGCCGGTCATGCGGGCCGGATTGCCCGAACGATTGTTCGTGCCGCTGCTCCAGCGCGGCGGCGCGGAGGCCGAGCCGATGGTCGAAGCCGGCGAGCGGGTGCTCAAAGGCCAGCAGATCGGGCGTTTCGAGCACTTCGGCAGGGGCTACATCCACGCGCCGACATCCGGGACCATTTGCTCGATCAGCCTTCATCCCGTCAGCCATCCATCCGGCAGCGACGGGCGCTGCGTGGTCATTGAAGCGGATGGAGAGGATCGCTGGACTGCGCTGGACGCCCCCGGGGACTGGCGGCAAGCGACGGACGGGGCGCTTCGCCGGATCATTCGCGATGCGGGTGTCGTCGGCCTGGGCGGGGCCGTGTTTCCAACCGCCCACAAGGTCGGCGAAGCAAGTCAGCGCGGGATCCACACGCTGGTTCTGAATGGCGCGGAGTGCGAGCCCTACATCAGCTGCGATGAGATGCTGATGCGCGAGCAGCCCGAATCCATCGTGCTCGGCGCACAGATCCTGCAGAAGGCCATCGGGGCAGAACGCACGGTGATCGCCATCGAGGACCAGATGGGCGCCGTCCATCAGGCCCTGAGCGATGCCCTTGGCAAGGCTGACGGTGCCAACATCGACATCGTCAAGATCACGACGATCTATCCGGAGGGCGGTGAAAAGCAGCTGGTGCAGGTACTGACCGGGCTCGAGATTCCCAGCGGCGGAAGACCCACGGACGTTGGCCTGCTGTGCCAGAACGTGGCGACAGCGACCGCCGTGGCCCATGCCGTGGTGGAGGGCAAGCCGCTGATCGAGCGAATCGTGACCGTCACCGGCAACGGAGTCCGCAGACCGCGCAATCTGCTGGCTGCGATCGGCACTCCGATCGTCGATCTGATCGCACAATGTGGCGGATACGCGGAGGGCGCGGCGAGGTTGGTGCTCGGCGGACCCATGATGGGCTACGCGCTCGATTCCGATGCCAACCCGGTGACCAAGGCAGCGAACTGCGTGCTGGTCCTCACCGCGGAGGACCTGCGTCCTGCCCAGGCGGAGATGCCGTGCATACGCTGTGGCGAATGCGCCCGGGTGTGCCCCGCCGTCCTGCAGCCACAGCAACTGCACTGGACCGTGCGAAACGGGCTATGGGAAGACACTGTGGAAGCTGGACTGGCAGACTGCATTGAGTGCGGATGCTGTGATTTCGTCTGCCCCAGCCACATTCCCCTGGTCGAGTGGTTCCGCCATGGCAAATCGGAACTGGACCGGTTGGCCGAGGAGCGGCAGGCTGCCGATAGGGCCCGCCAGCGCTTCCTCACGCGGGAAGCGCGTCTGGAACGGATCAGGCGGGAACGGCAGCAGCGTCTCGAGGAAAGGAAAAACGCCCTGGGCGACGAAACTGCCAGACAGGAGCGCATCGCAGCCGCCATCGCCCGGGCCAAATCGCGCCGGGAGCGCGGATCATGATTCGCCGGTTCGAAACCGGCGGCGCCCCGTATTTTCCGCCCACCTCGACCGTCCGCGGCGTCATGCTGCAGGTGATTTACGCTCTGCTCCCGGGCATTGCCGCCCACGTCTGGTTTTTTGGACCCGGCATACTCGTTCAGTTGATGCTGGCCTGCGGCTTCGCCGTGTTGTTCGAGGCGGCCAGCCTCGCCGCGCGCGGCAGGCCCGTGGGGCTTTACCTCGGCGACCTGAGTGCCGTGGTGACCGCCCTGCTCTTCGCGCTGTGCCTGCCGCCGCTGGCGCCCTGGTGGATCTCACTGGTCGGCATGCTGTTCGCAATCGTGGTCGCAAAGCACCTGTTCGGCGGCCTGGGCTACAACGCCTTCAATCCCGCCATGGTGGGTTACGTGGTGGTCCTGGTCAGCTTCCCGCAACCCATGACGGCCTGGTTACCGCCACTCGAGCTGGCCCAGGTGGACCTGGGCTTCATCGAAATGCTCAGGTCGATTGGCACCGGCCAGCTACCTGCTGGACTGGGCTGGGACACCGTAACGGGCGCCACGCCGCTGG
>JBFFUJ010000017.1:0-19312 GCA_041571375.1 Lysobacterales bacterium | reverse complement strand
TTGGGCGCTGCAAGGACATCATCGTGCGCGGGGGCGTGAAGATCTCCCCGGACGAGATCGACAATCTGCTCGCAGGCCATCCCAAGCTGGTCGAGGCGGCGGTCGTGGGTTATGCCGATGAGGTCATGGAGGAACGGGTGTGTGCCGCGGTCGTGTCCAAACCCGGTGAATCGGTCGATCTGGATGACATCACGGGATTTCTGCGGTCGAGGAATGTCGCGGTGTTCAAGCTGCCCGAGCGCTTGCTCGTCCTGGACCAGCTGCCGAGGAACCCCCTGGGCAAGGTCCTGCGCAACGCGCTGAAAGAAATGGTGGAGGGTCCATCACAGCCGTGAGTTACGGGCGCGCTGCACGCAATCGGGTTCGGCCGTGAACTCGGCCCTGGAGGCCGCCGTTCGCCGCCTGCCGGGCTCCGCGATAGTCAGCGACCTCTGGCGCCTGCAGACCGACCTGCTGCTGGCCCGCTCCGAACTGGCGGTCAACCTGCTGGGACAACGCCTGCTGGACTCGGTCGCTCCCCGCGGCGACGGCCATCGCCCGGTCATCCTGCTGCCCGGTTTCCTGGTCTCTGGATCGTCGCTCGGGCGCCTCAAGCGCTTCCTCAACGCGAACGGCTACGATGCGCACGGTTGGGGCGTCGGGCGCAACCTGGGTCCGCGCGACCAGAGCATGGAGGCGCATCTGCAGCAATTGGAGGCGCGAATCGGTGACACGGTCAGGCGCCTGGCGGATCACCATTCGGCGCCCGTGGCTCTGATCGGGCAAAGCCTGGGCGGGGTTTACGCCCGTGAACTGGCCATGCGTCTGATGCCCGACATCGACCGCATCATCATGCTCGGCTCCCCCGCGTTCCATCCCTACCTGCGAAAACGCCACAATGGACTGGTCGGACTGTTGGGCTACGGCGTAACGCGACAGACGCAGAGCCGGTTTGCCGGTCGCTGGGGTTTGCTGCACTGGCATGCCGACAAGCCGGAACTGCCGTGTATTTCGATCTGCAGCCCCATTGACGGGGTGGTGGACGAGGCGTCCGCTTCGATACCGGCCTATGTCGTAGAGCGCAGCGGTCCTGGTGCACCGAGAGAGAACATCCGCGTGAACTCCTCGCACATCGGCATGGGCGTCAACCCGTTCGTTTTGCTGGCGGTGGCCGATCGGCTGGCGCAAGCAAGGAACCGTTGGGAAGCGTTCGACCCTTACCCCTATTTCCCAGCCGCTCTCCGGCCTCTGATTGCGAGGATATACCCCGATGGCCGCTGAGGCCCGGATGAGAGATGCCCGCGGCAAGCCGGGGACTCCTGTCGATGACACCGTTGGAGTGCTGGACTTCTTGCAGGGCGAACACCGTTACATGGGCGACTTGCTGGATATCCTGGAGGAAGCGGCCGCTCAATCCGATGTCGCGGCGCACCCGGTGCGGTACCTCATCGAAGACGTGCTGCATTACATGTCCAGCTATCCCGACGCGGTACATCACCCCGCGGAGGACGTTCTGTTCCGGCACTTGCTGCGAGCCGCCCCGCAAAGCGGTTCGGTCATCCGGCAGCAGCTGCGGGAACACGCATACATTGAACGGCAAAGCCAGGAGCTTCTGGGCCGCCTGCATGGATTGGAGGATTCTGCCGACCGCGGAGAGCGTCAGGCCTTCGCGGCGGAAATGGCCACCTACGTGCGGCGTTTGCGCACACACATGAACCGTGAAGAGCGGCAGCTTTTCCCGCTGGCGCGCACGGCACTCGGTGCCAGGCAATGGAAGGAAGTCGAATCCCTGATCGAGGCGGCGGATGACCCCCTGTACGGCCGGCAGGTCGGTGAACGGTTTCGGCTTCTCTACGAATTCCTGGAGGATCGCGCCGATGACGTCACCGGCGGGATCGGCCGTTTCAGCGTGGCGGGTTTCGACGCCCTGGTTGAGAGCGTGGACGCGCTGGATCAGACCGTGACCCGGCTGGGACAAGCGGTGGCTTCCGGTCTGCAGCAATCGAAGCAGCATTGCCGCCATGCGGCGGGCGTGGCGCTGGGCAGCGAGGGTTTTCTGCCGATCTGGTCAGCGCCGTTCAGGCTGGCCGGCGGCCTGCTGCGGACGGCGGTGGGTACGGGAAGTGAATTGCTGGAGGTTTACCGGATGGGGCTGCGCGGTATTACGGCGCCCTACCTGGCGGCGCTCAGGGCGTCCCGGGATCCATCGGACGGTGAGCGGAACCGTGTGCCACCTAATTGAAGTACAATAGTCTAGTTATGCAAGTTAAAGAGAGCTCCCGGACCCACGGGGGTGACGCTGAGTGACCGGAACATGACTGCCAGGGAACGCATTGCCGAGATCAAGGCGGGGCTCAGGCTCCCCGTGGTCGTGGCACCGATGTTCCTGGTGTCAGGGCCGGACCTGGTCGTCGCCGCCTGCCGCAGCGGCGTGATCGGGTCGTTCCCGGCACCGAACGCCCGGACCATCGATATCCTGGACGAATGGATGGGCCGCATCAGCCGCGAAGTGGAGGCCGCGCGCGCGGCTGGCGGAACCGATACCTGGGCCTTCAACATGGTTGTCCACCGGACCTACGAGCGCCTGTCGGAGGAACTCGCCCTGGTCGAACGGTACCGCCCGCCCATCGTCGTGACCGCGCTGGGCAGCCCTCAGGCGGTGGTCGAGACCGTGCACAGTTACGGCGGCGTCGTCATTGCCGACGTGAACAGCGTCGACTATGCGCGCAAGGCAGCCTCCTATGGCGTCGACGGGCTGGCGCTCGTGAGTGCCGGGGCGGGCGGGCATACGGGGCAAATGGCGGGATTTGCCTTCGTGCCGGCCGTGCGGGAGTTTTTCGACGGGATCCTCGTCCTGGCCGGGGCCATCTGCGACGGGCGGGCTGTTCGGGCGGCTGAAGTGCTCGGGGCCGATCTGGTCTACATGGGCACCCGCTTTATCGCGGCAACCGAGAGCCAGGCGGTCCCCGATTACAAGCGAATGGTCATCGACTCGCAGTTCAGCGACTTGCTGCTGACCAATTCCTTCACGGGCGGCTACGCCTATTACCTCCGACCGAGCATCGAACGGGCGGGCCTGGATCCGGATCATCTGCCCGCGCGCTCCGGCATGGATCTGACGGGCTCTCAAAACCGCATCAAGGCCTGGCGTGACGTCTGGTCGGCGGGGCAGGGCGTCGGCACCATCCACGCCGTGGAGCCGCTGCAGGATATCGTCGCGCAGCTCGAAGACGAGTACGCGGGCGCACTGGCGTAGAGCATGTCGAAGACCGAGATACAGGGGACCAAGGTACACCGGCAGACGGAGCCGAGCGGTCGTCTGATCCTGAGCAGCCCGGTGGCCCTGGCCCTGAATATCATAGGCGACCGCTGGTCCTTCCTCATTCTGCGCGATATCTTCCTCGGTATCCGGCGTTTCGAGGACCTGCGCCGCCGCACGGACGCGGCCAGGGGCACGCTGACCGCACGACTCAGTCACCTCGTGGCCAGCGGCATCCTGTACCGGAAACCATACCAGGCATCACCGGCGCGTTATGAGTACCGGGTGACCGAGAAGGGTGCGGACCTTTACCCGCTGGCGCTGATGGCCTGGCGCTGGGAACATGACTGGGGCGAGGACGAGGAACATTTTTCACCGGAGAGGTTGCTGCATCAGGACTGTGGCCGGGTGACCCTGCCGGAAACCTGCTGTGAACACTGCAGCGCGCCGGTGAAGATCTGGGACGTGCAGTTCGCTCGCGGGCCCGGCCCGTTGAAGCCGCAGTCGATCAGGCCCCGGCACCAGAGACGCTCGAGAGCCAAGTCGAGTTATCCGGAAGGTGTCGATACGAAATTGTTTCATCTGGCCGATGTCATGGGCGATCGCTGGACCGGCCTGGTCATCGCCTCGCTGTTCTTCGGGATCGACCGCTACGACGGGATTGGTTCGGCCATCGGCATCGCGACCAATATTCTGGCGGACCGCTTGCGGCTGCTGACACGAGCCGGTGTCATCAAGCGTAAGGTCTACCAGCGCCAGCCGACGCGCTACGCTTATCATTTGACCGAAAAGGGCCGTGACCTCTACGGTTACGCCCTGATGCTGCATCAGTGGGCCGAGCGCTGGATGGTCAAGCCCGGCCGCTCGCCCCTGTCCCTGACGCACAAGCTCTGTGGTCAACCGCTGCGGGCGAAGGTCATTTGCAGCGAATGCCGCGAGGTGATCCAGCCGAACAGCCTGACTTTTACCTTCCACGAGGCGCGGGAATCGGGTGCGGAATGACCCTCGCGCTTCCGGAACCATTCGAGGACGACGAAACGTGAAACCAAGGGTCTACGTACTGGGCGGCATTCAGACCGATTTCGCCCGCAACTGGTCGCGCGAGGGCAAGGGGCTTTTCGATGCATTCTCCGATACGGTGCATGCCGCCCTGGAGGAGGTCCGCATCCCGCCGGAGTCAATCGACGTCGCCCACGTCGGCAACTTCACCGCGGAGCTGTTCTGTCGCCAGGGACATCTCGGCGGGTTTTTCGCAGCCGCGCATCCGGCGTTTTCAGGCATCCCGGCCTCCCGCCACGAGGCTGCCTGTGCCTCGGGCAGCATCGCCTTGCTGGCAGCCGCCAGCGAAATCGAGGCGGGCCGCTACGGTCTGGCTGCAATCGTGGGGGTCGAGCAGATGCGCAACGTGCCGGGCGAGAAAGCCGCGGAATACATCGGCGGGCCGGCCATGTGGAGTGGCAATGAATGCGTCGGGGTGCGGTTCCCCTGGCCCCATATTTTCAGCCAGCTCGGCGACGAGTACGAACAGCGCTACGGGTTGCGCCAGGAGCACCTGGCGCGAATCGCCGAAATCAATTTCGCCAACGCCAAGCGCAATCCGAACGCGCAAACCAGGCGCTGGGTGTTCAGTGAATTGAGCTTTACCGCGGCCGACGAGGCCAATCCCGTGATCGACGGCAGAATCCGGAAACAGGATTGCGGGCAGATTACCGACGGCGCCGCCGTGGTGTTCCTCGCGTCGCCCGAGCGTGCCGCCGAGTACGCCCGGAAGCGTGGCCTGACATTTGAAGAGCTGCCCTACATCAAAGGCTGGGGGCACCACACGGGGCCCATCAGCTACCAGGCCAAGATCGACGAAAGCCGAGGTACCCCCTTTGTGTTTCCGCACGTGCGGCAGACCGTTCTGGATGCATTCGGGCGGGCCGGGGTGAGCGGGGTCGAGGCCATCGACGGGATCGAGACCCATGACTGCTTCACGACGACCGAGTACATGGCGATCGACCATTTCGGCATCACCCCGCCGGGCGAAAGCTGGCGCGCGATCGAGGCCGGTGATATCGAGATCGGTGGGCGGATACCGGTGAATCCCAGCGGTGGGCTGATCGGGCTCGGGCATCCGGTCGGCGCGACCGGCGTGCGCATGATGCTCGACTGCTTCAAGCAGGTGACCGGCAGGGCGGGCGATTATCAGGTCGAGGCAGCGAGGAACTTCGCCACCCTGAACATCGGCGGCAGCGCCACCACCACCGTGAGCTTCGTGGTCGGACGCGACTGAAGCACCGGCGGGTGTGGCCGGTTCGGTCAGCGCTCGATCAGCATGGCCGAGCCCGATCCTGCCGCGCCACTGGCGGCAACGATGCCGCGTTTGGCATCGCGGCGCTCCATCTCGTCCAGCAGCGTGCCGAGCATGATGGCGCCCGTCGCACCCAGCGGGTGGCCCAGAGCGATGACACCACCGTTCACATTCAGTTTCTCGTCGGGAATGCCGAGGTCGCGACGGCACTTGACGACGGTGGCGGCAAAGGCCTCGTGAATTTCGAACAGATCGACGTCGGTGACTCTGAGGCCGGTTTTCTCCAGGAGTTTCCCGGTCGCCGCCACCGCGCCCGACAGGACCAGCAGGGGGTCGTCGCTGGCATTGACGGTGGACACGATGCGCGCGCGCGGGGCGCGCGCGAGCCCCCTGCCGGCCTCCTCGCTGCCGACCAGGACCAGGGCGGCCGCGTCGGCCATGGCCGGCGAGTTGCCCGCCGTGTGGACATGCCGGATTTCAGTGAGCTCGGGATAGCCGGCCAGCTGCAGTGCGTCGACACCCATGGCGCCCAGTTCGGCGAATGCGGGTTCCAGCCGGCCCAGGTCTTCGGGCGTGATGTCCGGCCTGATGCATTCGTCGGCGTCAATCACCCTGCCGCTTGCGCCAACCGGGACAGGCACAACGGACTGGAAGTAACCTTCCTGCCGCGCGGTGGTCGCACGGCGCTGACTCTGCAGCGCGACCCCGTCGGCCTGCTCGCGCGAGACGTCGTAGAGGGAGGCGATCAGATCGGCGCCGCTGCCCATCATCAGGATACGGGCCCGGACGGCCAGCTCGACGTCGGTGAACACCGCGGCCTTATCCGACAGCATCGGGACGCGGGACATCATTTCCACGCCGCCGCCGACGGCGAGCTCTTCCTGCTCCTGCGCCACCTTGAGTGCCGCGATGTTTACGGCGTCCAGGCCGGAGGAGCAGAATCGATTGACCGTCATGCCCGACACGGTCGTCGGCCAGCCGGCATACAGGGCTGAGGTCTTGGCGATGTTGCCGGCCTGCTCGCCGTGCTGGGTCACGCAGCCGAGCACCACTTCGCCTACCCGCGTGGGGTCCACGCCGGTCCGCTGCTCGAGCGCCCGGTACAGCGTGGCCAGCAGGTCGAAAGGCGAGAGTCCGTGCAAGCCCCCGGTATCCTTTGCCCGCCCCCGGGGGGTACGTATGGCATCGTAAATGTAGCTGTGTCCCATGTTGATCGCGGAACCGCTCCTCGTCCGGTGGCTACCCACAGGCTAGAGCCAAGGCAGGAGCCGTGCAAGCACCGCGCCCCTCGGGTCCCATTCCCGAGGTACTATGGTGCCCCAATGAATAGCCCTTACCCCAACGCAGTCTGCACGGAGGCAGCGCCGGCGTGACGGCTGAAGCGCCCCAGTCCCCGAGCGGTTCCGGCCTCCGGCGCGAGATCAGCCAGCTGGGTTTCGGCGCCATTGCGCTGAACGGCACGATCGGCGCCGGCATTTTCGCCCTGCCGGCCATCGCCATCGAGTCAGCCGGCCTGTTCAGCCCCTGGCTGTTCGTCCTCTGTGGCCTGCTGATCATGCTGATCGTGCTGGTCTTTGCGGGCGTGGCGAGCTATTTCGACGACACCGGCGGCCCCGTCAGCTATGCCACCGCTGCCTTCGGGCCATTCGCGGGTTTTCAGGCGGGCTGGCTGCTGATCCTGTCGCGAACGACGGCCTTCGCGGCCAACGCGCACCTGATGGTGACCTATGCGGGTTGGTTCTGGCCTCCGCTGCTGGAGGGGCCCTGGCAGCTGGCCGGCGTGCTGATGACCTGCGGTGTGCTGGCGCTGATCAACGTGATCGGCGTGCGCCAGGGCATGCTGGCCCTGTTCGCGCTGTCCCTGCTCAAGCTGCTGCCGCTGATCCTGTTGCTCTTGCTCGGCCTGGGCCAGGTCAATCCGGGGATCTTCACGCACGCGACGGCTCCGCCGCTGGATTCTCTGGGTGAAACCCTGCTGATCGTCTTCTACGCGTTCGTTGGTTTCGAGAGCGCTGTGATACCTGCCGGCGAGGCGCAGGATGCCCGCCGCGACATTCCGCGGGCCCTGATCCGGACGATCCTGGCCATCACGCTGCTCTATTTCCTGGTCCAGGTCGTGACCGTTTCGGTTGTGCCGGGTGTCGGCGGCAGCAAGACCCCGCTGGCGGACCTGGCGCTGGTCCTGATGGGTGCGGCCGGCGCGGCCGTCCTGACCCTCGGGGCCATTTTCTCGATCAGCGGCAACCTGTCCGGGGGCATGCTCACGGCGCCCCGACTGCTGTACGCGATGGCCCGACTCGGCAGCCTGCCGGCCTGGTTCGGCGCGGTCCACACGCGCCATCAGACCCCGGCCAACGCCATCATGTTTTATGCGGTCCTCTCCGCATTGCTGGCACTCAGCGGCGGCTTCATTTGGCTGGCGGCGATGAGTACGGTCGTACGGCTGCTGGTCTACGTGGGCTGCATCGCTGCGCTGCCCGTGCTGCACCGCAGGCTAGGCGAGCAGCCGGGTCAGTTCCGGCTGAAGGGAGGGGCTCTGATACCGATCCTGGCGCTGCTGCCCAGCCTCTGGCTGGCTTCGCACGCCGAGCTGAAGTCGTGGCTGGTCACTGCGGCCTTCGCCGCCGTCGGGGCACTGCTCTATGCCTTCACCCGGCGTTGAGCCGCCCGTCCGGACCGATCGGTGAAGTCCTCGTTCCGGATATTTTCGAATCCCGCCGACTCCGGCAGTCCGGCATCAGGTCGATGCCGCCTCGGGGGCACAGGTGAGGCCTTCCATTGCAAAGAAGCACTGCAGGCCACCGCAGGGGCTGTCCCGCCGGGCGCCATATAGCCTTAGCCGCAGACGAATTCGACCACGCGGATCATCGCGTCGTGGTATTCGATGTCCGGGCCCGCGGGGCGGCCGAGGGTCGATTCAGACGGTCAGGACGACCTTCTGGTACAGACCGCCGAAGAAAGTTTCCGACGTCACCTGCTCCGGCCGGACGTCGGCGGGCATGAAATCGAACAATTCCCGGCGCCAGAGATCCAGCGCGAAGGGTTCCAGCCAGGCCAGCACCGGCTTCATGAGGTAGCGGAAAGGATTGCTTTGACGAGGGCCGTGATAGTCGACGAAGACCACCTTGCCCCCCGGCCGGGTAACCCGGATCGCTTCGGCAATCGTTTTGCGACGCACCTCTTCGGGCTGCTCATGCAGCAGGAAAAACACAACGGTCTGGTCGAAGTTGGCCGCCGGGAAGGTCATCGCGCTGGAATCCTGGTGGTGGAAGCCCACGTTGCCGTGATCCGCCAACTTCTCGCGCGCGTTGCCGAGCTGGATCGGCGCGACGTCCACCAGCTCGAGGCGGGAGCCGTTTTCACCCAGGTGGGACGCCAGAATGCTCGAAAACTCGCCGTAAACGCAGGCGACCTGTAACACCCGGCTGTTTGGCGCCACGCGCATTTCGCCGATCACGGCTTGTGTCAGCTTGCGCATGTTGCCCCAGAGAATGAGGTTGACGACCCATTCGCGCTCGAAGATGCTCAGGGCTTTCGGGTGCAGGTAGGCCCACCAGTAGGTGTCCTGGAGGTAGTCCGGGATCGTCGGTGCCGTCCTCACGGCGGACAGATGACGCTCCTGCGCCGGATAGTCACCCATCGCAAAATCATAGCGTTCCGCTACGGCTCTCGAATCTTCGTTCATGCTCCGCTTCGTGTCTGTTGCCGGATCAGATCCGGTACAAATAAAAAGCCGTCATCGCGGTGCCGATTGCGGCCACCAGGTAGACGGCGTTAGCAACTGCCTTGTCTCTGCGCACCCCGAAATCGTGGAATACGACCCGCAGGCGATGTGCAGCATGCCACAAAGGAAGGAAGATTACGAGAAACAGGATGCATTTGCCGACCGCGGAGCCGGCAAACGCGTCAATCTGTTCAAATGTGAGCCCGGTGGGCACCTGGCCCAGCGCAACCAGCAGGAACAGCGCGATCAGCGCGGGAAACAGAAACGCGCTCAAGGTGCCCCCGGCTGCGAACAGCCCCCAGACCACGGCTTTGCGGGCGATGGTCATCTCAGAATACCCCCACCAGCCAGAACACGAACAAGGTCACCGCAAACCAGGCCGCGTAGTGTCCGAAGATAATCGTGCGGTCGGACAGTTTGTTCTCACCCAGCTGGATCGCCATGGCTTTGGGGGCCAGTTTGAACCAGTCGAAAGTCATGTAGATCAGGTAGTAAATCAGAGCGACCGCGTGGAAAACGATCATCCCGGTGTTCTGCTGCGTCTGCAGAAAGGCATTCCAGTGATCGGCCGAACCTCTGGACAGTGCCGCCAGGGCCCAGATCGCGAGAAAGCTGTAAAACCCCACCAGCAGGCAGGTGACCTCGCGCAGCATGTAGCGCCGATAACGGGCGTTGTTGAGGTACCAGCTGGTCTTCGGCATCGGGCGGATGTATGGCTGTCTGCTCATGACTTTCCTCCCGGCAGCTTCTGCTTCCAGTACTCGATGGCTCCGTCGACCTTCATCTGCTGCACGGCGGCCGCCGGATCGACACTCTTCGGACAGACCTCGGAACAGGCGCCGACGAAGGAGCAGTCCCAGACCCCGTCGTGATCGGCCAGTATGTCCAGTCGCTGTGATTTGCCCTGGTCGCGCGAGTCCCGGTTATAGCGATGCGCCAGCGCCAGCGCTGCCGGACCGATGAACGAGGGGTCGAGGCCGTACTGGGGACAGGCCGCATAGCAGCACATGCAGTTGACGCACATGGTGTACTGCTTGAATTTGTACAGCGCGGCCCGCGATTGGGTGTACTCCTCGTCTTCCGGCGGCGGGGGATCGTGGCGGATGATCCATGGGCGCGCTCGCTGCAGTTTTTCCATGACATCGTCCAGCACCACGACCAGGTCCCGTTCGATCGGGAAATTTGCCAGCGGCTCGATGCGGACCTGATCCGGGAGATTACGGACGAAGGTCTTGCAGGTCAGGCTGGGTTCGCCGTTGACCATCATCCCGCAGCTGCCGCAGACCATCATGTGGCAGGACCAACGGTAGCTGAGGGTCGTGTCGATATTCTCCTTGACGTAGTTCAGGGCATCCAGGATCGCCCAGTCCTCCTCGCAGGGCACGGAGTACGACTGGAAATACGGTTCACTGTCGCGCTCCGGATCGTAGCGCAGCACCGAAAGCTCCAACTGGCGGATGCTCATGAAGCCTTACCCCCGGAGTAGTCGCGCACACCCGGCTGGGAACGCGTAATGGTGACGTTGAGCCACTCGATCTTCGGCCTGCCATCAGCCTGGCGAAAAGCCAGTGAGTGTCTCAGGAACTCCTGGTCGTCGCGTTCGGGATGGTCCAGCCGCTGGTGTGCCCCGCGCGATTCCCGGCGCTGCAGAGACCCCTCCGCGACCGTTTCGGCGATATCCATCAGGTTGCGCAATTCAAGCGCCTGCTGCAGATCCGTGTTGAATACGTTGCTCTTGTCGTGCACCTCGATGTGACGGTAGCGCTGCTTCAGTTCCGCGACCTTCTCGCAGGTGGCGTTGGTGCTCTGCTCGTCCCGGTAGATGCCGGCGCCTTCTTCCAGTGAGTCACGCATCTCCCGACGCAGGCGCGCCACCGACTCGTCTCCCTGCTGGAGGAGCAGGTCGCGAATCGCTTTCACGATGCTTTCGGACTGGGCTGTCACCGAGGGGTCGTCCCCGACACGACCCGCCTCCAGAGCGTGGGCCATCGCGCGCTGCGCCGATCGCTTGCCGGCTACCAGCAACTCGGTCAGGGAATTGGAGCCGAGCCGATTGGCGCCGTGCAGGCCGGAACAGGAGGTTTCACCGATGGCGTAGAGGCCGGGCATGGGCGTCTCGCCGTTTATGTTCGTATCGATGCCGCCCATCATGAAATGCACGACAGGGCGTACCGGAACCAGATCGGTGACGGGGTCGTGGCCTACGTAATAGGTGGCCAGTTCGCGCACCAGCGGCAGACGCTCGTTGATCTTCTTTTCGCCCAGGTGGCGCATGTCGAGCAACACACAGTCGCCCCAGGGCGTCTCGACCGTGTTGCCTTTTTTCTGCTCGTGCCAGAAAGCCTGGCTGAGGCGGTCCCGTGGCCCCAGTTCCATGGTCTTGAGAACGGGCTGACCCAATGGCGTTTCGGGCCCCATGCCGTAATCCTGGAGGTAACGGTAACCGTCCTTGTTGACCAGGATGCCGCCTTCCCCGCGGCAGCCTTCGGTCAGCAGGATGCCGGTGCCGGGCAATCCGGTGGGGTGGTACTGCACGAATTCCATGTCCTTGAGCGGCACCCCGGCCCGGTAGGCCATCGACATGCCGTCGCCCGTCTTGATGGCACCATTGGTGGTGAAGGGGAACACCTGGCCGGCGCCCCCCGTAGCCAGGATCACGGCCGGCGCGTGGAAGCGGAAAAAGCGGCCGCTGCGCATTTCCATTGCAACGACGCCACGGCAGCTGCCGTCCTTGTGCAACAGATCCAGCGCGAAGAACTCGTCGAATCTCCGGATCGACGGAAACTGCAGCGACGTCTGGAACAGCGTGTGCAGGATGTGAAAACCGCTTTTGTCGGCGGCATACCAGGTACGCTTTTTCTTCATGCCCCCGAAGGGCCGCACGGCCACCGAGCCGTGCTCGTCACGGCTCCAGGGGCAACCCCAGTGCTCCAACTGCACCAGTTCCAGCGGCGCGTGTTTAACGAAATGTTCCACGACATCCTGGTCGCAGAGCCAGTCGCCACCGCTCACCGTGTCGTTGAAGTGCATCTCCAGGGAGTCGTCGGCTCCCTTGACGCCCGCGGCACCACCCTCGGCGGCACAGGTGTGGCTGCGCATCGGGTAGACCTTCGAAATGAGGGCGACCTGCAACTCCGGGTTGGATTCTGCAATCGCGATCGCCGCACGCAGGCCGGCGCCGCCGGCCCCGACAATGACAATATCAGCCTCGATGCGTTCCATATTCAGAACCGATAAATCCAGAATCCTGTAATCAGCCAGAGATCGTAATTCGCTGCGTTCTCGCCGAGCAGCAGCACGTTGGCCAGCGTATCGGGGACGACCCCGTCCAGGGCCCAGTCCCGGGTCGTCAGATCGGCATTTTCCGCGGTCAGCCGCAGACGGGAGTTCGCGCTCACCGCCAGGCTGCCCCACAATGTGAAAGAGCGTATTTTCGCCTGCAGTTGCGGCAACGCCTCGGTCGCTGCGGATGCTGCCATGACGTCGATGTCGCTGCGGGTGTTGGAGACCGTGTAGTCGAGGCCGAAATCCAGGCCCGGCCAGCCACGGTCGGCACCGACATCCGTGAAGGTCATCGCGAAGTTCCAGGTATCGACCTTGTCACGGGTATCCGTGGACCAGTCATTGGCCGGGTCTTCGGCACTGGCGGCGTTGAAAAAGCTTCGTCCCGATTGCGCCGCGTCGAATTTTTCCTTGGTGTAGAAGCCGGTCAGCGAGATGTGCTCCTGCGGATACCAGCCGGCATCGACGCCGACGCTGCGAACTTTCGCCTGGGTCAGGCCGAAACGGCTTTCGTCGTAGTCGTCTTTTGCATAACTGCCGGCGAATCCGACATTGACCACAGGCCCGGGGGCGAAATCGGCCCGGAACCGCCACTCGTCACGGTCGCGGTCAGCCAGGAAGTACTTGCGCAACAGCGGGTGGTTTTCGTACTCGTCGTCGTCCACGGTGCCCGGCAGCTGTGACTGGATCAGCGGGGCGTTGCCTACGTACTCGGAAACGTCGCGGCTGGCGCTGCGGTAATCGAAACTGAACGAGCCGCTACCCCAGCCCCGCATGGAGATTCCGGCCAGCCAGGCGAGTTCGTCCGAGTCCGTGACCTCCTGGTAGTCGCGGCGGTAGTCCGAGTATTCGACGCCACCCTTGAGGCGTGTGGCGCGGGCCATGCGGTAGGTGACGATGGCGTCCGCGCGATGCTTGGTATAGCTGTAGGGCAGGTTGATCCGGCCAGCCTCGTAGGGGCGCTGATTCTGGGAATCGGCGCCGATGTAGGGATAAACCTCGCGCGGGGTCTTGTTATCCCGGTCGTCGTAGTGGTAGTTCACGGCCAGTCCCAGCCGCCGCGCCAGCTGGCTGGTCAGGCGCAGGTTCAGCATCGTGGTGGCCACTTCGGCATCCAGCGACGCCAGCGGGACCGGAGTGTGCACGTTCAGGTCAGGATTCACCGTATACGGCAGCAGGGCCTCGTCCTGTTCCATCCGGCCGTGCGAAAAATCGGCCGTCAGGCGTGTTGAGGGTGTGAAATTCAGGCCGCCGTATACCTTGAACTGTACATATCGGTTGTCCGGCTCGAGGGCAAAGCGGCCGTAGGAATCGGGATACTCGACCCCCGGCGCCCAACCGTTCCGGTAGCCGTAGGCATTCTGGAACGTGAGGGTGCTCTCGTCGTTTGAAAAGAACGAGGCATAGATGCCGGCACCAAACTGGGCGCGTGCCGTGGAGTACTCGAACATCGCTTCCAGCGTGTCTGTGGTCCAGTCCACGGGCGCCGGCAGGATCACCGCCCTGGGATTGCCACCGGTAAAGCCGAAAATGCTTCCGAGCGTGCGTACGCCCTCCTTGGTCTCGTGCCTGAAGTCGATGTCCAGCACCCAGTTGGAGCCGAGACGGCGCTCATAGCCCAGATCCATGCGCCGACGCTTGGTGTCCACCTTCAGATCGACCAGGCTCTCTGTGAGGGTGGTGAAGCCCAGGGTGTTGCTGCTGCCGGGGGCCACTTCCCAGCTCGGGGCCAGGTCCCAGGTCCCGGGGTTCAGAGCACGGTACGGGGTGGCGCCATCCGCGAAGCGGTTGTTCGGGATTTCGCGGTAGTCGAAGCGGAACTTCTGCGTGCCCTGGTCGTTGTAGGCGTATTCCAGACGCCTCGAATCGAGGCCGAGACGCCATCCCTGCAGGCGCCAGCGGACGGTGTCTCCACTATCCCACACCGGGCGTTTTTCGAGCCGGAAATCGAGCAGCGGCTCCCAGCCCTTGTCGGTCAAACCGTTGTACTTGCCGAAGGAGTACGCATCCTCACCGAGGTAGTAGACCCCGATGCTCACCTCGTTGGCGATGGCCGAGTTCTTTTCCTCTTTCTTCTTGGAATCCTTGTCGTCGGCCGCCTGATCCTGGGCCCAACTGGCGATGGGCAACGCGCAGAGTGCCGTCAGCATCACGAACAAGACCGATATTCTGCTTGGCTTCATCTCGTTACTCCTGCAGCACGCCGGCATCGCTCAGCGGGTCTGGCGGAGGCCGCCGGGATGGTTGGAACCATGCACCTGCGAGTGACAATTGAGGCACTGTTTACCGAGCATGCGCTGGTCGGCCCCTGCCGGCGGAATGCCGAGGCCGCTGTATACGCCGCTCGGGTGGAAATTGCCCAGATGGCACTGCTGACAAAGGTAGGGCTGACGTGCGATCAACAGGTTTTCGTAGTTCGATCCATGCGGCACGTGGCAGTTGCTGCAATCCTCCTGCACTGGCGCATGCTCCCACAGGAATGGTCCGCGTTTTTCCGCGTGGCAGTCGTAGCATTGCTCATTGATCATGTTGCGGATCAGGTTGGCCGGCCCGGGGCCGCCGTGGGGTTGGTGGCAATCGGTACAACTCAACAAGCCGACATGCGACAAGGCGGCGCTGGTGCTCTGCACGGGATGGCGGGACTGACGCAGGAATTGGGCCCGCTGTTCCTGGTGGCACTGGAAGCAGACCTCGGACTGCGTTTCGAGCGCGAGCGCCGGGTCGTTGGGCGCGTGCACCTGATGGCAATCCACGCAGGCGGTGCCCTCGATGTCGTGTGTGCTGCCCGGCCAGTGGAAACGGCCCCCGTCGTTATGGCAGGCCAGGCACATTTCATTCTGCTGTTCCACCGGCTCCTTGTCGCCGAAGGTCACCGTCGGGGGCAGCCGGGTGCCGTCTTTCTGTTTGCGAATATGGTGAGCGCTGGGTCCGTGGCAAGCTTCGCAATCGTGGTTGCCTTCGGCGAATGGGGATCTGGGGTCGCCCGTGATCCCCATCGTGGTGAAGAAGATTTCGTGCGCCGGTTTCTCGCGGCCCTCGCGGTGACAGGCCATGCACTGCTTGACGCCCTTCGAGTATTTCAATTCCTCTGCGGCTTTCTCTTCTTCGGCGGCGAGGGCCGGCCCCGCGGAGACGAAGCCAAGCAACAGCATCAGGAGAACAGTCGTCGGCCGAAAAACTTCAAAGTTTCCAGGGAATTGCTTCATGTTCTGCTCGCTCTGCCGTCGTGTCGCCGTGCCCCGTTCTGTTTCGTTATAAAAAGGTCGAGCAACGAGGACTAATGTACTGATCAGGCGCCATTGTAAACATGATTCATGTCAGATACCGCAACCTTTTAGGGACGGCTTCGGGGGGCGGTCCGCCCTGTTTTCGGGAGACTCAGCTGAAGCTCCGGGGAGTGGAGCGCGCATCAGTTCTTTTTGGCGCCCTGGTCGATCCAGCGGCGGATCGTTTCAATCTCGGCTTTGCTGACCGGGTCCATGCCGCCATGAGGCATATTGATCGACGGGTCGGCGCGGCCTTCCATCAGGACGAGCATGTTGCTGCCGGCGCTGTCACCCGGGATCACCATGGGTCCGAATCGGGTACCCTGCATGAGGTCCTCGTATGTCGCCATGTTGAAGCCGCTGGCTTCGTATCCTGCGCCGCCTGCCTGGTGGCAGGAAAGACAGTTGGCCGCCAGAATGGGTTTGATGTCCCGGGAATAACTGACGGTACTGCCGCCACAGGCCGTCAGCACGACCAGCACGACGCCAGCCAGCAGCAGCGCCCCCAATGTTCCGTTGTTTTTCATTTCCAGGCTCTCCCAAGTCTTGAAGCATCTCAGAAACTTACGCCGGCGATTTCAGGGCAGGCATGATGCAGGTCAACCAAACCAAATTCTCGAAAGGACGGTCCCGCGAAAAAGGTAAAATCCGGAATCAATACTAGCAAGGCAACCACTTAAAGTGAAAGCAGCCATCGTCGGCGCCGGCATCTCCGGCCTGGCAACCGCCCAGGCTCTCCTGGCGCGGCAGCCTTCCGCGCAGGTCACGATTTTCGAGGCCGGCGAGCGCGCGGGCGGCAAGGTCGAAACCGAACGCACCGCAGAGGGATACCTCTGCGAATGGGGAGTCAACGCGTTCCTCGACAAGAGCCCAAGAACGCTCGAGCTGTGCGCCGAGGTCGGGCTGACCCCGCTGCGTGGTGACGAGTCCGCCAAAAAGCGTTACGTGTTCAGCGAAGGCGAGTTGCACAAGCTGCCGGAGAAACCGCCGCAGTTCCTGGCCTCGCGCCTGCTCAGCTGGCCGGGCCGCCTGCGTGTCATCGGCGAGGTTTTCACGGGCCCCGGCGAGGGTGATGATGAGACTCTGGCTGAATTCGGCACCCGCCACCTGGGCCGGGAAGCCTTCGAAAAACTGATCGACCCGATGGCCTCCGGTGTTTTCGCGGGCGACGCGACGCGCATGAGCCTGAAAAGCTGCTTTCCCCGGATCCACGAAGTGGAGGCGCAATACGGCAGCCTCATACGCGGGCTGATCCGGCTGCAGAAAGAGGCCCGCCGCAGCGGCAAAAAAGACACGCCCGGGCCGGGGCCCGGCGGGATGCTGACTTCCTTCGCCGACGGGATGTCGGTATTGACCGACACCCTGGCCGCCCGGCTCAGCGACAGGCTGAGGCTCTCCAGCCCGGTGGTCTCGGTGAGCTACCAGGCCGGGCGCTACCAGGTCCATTTTGCCGGCGGCAGCAGCGAGGAATTCGAGACCGTCATCCTCGCGGCGCCCGCCCATGCCCAGGGGCCGATGCTGCGCGACCTCTCTCCGGCGATCGCCGGGCAAGTGGATTCCATCCCCTATCCGGCGCTGGCCGTCGTTTGCCTGGGGTTCGGGCGGCAGCGAATGGGGCCGGGCCTCGACGGGTTCGGGTTCCTGGTGCCGTCACGGGAAAGACGCGACATCCTCGGTACGGTGGTCGACTCCAATGTCTTCCCCAATCGAGCGCCCGAGGGCAAGGTGCTGCTGCGCACGATGGTCGGCGGTGCGCGCGTGCCGCAGCTGGCCGAATTGCCCGACGACGAGTTGCTCGGACGGGTCCTCTCCGACCTGCGGGACATCATGGACCTCGATGCAGAACCTGAATTCATCAGCATCTATCGTCATCAGCGGGCCATTCCGCAGTACCTGGTCGGACACGCGGAGCGGTTGCGGATCATCGAGTCGGAACTGAGCCGGTTTCCCGGGCTGGTGCTCACCGGCAACGCCTTTCGCGGCGTCAGCCTCAACGACTGCGTGCTGAATGCGATGAAAACAGCGGAGTCGCTCATCCCTGAAGCGGCCGATTCGGGTGAGGGCCAGGCGGCAGGATGAATAGCCTTCGGTTCAAGGTCAGTTTTTACCTGGTGGTTGCCCTGACGGCGGCGGTGCTCCTGTTCACCATCATGGTGGTCCGCAACAATCGCGAGGAACTGCTGCAGCAGGCCATCAGCCACGCCGCCCAGTTGTCCGAGGTGGTGATCAAGAGCACGCGCTTCGCGATGCTGCAGAATCAGCCCTCGCATGTCGACAAGATCATCCAGGACGTCGGGGCACAGACGGACATCGATCGGGTCCGGATCCTGAGCAAGAACGGGACGGTCATCCACTCCTCGCAGCGCGACGAAATCGGCAAGCTGGTCGACCAGGAAGCCGAGTCCTGCCTGGCCTGCCATCTCGACGAAAAATCGCGGTCTGCCAGCCCGATGGTGGGACGGCCCCGTTTTTTTACCGATGAGAATGGCCGCCGGATGCTCGGCAGCACGGCCGTGATCCGCAACGAACCGACCTGCGCGAACGGCGGCTGCCATGCTCACTCGGCAGACCAGTCCGTTCTCGGCGTGCTCGATATCGTTTACCCGCTGGAGCAGATCGATGCGACCATGCGGAAGAACACCATCACCATCGCCGGCCTCTCGCTGGGTTTCGTGCTGCTGGCGGCCATCCTGGTGGGGTTGCTGATCCAGCGTGCCATTTACCGCCCGCTGGGCGATCTGCAGGAAGGCGCGGCGAGGCTGGGAGAAGGCGACCTGGAGCAGCTGATACCGGTCCGCAGCGACGATGAACTCGGCCAGTTGGCCGCATCGTTCAACAGCATGACCCGGGCCCTGCGCAAATCGCGGGTCGAACTGGAGGAATGGGGTCATACGCTCGAGCAGAAGGTCGAGGAGGCCACTCGTGAATTGCACGTGGCGCAGGCCGAAGCCGCCCGTGGCGAAAAGCTGGCCTCGGTGGGCCTGCTGGCCGCGGGCATTGCACACGAGCTCAACAACCCCCTGACCGGCGTGCTGACGTTTTCGACCCTGGTGCGCAAGCAGGTGCCCGACGGCAGCCCGGAGGCCGAGGATCTCGACCTGGTCATCCAGGAGACCAGGCGCTGCGCGGCCATCATTCGCCGCCTGCTCGACTTCGCGCGCGAGAAGGCGCCCGAGAAAACCTATGCCGACCTCAATCAGCTGATCGAGTCGACCACCGAGCTGATCCACCAGTCGGCCCAGGTGGCGGAGATCGACATCGCTTCCGATCTCGATCGAAGCCTGCCCACGGTGTGGCTCGACGAGGACCTGATCAAGCAGGTCGTCATGAACATGCTGGTCAATGCCCAGCACGCCATCGGTTCCGGGGGCAAGATCACGATTCGCACCGAGCAGTGCGAACGGAGGAGCGGCGTGAGGGGCACGGCGGTGCCGATGGCCCGGATTACCATTGCCGACACCGGATGCGGCATACCCGAGGAAGACTTGCAGAAGATTTTCGATCCCTTC
>JBFFUJ010000016.1:0-19446 GCA_041571375.1 Lysobacterales bacterium | reverse complement strand
GCGGCGTTCGTTATTCCAGGGGTTCTTCCAGACAGAGGGAAAGATATAGACAGGCGTGACCTGTTCTACCGCGTCGAACCCCAGTGCCTGGTAGAGGCGGCGAATCGAGAAGGGTTGGGGCCGGACGATGAACACGCTGTCGGGGCTGAACAATGCGATGTCGTAGTCGAAGCGCTCGTGAAAACGCACCGCGCTTTCGAACAGAGCCGAGCGGAAACCGAGCTGCATCATGATGAGCAGCACCGCAAACGCGATACCCGACAGGGCGACGGCCAGCCGGAGCGGCTTGTGCTTCAGTTGCAGCCAGCCAAGCAGCATCAGGGATGGATGACGACGTCGACCTGCAGGTTGGTCAGGCGGGCGACCGGTCCGGAATCGTCAAGCAGGACCGCGACCTCGATGATCCTCGCGTCCTTGCGCGCCGCGGGGTCGGTGCCGATCTCGTCCTGCTTCTGGACCTTGTGGCGGATGGATTTCACCGTACCGGAAATCTTTTCCGGCAGGGCCGCGCTGTTGATGGTGGCGCGTTGGCCGACCCTGACATGGCGAATGTCGGTCTCGTAGACCTCGGCGATGGCGTACATGCGATCCACCCGCCCCAGTTCCAGGATGCCGGCCTCGCCGATCAGTTCTCCCTGGCGCGTGATGATCTCGAGGACGCGTCCGGCGAAGGGCGCACGGATATAGGAACGCTGCGCTTCTGCCTGCACGCGGTTGAGATGGGCCCGGGCGACGTCCACCGCGGTCTCCGCTGAGCGTACTGCCGTCGAGGCACTGGCACACGATGCTTTGCGCGCCTCGGCCTCGCCACGCGCGCTCTCGGCCTCCTCCTCGCCGGCGACGCCCTGTTGGTGCAGACGCGCCCGGCGTTCCGCTTCCTGCGCCGCGACGTCGGCGCGGACGCAGGCCTCGAGGGCCTGGCTGCGGCTCGCCTCGACCTGCTTGCCGGCATAGTCCAGGGCGGCCTCGGCCTCGACCACGGTGGCCGCCATGACGGCAGCGGTGTCGCTCACCGCCAGCAGCTGGCCGGCGCTGACGTCGTCACCTTCCTCCACGTGCAGCTCCACCAGAATCGCGCCCAGAATGGCTTCCGGCGTCGAAGATGCGGACACTAGGATCACCCCGTGTTCGGGTTCGATTCGTCCAAGCGCCGATACGGCCTGCTGGGCCTGGGCGGATACCGCGAACGATGTGGCCAGCAAGAATAGGACGGCTCTGCCGATCATGGTGCGACTCCTTTGGTTTCATCGCAGCTACGCTTGTTGGGCGCGGTGGTCTGAAACGCCCTCTTTTTGCTTGTTAATGCGCTTTCGATCCAGAATAACAGGCATGGCAGACACTTCACAATCGCGGTCTACTCTGTTCGACCGGCGCCTGTGCGTTGCGCCGATGATGGACTGGACGGATCGCCATTGCAGGTATTTCCATCGCCTGCTGGCCCCCTCGGCCCTGCTGTACACGGAGATGGTCACCACCGGCGCCTTGCTGCACGGTGATGCCGAGCGCTTCCTGGCTTACAGCCCTGCGGAACATCCGCTGGCGCTGCAACTTGGCGGCAGCGATCCCGGGGAGCTGGCCCGTTGCGCCCGGATGGCTGTCGATCATGAGTATGACGAGGTCAACCTGAATGTAGGCTGTCCCTCCGACCGGGTGCAGCGGGGGCGCTTCGGTGCCTGCCTGATGCTCGAGCCATCGCTGGTGCGGGATTGCGTGGCGGCCATGAGCGAGGCCGCAGCGGCCCCGGTGACGGTGAAGTGCCGGCTGGGCGTGGACGAGCACGAGAGTTACGCCTGGTTCCGTGATTTCATCGGTTGCGTAGCCGGGTCCGGTTGTAACGTGTTCATCGTGCATGCCCGGAAAGCCTGGCTTGCCGGACTGAGCCCCAAGCAGAACCGCGAAATCCCATCGCTGCATTATGACCGGGTGTACCGTCTGAAACGGGACTTCCCCTCGCTGTGCATCGTGCTGAACGGGGGCATCGATCGCGCATCAGACGTCGGGCAGCACCTGCAGCAGTTGGACGGTGTCATGCTCGGGCGGGCAGCCTACCACAATCCGTGGATTCTGGCCGAGTTGCAGCGGCAGCTGTTCGGGGTTACCGGGGCCACGAGCCGGGACGAGGTCGTGCACCGGCTGACTGACTACATTGCGCTCCAGTGCGCGGCCGGCATCCCGGTCAAGCACATCACCCGCCATGTCCTGGGCCTGTTCCACGGCCGCCCCGGCGCCAAGCGATGGCGTCGCTGCATCAGCCAGCGCGCGCATCTCGAACCGGACAACCAGCGGCTCCTGCTCGACGCACTGGAAGCGATGCAAGCCGGACGACCGGCAGACGACGCTGCTGCGGCGATTCAGCACGGGTTCATGGCGATGAACTAAAATGGGCTACCGTACCTAACCGGGTCTAACCATGGGTTTTCGCCAGCAACTGCTCAATCTGCTCCTCGCCGTCGCGCTCGCCATGCCGGCGGCCGCCCTGGCTCAGACCCTCGACGAGGCGGCCCGTCAGGCGGCTCGCCAACACAACGCCAAAGTTTTGTCGGCCCATACCGTGCAGGAGGGCCAGCGACGGGTCCACGTGATCAAGCTGTTGACCAAGGACGGGGTGGTGAAAACCGTGCGTGTGCCCGTGCGCGAACGTTGAGCGATCCGGGGCGGGCTGATGCGCATACTGCTGATTGAAGACGATGTCCGGCTGGCCGACGCGCTTTGCCGTCAGCTGCGCGATGCGGGTTACGCCGTGGATGTGTCGAACGACGGTCGCGAGGGGCTGTATTTCGGCGAGGAGTATCCCATCGACCTGGCCGTCATCGACCTGGGCCTGCCCGAGCTTTCCGGCCTGGATGTGATTCGTGAGCTGCGGGAACGGGGCCGGGATTTTCCCATCCTGGTGCTGACCGCCCGGTCGGATTGGCAGGACAAGGTCACTGGCCTCGAGGCCGGCGCGGATGATTACCTGACCAAGCCGTTCCACTTCGAGGAACTGATGGCCCGGATCAACGCACTGATGCGCCGTGCCGGCGGCCATGCGCGTCCGCGTGTGGCGCTGGGGCCCTTCACCATCGATCTGTCCGCCCAGCGTGTGTTCCGGGGCGAGACGGAGATCGAGCTGACCAGTTTCGAGTACCGGGTCCTCAGTTATTTCGTGATGCACCCGGGCGAAGTCGTGACCAAGACCGAGCTCGCGGAGCACATATACGACGAGGACGCGGATCGCGACAGCAACGTGATCGAGGTGTTCGTCGGGCGTCTGCGGCGCAAGCTGGATCCCGACGGCAAGCTGAACCCGATCGAAACCCTGCGCGGCCGCGGTTACCGCCTTGCCCTCGCCCACGCTCCGTAAGCGCCTGGCGTTCGGCGCCACCCTGGTGTTGGTGGTCGCCCTGGGCATCGTGGGGCTGGCCCTGAACGCAGCCAACCACCGGGGTGCCGTGTCGGCGCTGAAGGGCCGCATGGATTCCTACGTCTATCTGGTCCTCGCGGCGATGGAAGTCGACACGGAGGCCGGCTTTCGCGTCGACGAGGACTTCGCCGACCCGCGCCTGCTGCAACCGGGGTCGGGAGTGTACGTCGCCGTGAGCGGCAGCGGTCAACAGTGGCGGTCCCGGTCCGCTCTGGGTGAGACCCTGGGGGCGACCGCGCCGGCCACGGCCGGTGAGCAGGCTTTCGAGGAGCCCTCGGGCGGCGCGGATTTCTATTCCCTGCGGTACGGCATTGGCTGGCAGTTGGAGGACGGTCGTGTCGAGCCATACACGGTCACGGTCTGGGTCGATCCGGAAGAGATCCGCCAGCAGACCAGCGCATTCCGGCTCGGCATGTGGCGCGCACTGTTTGCGGCCGGCGCCATCCTGGTGGTCGCGCAGCTGCTTTTCCTGTTCGCGGCATTCCGGCCACTGGGGCGGGTGGCCGGCGATGTGGCGCGCGTCGAATCGGGCCGGGCGGAACGCCTCGACGGGGAGTATCCGCGCGAGCTGGAACCGCTGGTGCGCAACGTCAATCGGCTGCTGGCGACGGAGCAGTCCAACCAGCAGCGCATCCGCAACGCGCTCGATTCGCTGGCGCACAGCCTGAAGACGCCCCTGGCGGTGTTGCAGGCAGGGCTGCGGCAACATCCTGCAGATGGGCGGGAGTCGATGCAGCAGGCCCTGGACGAAATGAGCCGCCTCATCGCCACCCGCCTCCAACGAGCCGGTTCGACGGCACGGCGTGCGCTCGCGGAGCCTGTGCCGGTCGCGCCGCAGGTGGAGCGCATGGTCGCATCCCTGCAGAAAGTGCATTCTCATCGAATGATAAGCACCGAGGTCATACTCGAAGACGAGCTGGAATTTTACGGGGAGCAGCGAGACCTGATGGAGGTGCTGGGTAATCTGCTGGACAACGCCTTCAAGTATGGGCGGGGGCGGGTGCGCATCAGCGGCGGCGCCATCGAACCCGGGCGGCAGCGGCCGGGCCTGTGGCTTCGAATCGAGGACGATGGCCCGGGCATCTCGGCGGAACAGTGGAACCGCCTGGTGCAGCGCGGCGTCCGCGGTGACGAACGCGTAGAGGGCCACGGCCTGGGCCTGGCCATTGTCAGCGAGGTCGTAACGGCCTATGGTGGCAGGCTGGAGCTGGGTAGCGGGGCGTTGGGGGGCGCGGCAATCCGCGTCAGCCTGCCGCCGTCGTAGACTGAAACAGCACCAAGCGCGCGCGAGCCAAACCGGGATGACCGAAGCCAAAGCCGAAAACAGCGACATCGACCGACTGCTGGGCATCATGGCCCGCTTGCGCGACCCGGAAAAGGGCTGCCCCTGGGACCGCGAGCAGGATTTCGCCAGCATCGCGCCGTACACGATCGAAGAAGCCTACGAAGTCGCCGACGCCATCCAGCACGGCGACATGGACGAATTGCGGGACGAACTGGGTGACCTGCTGCTGCAGGTCGTGTTTCATGCGCAGATGGCCCGCGAGGCCGGGCGCTTCGGGTTCGCGGACGTGGTCGAAGCGATCTGCGACAAGATGGTCCGGCGGCATCCCCACGTCTTCGGTGATGCCACCGTCAGCGATGCCGAGGCCCAGGCCAGCGCCTGGGAGGAGACCAAGGCCCGCGAACGGGCGGCGGCCCGCCGCGGCGGTCGGGAGCGAGCGAGTCTGCTGGACGATGTTCCGCGCGGCATGGCCGAATTGCAGCGTGCCGTCAAACTGCAGAAGCAGGCCGCCCGGGTCGGCTTCGATTGGCACGAGCCGGAGCCCATACTCGACAAATTCGCGGAGGAACTGCTGGAACTGCGCGAGGCCATGCGTTCCGGCAGCACCGAGGCCATGGAAGATGAACTCGGCGACCTGCTGTTCGTGATGACGAACCTCGCCCGCAAGCTGCGGATAGACCCCGCGCAGGCATTGCGGCGCGCAAATGCCAAGTTCGAGTTGCGTTTCCGGGCGGTCGAGGATGCGGCCGGCAGCCGTGCCGCGCTGGACGCCATGAGCCTGGATGAGATGGAAGCGCTGTGGCAGCAGGCCAAGCGACGCAACGCAGCCGAGGGTGGCGGTGACCAATGAACGACTGGCTGGTGCAGCAGGGCATCGATACGCCGCAGACCGCGCTGCTGATCGGCCTGCTGTTGGGCGCCCTGGTGTCGGTTTTCGCGGCGTGGGTGGCGTCGCGGCGTGCCGGCACGGCCCAGAGCGCGCGTCTGCAGCCGGAGATCGATGCACTGCGCTCCGGCCTGGATGAGGCCCGCCAGGCCGTGTCACTGGCGGAGCAGCAGAACGCCGTGCTGGACACGAGGATGGCGGATCGCGATCAGCACTACCGCGAGCAACTCGCCAAACTGGAGGAAGCCGAGAAGCGCCTGGCCGATCACTTCGAACGGCTGGCGCAGCGGATCTTCGAGGAGCGGACCCAGAAGCTGTCGGACCTCAACACCAAACAGATCGATGGGCTGCTCAAACCTCTGGGCGAGAAGCTGAGCGAGTTCCGCAATACCGTCGAACAGGCGCACCGCGAAGAGACCGCCCAGCATCAGGTCATGAAGGCCAAGATCGTTGACCTCGAGAAACTCAACGAACGGCTGCACGAGGACGCGACGAACCTGTCGCGGGCGTTGACCGCAAGCGTGAAGACGCAGGGCAACTGGGGCGAGCAGCAGCTCGAACGCCTGCTGGAAATTTCCGGTCTTCAGAAGGGACAGGAATACTCGACGCAGTACTCGGTGACCACTGAAGGCGGCCAGCGCATCCAGCCCGACCTCGTCCTGCACCTGCCTGAAGGAAAGTCCATCGTCCTGGACTCGAAAGTATCCCTGGTCGCCTGGGTGCGTTATCAGGCGGCGGTCGACGAAGACGAACGCCTGGCGGCCCTGAAGGAACACGTCGCATCGCTGCGGCAGCACGTCCGCAATCTCGGTGAGAAGCGTTACTCCGAGGTTCCCGAGCTGAATTCACTGGATTTCGTGCTGATGTTCGTGCCCATCGAGGCCGCACTGATCGGGGCCCTGCAGTCGGACCCCGAGTTGGCCGAGTTCGCGCTGCGCAACAAGGTCGCGCTGCTCTCGCCAACCAACTTTCTGGCCACCATGCGGACCGTGGCTTCGGTCTGGTCGGTGCACAAACAGAACCGGAATGCCCAGGAGATCGCCAACCGGGCCGGACTGCTTTACGACAAGTTCGCCGGTTTCGTAGACAACCTGCAGCAGGTTGGCGAGCGGCTGCGGCAGGCCCAGCAGAGCTATGAAAGCGCCTTCGGCCAGTTGTCGACCGGGGCGGGGAACCTGCTGCGGCAGGCCGACCAGTTGCGGGCACTCGGCGCGCGCCACAGCAAGCAGATCGATCCGGCGCTGCTCGAGTCGCCTGAAGACGGCGAAGAGGCCGACCGCTGACTGCCGCCTCGCCCGAGCGTTGGGATCAGCGTGGTCGGCGACCCAGGGTAACGCGTTCCCGCCCCTCCAGGTCGCGGCGCGTTTCGACATTCAGGTAGCCCAGTTCCGCGAGCAGCGCGCGCGCGTGCACACCCTGGTCGAAGCCGTGCTCGAATGCGAGCACGCCGCCGTCGTCGAGGCAGCGCAGCGTGGCCCGCGCAATCTCACGAATCGCCTCCAGGCCATCAGGGCCCGGCGTCAGCGCCTCCCGCGGTTCGAAACGGCAGTCGCCCTCTTGCAGGTGGGGGTCGTCCTCCGCGACGTACGGTGGATTGCTGACGATTACGCGGAATCTGCCGCTCAGCGGCTCCAGCCACGAACCGAGGTGCAGGATCACCCGGCCCGCAGCCAGCGCCGCAATGTTCTCGCGCGCGACCTCCAGCGCCGCGGCGCTGTGCTCGGTCGCGTGCACTTCGCAGAGTGGCCGTTCGCGGGCGATGGCCAGCGCGACGGCGCCGCTGCCGGTGCCGAGGTCGGCGGCCCGGCATGCGCAATCGCGGGGGATGAATTCCAGTGCCGCCTCGACCAGCAACTCCGTTTCGGGGCGCGGAATCAGAACGTCGGGCGTGACCCGCAGCGGCATGGACCAGAATTCGCGCAAACCCGTGAGGTAAGCGACCGGTTCGCCGCGCCCGCGGCGCCGGATCAGGTCGCGAAATTCAGCCGCTGCTTCGGCTGCCACCCCGGATTCGCGGTTCGCGAACAGCCAGGGCCGGTCCACCTCGAGCACCCGGGCCAGCAGGACCTCGGAGTCGAGGGCGGCGGTCGCACCTGGGGCCAGGCGATGGCGGCCCTCCCTGAGCAGCGCACCGACCTGGTCGTCCTGACCCGTTACCGGCCTCTGCTCACTGCGACGGTGGGCCACCGCTCGGACCTCCGACGCTTCGGTAGGCTGGCGCCGGGCGCTTGTCGCGCCGGAAGCGTTCCGGCAGGGCGTGGCTCCACGCCTCACGCCACCAGTGCCCGAAGTCGTCGAGAATCAGGTACAGCGACGGGACGAGGAACAGCGTAATGACGGTCGCAAACAGGATGCCGAAGGCCAGCGAGGCCGCCATCGGAATGACGATCTGGGCCTGCAGGCTGGTCTCCAGCACGATCGGGATCAGGCCGAAAAAGGTCGTCAGTGAGGTCAGCAGGATGGCGCGGAATCGCTTGCGCGCGGCGTCGTTCACGGCCTGCGCCAGGGGCACGCCCAGGGCCCGCTCGCGGTTGACGAAATCCACCAGGATCAGGCTGTCGTTCACGACCACGCCGGCCAGCGCGATGATGCCGAAGAAACTCATCATGCTGACCTGGATGCCCAGTATCCAGTGGCCCACGAGGGCGCCGATGGCGCCGAAGGGAATGACCGACATGATGATCAGCGGCTGGGTGTAGGACCGCAGAGGAATCGCCATCAGCGCATAGATCAGGAACAGCGCAAACGCTGCGCCCTTGACCAGGTCTTGCTGCACTTCCTGCTGGCTCTGGGCGGCGCCGCTCAGGCGATGGCGGATTCCGGGATAACTTGCGAGCACCGCGGGCAGTTCCTTCTGCAGGATGTCGGCCATGATCTTGCCGGGCTCGTAGTTCTCCTTGTCCACCTCGGCGGAGAGCCGTGCGGAGCGTTCGCGGTCGAAGCGCCGGATCGTGGTCGGGCTCTCCGCCAGCTCGACCTCGGCGACGGCGTGGAAGGGTACGCGGCCGCCGCTGGGCGTGCGAACGCGCATGTTCTCGAGGTAACCGACAGAGTCGCGTTCATCGCGCGGGAATCGCACCATCACCTTGACTTCGTCCTGCCCGCGCTGCACGCGCTGGACTTCCTCGCCATAGAAGCCAGCCCGCACCTGGCGCGCCAGGTCCGACAATGTCAGCCCGAGGGCCTCGGCCTCGGGCCTGATGTTGAGCTTGATCTCGGGCGTGCCGCGCTCGTAGGAATTGCGCACGTCGTAGACGCCCTCGTAGGCGCGAATGCGGTTTTCCAGATCCTTGGCCGCGCGGCCCAGCTGCTCGATATTGGTGCCCATCAGTTGGAGTGAGACGGACGGCCCCACGCCAGGCCCGGCTGCGCCCTCGAAACCGAGTGTCTTTACCCCGGGGACCGTGCCCACGGTCTCGCGCCAGCGGCGCAGTACCTCGGGACCGGTGATGACGTCGTCGTTCTCCTTTACCAGCTCGGTGATGATCTGGCCGGAGACATCGCTCTCGGCGAAGGACAGCACGCTCGAGACCACGGCGCCCGACTCGACCCCCTGCTCGGCGCTGACCTGACGGTCGACCTCCCACAGGCCGTCCTGTATCCGGCGCAGTACGTCATGGGTATGCGTGGCCGGCGTGCCCTCGTTCATTTCCAGCTGGACGCGCAGGAAGTCCGAGGTGATGTCCGGGAAGAAGACGAAACGGAGGATGCCGCCCGCCAGTAACCCCACGGAGAGGATCAGCAGGGAAACGAAAACCGAAAAGGTCAGGTAGCGACGGGTCAGGGCACGCTGCAGAAAGGGCGAGTAGACATCGTCGATAAAGTGGTGCAGGCCTTCGCTGAAAAATCGCTGGAAGCGGATGAAGACGTTGTGCGTGTCCTTGCCGTAGTGCTTGACCTTCATGTGGGCCAGGTGGGCGGGCAGGATCAGTTTGGACTCCACCAGCGAAAAGGTCAGGCACAGGATAACGACCCAGCCGATGGCGGCGAAGAACTGGCCGGAAATGCCGGTAACCAGCAGGATGGGCAGGAATGCCGCAATCGTGGTCAGCACGCCGAAGGTCGCCGGTATGAAGACCCGCAGCTCACCCTCGACGATGTTGTCCACCGAATGGCCCTTGGCCCGCATGTTCGTGTAGGCACTCTCGCCGATGACGATCGCGTCGTCGACCACGATGCCCAGCACCAGGATGAAGCCGAACAGGCTCACCATGTTGACCGTAACGTCCACCGCCGGCATCAGGAAAAAGGTGCCCATGAACGCGATGGGCAGGCCGACCATGACCCAGAACGCCAGCTTCAGCCGCAGGAACAGCGACAGCGTCAGAAAAACCAGCACCGCGCCCATGATCAGGTTCTTGATCATCAGGTCGAGGCGGCCCTTCAGGTAGTAGCTGACGTCCGCCCAGGCCGCTATCTCGATGTCCGCCGGCAGACTGGCCTGCCTTTCCGCGGCGAAGCTGCGAACCGTCTCCGAGATGTCCAGTTCACTCTGATTGCCGACGGACAGGACCTGGATGGAGATGGCGGGCTTGCCGTTGAACTCGGAGAAAGCGTCGGACTCGACGAAGGCGTCATGGATCTCTGCAATGTCCTTCAACAGCACGCGCGTGCCGTCGGCATTCGTGCGCACGACGATATCCTCGAAATCGCGTCCCACGTAAGCCTGCCCCTTGGTTCGGACGAGGATGTCCCCGGCCTCCGAGCGGATCGCGCCCGCCGACAGGTCCAGCGAGCCCCGACGCACGGCTTCGGCGACCTCGGCAAGGGTCAGCCCGTAGCCCTGCAGCGTGAACTCACTGACCTCGATGCTGATCTCGTAGGGTCTCGAGCCCAGTATGTTGGCGCGGGTCACGCCCGGCAGCGTGACGACCTCGTTGCGCACCTGCTTGGCGTATTCCTTGAGCGTCCGCTCGTCCACTTCGCCGTAGACACTGAGAAAGATCACCTGCTGCTGGAACTGCGTGCGGGAGATGACCGGTTTTTCCGTGTTGTCGGGGAAAGAGGGTATGGCGTCGACCCGGTTCTTGATCTGGTCCATGACCTCGGTGACTTCGTAGTCGGCATGCACCTCGATGCGCACGGTTCCGAGTCCGCGGCGTGCTTCGGAGTAAATCTCCTTGATTCCCTCGATGTCCTGGATGGCCTCCTCGATCTTGATCACGACGCCTTCTTCGACGTCCGCCGGTGTCGCGCCAAGGAACGGCATGGAGACCGTGACATAGTTGGTCTCGATGCTGGGCTGGATCTCTTTCTTGATCGTAAAGGCCGTGTACACGCCGCCGGCCAGCAGGATCACCATCAGCAGGTTGGCCGCAACGGCGTTGCGCGCGAACCATTCGACCATTGCGGCATAGGGTCCGCGGTTCATCGCTCAGCGTCCGCGTTCACGGCAATGTTGTCGCTGCCCGAGCCGCCTCCCGGGTCGGTACCTCCCGCACCGCTGATGGCCAGGGGGGTGCCTGGGATGGGCGCGTTGAGCGGGGTCGTCACCACCAGTTCGCCTTCGTTCAGTCCGCCGCTGATATAGACCACCCGCGGCTCCGCCCGGGCCACCTCCACCGGGCGGATTTCCAGCAACCGTTCCTCGTCGGCAACCAGTACGGTGTCGTCGGCGCGCAGAACGGACCTCGGCAGCACGACCACGCCTTCTGCCCGCAAGCCCTGGACTTCTGCGCGCACGAAGGTGCCCATTCTGAGTTCCGCTTGCTGGCTGAGACCGAGGACACCATAGGGATCGACGACCTCCGCGACGGCATAGACCACGCGGGAGCTCTGGTCGACGACGCCCTCCGTACGGACGATCTCGGCGCGCCAACGGGTCACCGAAGCCGCACGTTCGGCTGTCAGCGTAACCGGCACGCGATGTGCCCGGTCCAGGCGGGTTGCCGATGGAAGATTCAGGTAGGCCAGGTCGCCGCCCGACAGCGGCAGCCGGATCTCGGCCGTGTCCACGGCGAAGGTCACCCCGAGCGGCGTGCCCGGTGCCACGTACTGTCCGATATCGACCTGCTTGCTGCGGACCAGGCCCTCGTAGGGCACGCGGATGCGGGTTCGTTCCAGGTCACGCGCGGCTTCCTGCAGTTCCGCCTCGGCCGCCTGCACGCCGGCCGCGGCTTCGGCCAGTTGCGGCTTGCGCAGAACCAGGTCGGAGGGCTGGCCCTCACGGCCGAGGTTGACCCAGTCCTTGAGCGCCTGCTCGGAACGGGCCTTCTCGTCCGCATAACGGGCGCTTCGGGAGGCCAGGGTGGCCTCTGCCCGCAACAGGCCGGTCTCGTAATCGCTGGGATCGATCTGCAGCAGCACCTCGCCCTTGCGGAAGAAGCCGCCCGCGATGAAATTCGCCGATACGGAGACGACCTGTCCGGCGACCTCTGCGACCAGCGTGGTCTGGGTGCGCGGTTCGACCGAACCCTGCGAGTAAACCATGAAGTTGAGCGAGGTCTTGCGCACGGGCAGCGCATCGACCAGCACGGCCTGACTGGCGGTGTCCTTCCGCTCGGGCCGCTGGGCCTTGGAGACTGCGACCAGTGCGATCACGACCATGATCGACAGCACAATCAGACCCAGCGGCAGCAGATACCGAAAAAACTTACGTATACCCATGATCGGCAATCTCCCGCCCCTTCAGCACCGGCCCAACGGCCAGCCATTGTCCGTACGACAGATTATCCCAGCTGACAGCCGGTGCGTCATAGGGCAAAAGTATGGTTCGCTGATTAATTCGCCGCTCCATGCCATGTACAATAGCGTCTTTGCCAACGCGAGCCCCGATGTTCAAATCTCTGCGCGCCCGCTGGGTGGGCACCGCCAGCCAACCACGTGAAGCCATGGGAATCGTACTCAAGTCAAAGGACGATATCGAAGCGATGCGCGTCGCCGGCCGGCTCGCGGCCGAAGTGCTGCGCATGATCGCACCCCATGTGCAGCCCGGGGTGACGACTGGCGAACTGGACGAGATCTGCCACGACTACATCACGAACCATCAGCGTGCGATACCGGCACCGCTGAACTACAGGGGATTTCCCAAATCGATCTGCACCTCGGTCAATCACGTGATCTGTCACGGCATCCCCGGCGACAAGCGGCTCAAGGACGGCGACATTGTCAACATCGACATCACGGTCATCAACGACGGTTGGCATGGCGATACCAGCAAGATGTTCCTCGTCGGCAATCCGACGATAAAGGGCAAGCGAATTTGCGAAATTGCGCACCGCTCGATGGTCACGGGCATCGAGATGGTGCGTCCGGGCGTGCGATTGGGCGACATTGGCCACGCGATTCAGCGCTACGCGGAAGGGCAGGGCTGCTCGGTGGTCCGCGAGTACTGCGGGCACGGCATCGGCCGCGGTTTCCACGAGGATCCGCAGGTCCTGCACTACGGCCGTCCGGGAACCGGTGAAGTGCTGGTGCCGGGCATGGTCTTCACCATCGAGCCGATGATCAATCTCGGACGCCGTGACACCAAGCTTTTGCCGGATGGCTGGACGGTCGTGACCCGCGACCGCAGCCTTTCGGCCCAGTGGGAACATACCATTGCGGTTACCGAGGACGGCCACGACGTGCTGACCCGGTTGCCCGGCGATTCGCTCTGACCATGCTGGGCAGGCTGGCAGCACCGCCGGAGAGCAGAGGTTGCCTGGATCTCGCCGCCATCGAGAGGCTCGAGGCGAAAGATGGGCTCATCGACCTGGACGGCTCCGACAGCGCCGAACGCATCAACGCCTTGCGGGATTTCCTGCGGGCGTCCGCCGAGCGCGCCGACGGGCGCCTGGCGGAGCAGTTCTGGTCCGGCGTGGACGTCGTGCAATTGGTCCACGCCCGTGCCTGGTTCGTCGAGCAGCTGTTGTTGCTGGCCTGGGAGAAATTGGTGCCGTTCCGCGAAGGCGTCAGCCTGGTTGCGGTGGGTGGCTTCGGCCGCGGCGAGCTGCACCCCTATTCCGATGTCGATCTACTGATTCTGCTGGCGGACGATCTCGGCGACCAGCTGCCGCGCCCCGAAATCGAGGCCTTTGTCCAGCTGCTCTGGGATGCAGGGTATTACCTGGGGCACAGCGTCCGCAGCGTCAGCGAGTGCGCCGAGGACGCGGCGGCGGACGTGCTGACCACGACCACGTTCATGGAGTCGCGCCTGCTGGCCGGATCGCGCGATCTGCTGGAGGCGATGCTCGATGCGATTTCGCCGGACCGCATCTGGTCGGGCCGTGAGTTTTTCACAGCCAAGTTCGAAGAACAGCAGCAGCGTCACGCCCGCTTTCACCTCACGGCCTACAACCTCGAACCCAACATCAAGGAAGGGCCGGGGGGTCTGCGTGACATCCAGATGATCTCCTGGGTGACGCGGCGCCATTTCGGCGCACGCACCCTGCACGGCCTGGTCGAGCACGATTTCATCAACGAGCGGGAGCACCGCGACCTGGTCGGCGGCCAGCGGTCGCTGTGGCGGATCCGCTACGCGCTGCACCTGCTGGCCGGTCGAGCCGAGGACCGGCTGCTGTTCGATTTCCAGCGGCAGATCGCCGGGCGATTCGGTTTCGCCGACAGCGAGACCGCGCTGGCCGTAGAGCAGTTCATGCAGCTGTACTACCGCACCGTGATGCGCCTGGAGCGGCTGAACGAGAGCCTTCTGCAGCGCTTTCAGGAGGCCCTGTCCACCGATGCCGAACCCGCAGCGAGGAGCCTGAACGAGGAGTTCAGGGTTCGCGGCGGTTATCTGGAGCCCGCCAGCGACACAGTGTTCGTGCGCCGCCCCGCAGCGTTGATGGAACTGTTCGTGATCCTCGCGCGCGACGAAAGCCTGCGGGGGGTGACGGCGACCACCATCCGCGCCATACGCGAACACCTGTACCTGGTGGACGAGGCGTTCCGGCAAAGCGCCGAGGTGAACGGCTACTTCCTGGATCTGCTGCGGCAGCCCCAGGGCGTTTACACCCAGCTGCAACGCATGAACCGCTACGGGCTGCTGGCTGCTTTCATGCCGGTTTTCGGCAACATCGTCGGGCGGATGCAGTACGACCTGTTCCACGTGTACACGGTGGATCAGCACACGCTGTTCGTGGTTCGGAATCTGCGGCGCTTCGCCTACGGAAAGTACAAGGAGCGGTTTCCCTACGCGCGGTCCGTGTTCAAGCGCATCGCCAAGCCGGAACTGTTGTACCTTGCGGCGATCTTCCACGACATCGCGAAAGGGCGGGGTGGTGACCATTCCGTTCTGGGCGCGGAGGATGCGGCCGAATTCTGTGCCCGGCTCGATATCGAGCCGGGCGAGCAAGAGATGGTCGCATGGCTGGTCCGGCAGCATCTGCTGATGTCACAGACTGCTCAGCGCAAGGATCTGTCGGATCCGCTGAATATCCAGAAGTTCGCCGAAGAAGTCGGGAACACGCGCTATCTGGATCATCTCTACCTGCTGACGGTCGCCGACATCGCCGGCACCAGCCCCAAGCTCTGGAACAACTGGAAAAACAAGCTGTTGTGGGATCTCTACCTGGCGGCTGGCGATGCGCTGCGGCGCGGGCTCGAGAACCCCATCAAGCGGGCGACCCGGATCCGCGAGACGCGCGCCGCGGCGCTCAGCCGGCTGCTGCGCCGCGGGGTCGACCCCGAGGCCGTCAACGCGTTGTGGGAAACCCTGCCCGAGGCCGCGTTCTGGCGCCTGAGCCCCGATCAGCTCGAATGGACGACGGAAACGGTCGTGCGGGAGCCCGACGCCCATGACCACATCGCCGTGAGGCCGGTGCAGCCGCACGGCGTTTCGGAATTGCTCGTCTGCGTGCCCGACCACGACGGCCTGTTTGCGGCCATCACCTCGGTGCTGGACGAAATGGCGCTGGACGTCATGTCGGCCCGCGTGCTGACGACCCACGACGGCCGCAGCTATGATCTCTTCCAGGTGATGGACCAGCACGGTGAGGTCATCAACGACATCGACGCCGCCGACCTGGAAAAGCGCCTGCATATCGCGACCAGCGAGGAACGGCCGCGGGCGCCGGTGAAACGCCAGATGCCGCGCCGCTTGCGCCACTTCACAACGCCGCCGGAGATCCATTTCACGGCCGACCCGGATGCGGCAGGGACTGTGCTGCACCTGCGCTGCAATGATCAGCCGGGCTTGCTTTCGCGGGTCGCCGCCGCGATCTACACACAGAACGTGCAGGTCCACAACGCCCGCATCGCGACCTTCGGCGAGCGCGTGGAAGACACCTTTCTGGTCAGTGATACGGAGCACCGGCCGCTGACCGACGAGGCGATGGAAGCCCTCGGGGCGACCATCCGCGAGCACCTGGAACAGGGTTAGAGCCAGACCATGACGGAACATGCCAAGGAACCGCTGCAGACGCTGATCGATGCTGCCTGGGAGCGCCGCTCGGAACTGTCGCCGAGCCGGGCGCCTCTTGAGTTGCGCGAAGCGGTCGAGGAATGCCTCGATGGCCTCGAGAGCGGGCGTTTCAGGGTCGCCGAACCGCTGGGAGAGCCGGGCGAGTGGCGCGTCAACCAATGGCTGAAGAAAGCGGTGCTGCTGGCATTCCGCGTGCACGAAAACGAGGTCATCGACGCCGGTCATACCCGCTATTTCGACAAGCTGCCTCTGCGCTGGGGGGCGGGGCGCGGCGACGCCATCGACGCAGCCGGCGCCCGGGTGGTCCCTCCGGCCAGCGTGCGCCGCGGGGCCTTCATCGGCCAGGATGCCGTGCTGATGCCCAGTTACGTCAACGTCGGCGCCTGGGTCGGTCCGGGCACGATGGTGGATACCTGGGCCACCGTGGGTTCCTGCGCGCAGATCGGCGCGAACGTGCATCTCTCCGGCGGCGTCGGGATCGGCGGCGTGCTCGAGCCGCTGCAGGCCAACCCGACCATTATCGAGGACGACTGCTTCATCGGTGCCCGTTCCGAAGTCGTGGAGGGCGTTATCGTTGAACGCGGCTGCGTCCTGTCGATGGGCGTGTACATCGGCCAGAGCACCAAGATCTACCACCGCGAGACGGGCGAGACCCTGCGCGGCCGGGTGCCGGCCGGCTCGGTCGTGGTGCCGGGGTCCCTGCCGGCTGCGGATGGCAGCCACTCGCTGTATTGCGCGGTGATTGTCAAACAGGTCGACGAGCAGACCCGCGCGCGCACCAGCGTCAATGAGATCCTGCGAGGGGCGGAGTAACGACCGCATGCAGCTCCAGCTCTACGGAATCCGCAACTGCGACAGCTGTCGCGGCGCCCTGCGCTGGCTGGCAGCGCGTTCGGTGCCTCACGCTTTTCACGATTTGCGCGAGGAACCCCCGTCGCGGGAGCTCCTGCGGTCGTGGCTGGATTCGCCCCACGCATCGCGGCTGCTCAATCGTCGCAGCACGACCTGGCGGCAGCTGCCCGACGCACAGAGAGGGCGGGCAGACCGGGATCCCTTGCCGCTGCTCTGTGCTCATCCCACCCTGATCAAGCGCCCCGTTATCACCGACGGATCCATTGTTCTGGACGTTGGATTCGATCCCGTGCGGCTCGAGGAATTCGCCTGAATGAGCACGGTGCTGGAACTCACCCGGGAGCTGGTGGCCAGGCCGTCGATTACGCCCGATGACGCCGGCTGCCAGCAGCTCATCTGCGAGCGCCTGCTGCCGCTGGGCTTCCGGGTGGAGTGGTTTCTCTGCGGACGGGTGAGCAACGTGCTGCTGACCCACGGGCGCGGCTCGCCCTCGCTCTGGTTTCTGGGACATACCGACGTGGTGCCGCCGGGCCCGGAAGAATTGTGGACCTTCCTGCCGTTTCGGCCGGACCGCAAGGATGGCGAGCTGTACGGCCGCGGCGTCGCCGACATGAAAGGCGCGGTGGCGGCCATGGTCATTGCCCTGGAGGAATTCGTCCGCGAACAGCCCACCCATGCCGGTGAGCTCGGCCTGCTGCTGACCAGCGACGAGGAGGGCGCCGCAGTCGACGGGGTCGTCCGCGTGGCGGAGGAACTGCAGCGGCGCCGCTGGAAGCCGGATTACTGCCTGGTCGGCGAGCCTTCCAGCCGTCAGGTGCTCGGCGACACGGTGCGCATCGGGCGCCGCGGCTCGATTTACCTGCGCCTCAGGATCAACGGCGTCCAGGGTCATACGGCGTTTCCCGAAAACCTGGACAACCCGGTGCACCGCCTGGCGCCGTTGCTGGAGGAGCTGGTGGACCTCAAGTGGGACACCGGTGACGAGGACTTCCCGGCCAGCCACTGCCAGGTGGCGTCCATCCGTGGCGGGACCGGGGCGCCCAACGTGACCCCGGCCTACGTGGAGTTGCTGGTGAACTTCCGCAACGGGCCGGGTTCGCCGTTCGACGAGATCCGCTCGCGCTTCGAACGCCTGCTGCGTCGGCACGATATCGCCGACTTCGAGGCCGAGTGGACGGTCATGGGCGAACCGTTCCGCAGCCCCGCCGGTCGCCTGCGCGAGGCAGTGGTCGGCGCCGTCCGGGACAGGCTGGGCGTCGCGCCGGAACTGAATACCGGCGGCGGCACATCCGACGGGCGGTACATCGCGCCGCTGGGCACCGAAGTGCTGGAGCTGGGTCTGCTCAACGGGACCATCCACCAGGTGGATGAGCGAACGCCGGTTGCCGACCTCGACCGCCTGTACGCCACCTATTTGGACATCATCCGCCGCATCCTGCTGTAGGAGCGAGCTTGCTCACGATTGCGGCGCAGTCGTATGGTCGGCGCCGGTTGGCTGTTCTCAGGAAACGCTCGAGCCATCCGTGGGCGCTTGTCGGCTGTTCCCGACAGTCCGACATTCCTGAGAACAGCCAACCGACCCGCCGCCGAAAGTCTGGGCGCAGTTCCCGACAGATTACGGTCCTGCCCAGTCCCACACCCGGGCAGATTTGCCGATACCCATCACTGCCCGGCCGGGCAGCGCGATTTCGCGTGTCAGACAGGCCGAGTCAGCGTGCTTGATAGGGCTGCGCTTCGTCCCTAGATAGGAGTTATCCACAGGTCGTCCACAGCGGCCTGAGCCATGATTCGAGGTGCACGCAAAATGAGAATGGACAAACTGACCAGCAAGTTTCAGCTGGCCCTCGCCGATGCGCAGAGCCTGGCGACGGGGCGCGACAACCAGCTGATCGAGCCCGAACACGTAATGGTCGCGCTGCTGGACCAGGACGGCGGCGCCAGCCGGCACCTGCTGACCCGGGCCGGCGTGCGCGTCAACCAGCTGCGCTCCCAGCTGGGCGAGCGCCTGGACAGCCTGCCGCGCGTGAGCGGTGCGCCCGGCGAGATCGGCCTGTCGAACGACACCGTCAAGATCCTGAACCTGACCGACAAGCTGGCGCAGAAGCGGGGTGACCAGTACATCGCCAGCGAGCTGTTCATCCTGGGGGCGCTGGATCTGAAGTGCGCGCTCGGGGACATACTGAAGCAGGCCGGCGCCAACCGGGAGGCGATCGAAAAGGCCGTCGACGAACTGCGCGGCGGCGAGCAGGTGGTGGACCCCAACGCCGAGGAGAATCGTCAGGCCCTGGAGAAATACACCATCGACCTGACCGAGCGGGCCGAGCAGAGCAAGCTCGATCCGGTGATCGGCCGTGACGAAGAAATCCGCCGCTGCATCCAGGTCCTGCAGCGCCGCACCAAGAACAACCCCGTGCTGATCGGCGAGCCCGGCGTCGGCAAGACCGCCATCGTCGAGGGGCTGGCCCAGCGCATCATCAACGACGAGGTGCCCGAGGGCCTGCGCGGCAAGCGCGTGCTGAACCTCGACATGGGCGCCCTGCTGGCCGGCGCCAAGTACCGCGGCGAGTTCGAGGAGCGGCTCAAGTCCGTGCTCACCGATCTCAAGAAGCAGGAGGGCAACATCGTCCTGTTCATCGACGAACTGCACACCATGGTCGGCGCCGGCAAGGCGGAGGGCG
>JBFFUJ010000015.1:0-19621 GCA_041571375.1 Lysobacterales bacterium | reverse complement strand
GCGACGGCCGCTCCACCGGATGGTTCAATCGGGTCTGGCGGTATTACGAGGAGCTTCCGGACCGGTACCGGCTGGAAGTGAAGGAAGGGCTGGCCATCGCCAAGAACGAGAAGGCGCCCAACCTCGTCATGCTGCCCGTTCCGGGGCCGGAGGCGGCACGATGAAGAAAGCGAAGCTGATGGTGGCTGTCCTGCTGCTGGCCGTCGCGCCCGCGGCAGCAGCCCAGACCCTTGACGAACTGGCGCGGCTGGTGCGGGAGGCGGCAGGCAGCGAGGCCCGGATCAACCAGGAGCGGGAAGCGCGTTTTGTCCGCGAGCGTGACCAGCAGCGTGAATTGCTGGCGGAAGCGCGACGGGAACTGGCAGACGAGAACGCGCGCAGCGACCGGCTCAAAGACGAGTATGACCAGAACGAGCGGACCCTGGCGGACCTCGAGACCACGCTGGCCGAACGGATGGGTAACCTGGGCGAGCTGTTCGGCGTAGTACGACAGGCCTCCGGCGACGTGCAGGCGACGCTGGATGACTCGATGGTCACGGCGCAGATGCCGGGCCGTACCGATTTCCTGTCCGATCTCGCCCAGCGCCGCGAACTGCCGACGGCGCGCGAACTGCGCCAGCTGTGGTCCGCGGTCGTCACCGAGATCGCCGAGTCGGGCAAGATCGTCCATTTCACAGCGCCCGTGGAGCGGACCACCGGCGCGACCGAAGACCTCGAGGTCGTCCGCCTGGGCGTTTTCAACGCCGTGTCGGACGGTTTGTTCCTGGATTGGGATATCAGCAAGAGCCGCGACCGGCTGATTGAACTGGCCCGGCAGCCCGCGGGTCGGTTTTCAGGCATGGCGAAGGACCTGCAGCAGGCGGACCCGGGTGAGGTCGTGCCGATGGCAGTGGACTTCACCCGGGGGCAGATCCTCCGAGCCGTGGTGCAGACCAAAACGCCCCTGGAGCGCGTTCGCGAGGACGGCGGCCCGGTCGGTTACGTGATCATCGGTGTCGGCGTCTTCGGCCTGGTGCTCTGCCTGTGGAAACTGTTCTTCCTGCAGTCCATTGGAGGCAGGATGGGCCGGCAGGCGAAAGCCGCGGAGCCGCGGGACGATAATCCGCTGGGGCGTGTCCTGTCCGTGTACGCCGAAAACCCGGGCGTGGACATCGAAACGCTGGAGCTCAAACTGGACGAGGCGATCCTGCGGGAAACCGCCCCGATCGAGACCGGCCTGGGTTTCATCAAGGTGCTGTACGTGGTGGCGCCCCTGCTCGGCCTGCTGGGCACCGTGGTCGGCATGATTGCGACCTTCCAGATGATCACCCTGTTCGGGACCGGCGACCCGCGCATGATGGCGGGCGGAATATCCACCGCGCTGGTCACGACCGTGCTGGGGCTGGTGGTGGCCATCCCGCTGACGCTGCTGCACAGCTTCCTCCAGGGACGGGCCAAGGCGCTGATCCAGATCCTCGAGGAACAGGCTGCCGGCATCATCGCCCGCGTGGCTGAAGAACGGACATGATCTGGTTTTACCAGGCCACCGCTGCGATCCGCGAATTCATGGAACTCGGCGGTGACGTGCTGTGGGTGATCATGTTCGTGCTGTTTATGATGTGGACTTTCATCATCGAGCGGATCTGGTATTTCTACCGCGTGCATCCGGTCCGGCAAGACGCCATCGTACACGTCTGGGACCTGCGCTCCGACACCACGTCGTGGTACGCGAAACGCATCCGCGAGGCGCTGATCTCGGAGGCGGCGCTCGATCTGAAGCGCAACCTCGGCCTGATCAAGTCCCTGATTGCGGTATGCCCGCTGCTGGGGCTGCTCGGGACCGTCACCGGCATGATCGCGGTGTTCGACGTCATGACCTTCAGCGGCAGCGGGAACGCCCGGGCCATGGCCGGCGGTGTTTCGATGGCGACCGTTCCCACCATGGCCGGAATGGTTGCCGCGCTGTCGGGCGTGTATTTCGGCACCTGGCTGGAACACAAGGCGCAGGTCGAGACCGAGACCCTGGAAGACCTGCTGCAGCACCACTGATTGCCTGGATATCGGGAGCCTGAATGGCCAGACGGCATGCCCAAACCGAAGAAGTGGAGATCAACATCACACCGATGCTGGACATCGTGTTCATCATGCTGATTTTCTTCATCGTCACGACCTCTTTCACCAAGGAGACCGGGGCGGTGATCGTCAAGCCCGAGGCGGAACAGGCGATCGCCCTGAGGAGCGGCACGATCCTGATCGGAATCCGCCCCAATGACCAGATCTGGATGGCGAAGCGGCAGATCGAGCTTCCGCAGGTGCGCCAGATGGTGGAGCGGGCCAAGGCAGAAAATCCCGAGGGCAGCGTGGTGATCGTGGCGGACCGGGGCGCGCGGATAGGAACCGTGACGCAGGTGATGGACCAGGTCCGCCTGACCGGAATCTCGGGCGTCGCCATCTCGGCTGAGCCCCCGAGGGAGTGATGCAGGGGACGCTCAGACACGCGCGTCTTCCCCTCGCCGCCCTGACGGCGGCGGCGGTGACCTTCGGCCTGTTCCTGTTCATGCACAAACTGATCCTGTCGGGAAGCGACCGCCGTGGAGAACTGGATGCCATTGCCGGAATCCATTTCGGCAAGGTCGAAATCCCGGACGAAGTCGTGGAACGCAGCCGCCGCAAACCCCCGAAGCCTCCGCCGCCGAAAGACCCCCCGCCGCCTCCGAAAATGCAGGTCAACAAGATGGATCAGCAGGTCCAGAACCTGCCGCGGATGGACTTGCCGGACATCGACCTGCCGTTGGTCGGCGGCGAGGGGATGTTCATCGGCAACTTCCAGCAGGTCGACCGGTCGGCCGAGGGCGACATCATTCCGGTGGTGGTGATCCGCCCGATGTACCCGCGCGATGCCGCGATCGCGGGGATCGAGGGCTGGGTCAAGGTGGAATTCACGATCACCGAGGTGGGGACGGTCAAGGACCCGCGGGTCATCGACGCCTATCCGCCGCGCGTGTTCAACCGGGAAGCCATCCGGGCCATTCTGAAGTGGAAATTCAAGCCGCGCGTGGTGGAGGGGGTGGCCATAGAGCGGCAGGCGACCCAGGTGATCGATTTCAGCCTCGACGACGCCGATGAGTGATGGGTACCGAACAGGATGAATCGCCTGATCAGCAAGCTGATAATCGCCGTCCTGATGACGGCTCCCGGGTCTCCGCTGCTGGCGCAGTCCGACGCCTGCGGGAAACCGAGGAACGTCGGGACCGGGACCCTGGACGAGCTGACCTGGCGGCAACTGAACGCGGTCTACGAGAAAGTCGGGGAGGAGCGCTGGGACGAGGCGCATGGGGACCTGCTGAAAATGCTGGGTCGCAGCAGCCGGGACCGGTACCTGCAGGCGATCATCAACCAGGCGCTGGCCCAGGTCGAATGGTCACGCGAGAACTATGACTCGGCACTGCTGTATTTCGAGGCCGCCGTCGAACTGGATGCGCTGCCCAACGAAACGCACTACGCGCTGATGTACCAGATCGCCCAACTCTATTTCATGCAGGAACGCTACAGCGAGGCGCTCGAACGCCTGTCACTGTGGTTCTGCAAGGTGCCCCCGGAGAAGATCACCTCGACCGCCTACGTGCTGAAGGCGTCCATTCATGCGCGCCAGAAGGACTTTTCTGCAACGCTGGAGGCGATCGACAAGGCCATCGCGATGGATCCGGAGCCCAGGGAGCCCTGGTATCAGCTGAAGCTGGGGTCGCACTACGAGCTGGAGCAGTATCCGCAAGCTGCCGAGACGCTGGAGGTCATGATCGACCGGTGGCCGGAAAAAAAGGTCTACTGGACTCAGTTGTCGCAGATCTACTACAAGCTGAAGCAGGACCAGCGCGCTCTGGCCGTGCTGGCCCTGGCCTATCGCAAGGGCCTGCTGGACCAGCAGTCCGATATCACCTTCCTGTCCAGCCTCTACAGCAACCTGGAACTGCCATACAAGGCGGCCGAGGTGATGGAGAAAGGGATCCGGGATGGGGTGGTCAAGGCCACCCGGGATCATTGGACGGTGACGGCCGATGCCTGGTACGCCGCCGAGGAGCTGGAGCGCTCCCTCAGCGCCTACGAGGAGGCCGGCGCAATCGCGACCGACGGCACGATCGACCTGCGCCGCGGCTTCATCCTGGTGGACCTGGAGCGCTGGTCCGTTGCACGGGAAGCGCTCGATCGTGCGCTGGAAAAAGGGGGTCTGAACGAACGCCAGACGGGCGAAGCCTACCTGCTCCGGGGGCTGGCCCGGTTCAACCTGGGCGATTTCGATCGTGCCAGTGCGGACTGGGGGCGGGCCAGCCGCTACGAGAAGTCCCGCGAGGCGGCGCAACAGTGGATGAACCACATGCAGGCGGAGCGACGGCGCCTGGCGTCGTGACAGGGATGATGGATGACGAGGCCCTGCTGGACCAGTTCCTGGACGCACTGTGGGCGGAGCGGGGCCTGCGCCAGAACACGCTGCAGAGTTACCGCTACGACCTGCAGTTGCTGATGGCCCTGCAGCGGCGGCGAGGCAGTTCGCTGCGGCGGGCGAGTCGCGAGGACCTGCTGCATTTTCTGGCCCTGCAATTGCGCTCCGGACGCAGCCCGCGCTCGTTGTCGCGATACCTGTCCGGGTTTCGCCAGTTCTATCGCTGGCTGGTCCGCGAAGGGCTCCTGCAGCAGGATCCCACCGCGCTGATCGAGAGCCCGAAGCTGGGCCGCGGCCTGCCCAGGGCCCTGAGCGAGCAGCAGGTCACCCGCTTGCTGGAGGCGCCCGACACGGCAACGCCCATCGGCCTGCGTGACCGCACCATGCTGGAGCTGATGTACGCCAGCGGCCTGCGGGTCAGTGAGCTCGTGGGCCTTCGCATCGAGAACCTGAATCTGAACCAGGGGGTCGTTCGGATCACGGGCAAAGGCGGCAAGGAGCGGCTGGTGCCGCTGGGCGAGGAGGCGATCGCCTGGCTGCGCCGCTACCTGGAGGAATCGAGGCCGCAATTGATGAAAGGCCAGAGCGATCCGCTGCTGTTCGTGACGGCCCGGCGCAGCGGCATGACGCGGCAGGCGTTCTGGTACGCGATCCGGAAGCACGCCCGCTCTGCCGGCATCCAGTCAGCGGTCTCGCCGCACATGCTGCGGCACTCCTTCGCCACGCATCTGCTCAACCACGGAGCGGACCTTCGCGTGGTGCAGCTGCTGCTGGGTCATAGTGATCTTTCAACCACTCAGATATATACTCACATCGCCCGCGAGGGGCTGAAGCAACTCCACGCCAAACATCACCCACGGGGTTGAACGAATTGGCCACAAGGTGGTCTGTAGCAACGCACACACAAGAAAGAGGTTTGCCATGAGGCACATTTTCAAAGGACTGGCTGCAATTCTGCTCCCCCTGTCGGTGGTTGCGGCCGATGTCGACTACAGCAACGTCGAGGCGCGAATCCGTGCGCTGGCGCCGCAGGCGCAATCCATTGCCATTTCGGAAACCCCGATCGAGGGTCTGCTGATGGTTCAGATCAGCGGCGACATCGTCTATGCGACCGACGATGGACGCTATCTGATTCAGGGGCGGGTTATGGACCTGGACACGCGCGAGGACCTTACCGAAACGGCCAAGGCCGCGCTGCGCAAGGACCTGCTCGCGAACATGGACAGCAGCGGCTCGATCACTTTCGCGCCGGCGGAGCCCAGGTACGAATTGACTGTGTTCACGGACATCGATTGCGGTTATTGCCGCAAGCTGCACGCGCAGATCAACGAGTACCAGCAGCAGGGCATTGCCATCCACTACATGGCCTTCCCCCGAGCCGGCGTCGGTTCGCATTCCTATGACAAGGCCGTCTCGGTCTGGTGTGCGAAGGACCAGCAGGACGCATTGACCCAGGCCAAGCTCGGCGCCGAGCCCGCACCGCTGAAGTGCGACAACCCCGTCGACGAGCAATACAAGCTGGGTCGCGATCTCGGGGTCTCGGGCACGCCGTCGTTGCTGACGGCCGACGGTCAGATGATACCCGGCTATGTCCCACCGGAGCAGCTGCGGGCCCGCCTCGAGCAGATGGCTGCGGTGCAGGCTGAATAGCGCAGCGCGACAGTAAAAACGCCCCTCCCGGGCGAGCGGATTGAGTCTGCATCTGGCACCGAGTGCCGGGCGCGCCCATAATAGCGAGGTGCTGGCCGCTGTCTCGCAGGGGCCTACGAATAACAGCCGGGAGCCAGACCGAGCGTGAACAGGCCCGACTTTACCTGTCTTCTTGGGGAATCCGCTCTATCCGAATTTCGAGCCCGAAAACTGCGCCGCCGCATCGGCAGCGCAGCGGGATTCGAACCGCAACTCGATGCGAACCACGTCTACCTGATCGAGTCGTCCCGGATACTGGAGGCGCGGGAGCTGGCGGCGCTGCAGGAGTTGCTCCACGGCCGGGCGATCGGAGAACTCGATCCCGAGGGGCTGCTGCTGGTCGTGCCGCGCCTGGGGACCCAGTCACCCTGGTCTTCCAAGGCCACGGACATCGCCCGCCGTTGCGGGCTGGCCAGCGTCGAGCGGATAGAGCGCGGGGTGGCCTATCGCGTTGCGGGTCTGAACGACACGGTGCGTCCGCGGGTGGCTTCCGTGCTGCACGACCGCATGACCCAGTCCGTGCTGACGCAGCTCGACGCGGCGCGGGCGTTGTTCGACCACCCCGGGCCGCGGCCACTGGTCTGCGTGCCACTGCAGGAACGCGGCGCCGATGCATTGACGGCAGCCAATCGTGAGCTCGGGCTGGCCCTGTCGGATGACGAAATCGCCTACCTGGTCGAGGCCTTCAGGGCCATGGGTCGCGACCCGACCGACGCCGAACTCATGATGTTCGCGCAGGCCAACTCCGAGCACTGCCGACACAAGATCTTCAACGCGGACTGGACCATTGACGGCAATCCCAGCGAGCGGTCGCTGTTCGACATGATCCGCAACACGCACGCGCGATCGCCGGATGGCGTGCTTTCGGCCTATCACGACAACTCGGCAGTCATTGCGGGGCCCGAGGGCGAACGCTTCGTGGTCCACCCGGGGAGCGGCGCTTACGGCTGGTGCCGGGAAAACCTGCCGTTCCAGATCAAGGTCGAAACCCATAACCACCCCACGGCCATTTCGCCATTTCCGGGCGCCGCCACCGGTTCCGGTGGTGAAATCCGGGACGAAGCGGCGACCGGCCGTGGGGCCAGGCCCAAGGCAGGCCTGACCGGTTTCACCGTTTCGCATCTCGACCTGCCGGGGTTCGACCTGCCCTGGCGGGGCGACTTCGGCAAACCGGGGCGTATAGCCAGCCCCCTGGACATCATGATCGAGGGACCGATCGGTGCCGCCTCATTCAACAACGAATTCGGCAGGCCGGCATTGTGCGGTTACTTCCGGACCTTCGAGCAGGAGGTCGGCGGCATGCTGTGGGGTTACCACAAGCCGATCATGATCGCCGGCGGCATGGGCAGCATCCGGGAGAGCCAGGTGGCGAAACTGCCGCTGGTGCCGGGCGCGCACATCGTGGTGCTCGGAGGGCCGGCCATGCTGATCGGCCTGGGCGGTGGCGCCGCGTCCTCGGTCGGCAGCGGCCAGGGACAGGAGGAGCTGGATTTCGCCTCGGTGCAGCGCGGCAACCCCGAGATGCAGCGCCGCTGCCAGGAGGTCATCGACGCCTGCTGGGCGCTGGGTGAGGACAACCCGATTCTGTCGATCCACGATGTCGGGGCGGGGGGCTTGTCCAACGCGCTGCCGGAACTGCTGAACGACGGCGGGCACGGCGGCTTGCTCGAGCTGCGCCGTGTTCCGAGTGGCGACAGCGGCATGTCGCCGATGGAGCTCTGGTGCAATGAATCGCAGGAACGCTATGTGCTGGCCGTGGCGCCCCAGGCCCTCGAGGCGTTCACTGCGATGTGCAGGCGGGAGCGTTGTCCTTTCGCGGTGCTGGGCCAGGCGACCGGGCAGCGCCAGCTGCGGGTCACCGACGAACTCCTGGGCGCGCAGCCGGTCGACATGCCCCTGGAGGTGCTGCTGGGCAAGCCGCCCCGGCTGTCCCGCGACGTGCGGCGCAGCCCGTGTGCCGGCGATCCGTTCGATCCGGCAACGATCGACAGCCACGAGGCGCTGCGCCGGGTCCTGCGGTTCCCGGCGGTTGGCAGCAAGTCGTTCCTGATCACGATCGGGGACCGGTCGGTCGGCGGCCTGGTCGTGCGCGACCAGATGGTGGGCCCGTGGCAGGTGCCGGTCGCCGACGCGGCGGTCACGCTGAGCGGGTTCCGCAGCCTCAGCGGCGAGGCGATGGCCATGGGCGAACGGACGCCACTGGCAGTCGTGGATGGGGCGGCAGCGGCGCGGATGGCGGTGGCGGAGGCCGTGACGAACCTCGCAGGCGCCGGCGTCCGGCGTCTGTCCGACGTGCGCCTGTCGGCGAACTGGATGGCCGCAGCCGGCGAACCGGGCCAGGACGCTGCCCTGTTCGACGCCGTGCGGGCTGTCGGCATGGGCCTGTGCCCGGAGCTCGGGATCGCCATCCCCGTGGGCAAGGACTCGCTGTCGATGAAGACAGTCTGGCAGCAGGATGGAGCCGAACGGGTCATGCGGGCTCCGGTCTCCCTGATCGTGTCCGCATTCGCGCCGCTGCCCGACGTCCGCGGTTCGTTGACGCCGCAGTTGGACCTGGACTGCGGGGATTCACGCCTGCTGCTGATCGACCTCGGCGACGGCAAGAACCGGCTGGGCGGCTCCGTCCTGGCCCAGGTCCATGGCCGCTACGGCGGCGCCGTTCCGGATCTCGACAGCCCCGGGCTCCTGCGTGCTTTTTTCGAGGTGGTTCAGTCCCTCAGCGGCGAAGGCCTGATCCGGGCCTATCACGACCGCTCGGACGGCGGCGTCGTCGCCACCGTGTGCGAGATGGCGTTCGCTGCCCGCTGTGGAGTCGAACTGGATTTGCCGGCCCGGGGTGGCAACCCGAACGCGTTCCTGTTTGCCGAGGAGCCGGGGGCGGTGCTGCAGGTCGCCGCATCCGATCTGCCTGAAGTGCTCCAACGACTGGAGGCGGCGGGGCTGGCGGGCCAGGTGCACGATGTGGGCCGGCCGGTAGCGGGTGAACGGCTCAGCATCAAACTTGCCGGTAGTCACATTCTGGAAGACAGCCTGCCCGAGTTGCAGCGACTCTGGAGCGAGACCAGCCATGCCGTGCAGCGGCTGCGCGACAACCCGGACTGCGCTGACGAGGAGCTGCAGCTGAACTGCGACTGGCGGCAAGCGGGGCTGCAACCCGTGCTGCCTTTCGAGCCGGAGCAGAGTCCTGCGTCAGCAGTGATTGCCGCGGGCGCCCGGCCCCGTGTCGCCATCCTCCGGGAGCAGGGCGTCAACGGCCACGTGGAGATGGCGGCCGCGTTCGACCTGGCGGGCTTCACGGCGGTCGACGTGCACATGAGCGATCTGTCGACCGGGCGGCACAGCCTGTCCGATTTCCAGGGGTTCGCAGCCTGCGGCGGTTTTTCCTACGGCGACGTGCTGGGCGCCGGTCGCGGCTGGGCCAAGTCGATCCTGTTCCACGACGATCTGCGGCGGCAGTTCGAGGACTTCCTCGCAGACCGCGGCAGATTCGCGCTGGGGGTCTGCAACGGCTGCCAGATGCTGGCCGCATTGAGGGAGTTGATTCCCGGCGCAGGCGGCTGGCCGGAATTCAGAGTCAACCGCTCCGAGCAGTTCGAGGCCCGTTTGAGTCTCGTGCGCATCGAGGAATCACCGTCGGTTTTCCTGGCCGGAATGGCAGGCGCCCGCTTGCCGGGGGCGGCCGCCCACGGTGAGGGCCGCGCCGAGTTCGCGGACGTCACCGCGGAGGGGGTGCGCGTTGCGCTGCGCTACGTCGACGGCAACGGCGAAGCCACGGAGCGCTATCCCCTGAACCCGAACGGATCGCCCGACGGAATCACCGGCCTGTGCAACGAGGACGGGCGGGTGACCATCATGATGCCGCACCCGGAGCGCACGCTGCGCACCGTCAATTTCTCCTGGGCGCCGCCTGAATGGGGCGAGGTGTCGCCATGGCAGCGCATGTTCCAGAATGCGCGCCGCTGGCTGGCCTGAAACGTGTCAGACAGCAATCATGGCGGACGTCGGGACGAACTGAGGCTAGGTGAGCTGCTGATCCTGGCTGCCCTGTGGATGCTGTTCGGCTTCATGCTGTGGTATTACCTCTCGGCGTTTCACGGCGTGCCCGCGCGGCTGGCGTCGGAGGCCATCCTGCAGCAGCTCTTGGGGGGCGACATCCAGCGGATTATCGCCGCCCCCGACCAGCGCTACCTCTATCAGGTGGAGACGGCCATCCCGTTCGTGTTTTCGGACGGCAGCACCGGGGCGCTGGGTTTTCTGATCAATCCGCTCATCTTCACTTACGGCCTGCCCCTGCTGTTCGGCCTGGTCATGGGCTCGAACGTCGGCTGGCGGCGCAAGCTCTTCGTCCTCCTGCTCGGGTATGTCGTGATCACCGCGGTGCAGATCTGGGGCGTGGTGTGGCAGTCGCTGAAAACCCTCGCCTTCGATTTCGGGCCGCGCGCCCACGCAGTCGTCGAGGCCCACGGGATTTCAGACACGGCCATTGCATTGTGTTATCAGCTGGGGACGCTGATTTTTCCGGCGCTGGCCCCGGTGATGGTCTGGGTTCTGACCAACCGGCGCCTGGTCGAACACTTTGTCGGCTGGGAGCAGGGCGGTGCGCCCCGTCGTGGGACCGATACGGATGTGCGGAACCACTGAGCGCGGGCGTGGTCTGTGCAGTGAGCGCAATCCCGATCGCCGGACCTGTATAATTTCCGGCTAAGAGGGGGCAAGCGGGGAAGCATGGTGCACGCAGAAGAGGAGCAGATCGGGATCGAACAACAGGCCGGGGTGCTGGACGCACCGGTGGAGGACCCGATTTGCGCACACCTTCTCGAGCACGGCCACCTCAAACCCGCGGATTTGAAGCGGGCGGAAGCGTACCGGGAGCAGCACGGGGGCGACCTGATCACCCTGCTGGTGCGGCTGGGCCTCGCCTCCGAGCGCGATGTGGCCGAGGCGGAGGCGGCGCTGCTGCAGTTGCCGCTCTGGAGGACGGCCGATTTGCCCGACGAGGCGCCGGAGTTGCCGGACGTCTCGGTCCGTTTCCTGAAGCAGAACCTGATCCTGCCGATCGCTGAATCCAATGGCGACCTCACGGTGGTCATGGCCAATCCGCGCGACGATTTCGCGCGCCAGGCGCTGTCGATGGCCAGCGGCAGGAACGTCATCACCCAGGTCGGAATCGCCTCCGAAATCGAGAACGGCATCGAGAAACTGCTCGGTGGCGGCCGCTCCGCCATGGGCCAGATCGTCGACAGCCTGGGTGGCGAGGACCAGGGGGACCTCGAGGACGTGGAGCACCTGAGGGACCTGGCCTCCGAAGCCCCGGTGATCCGCCTCGTCAACCTGATCATGCAGCGCGCGGTGGAAAGCCGCGCGTCCGATATACACATCGAGCCCTTTGAGAATCGCCTGAAAGTGCGTTATCGAGTCGACGGCGTCCTGCAGGAGGTGGAGGCCCCGCCGGCCAAGTCCACGGCAGCGGTGATCAGCCGCATCAAGATCATGGCCAAGCTCAACATCGCCGAGCGCCGCCTGCCGCAGGACGGCCGGATCATGCACCGCGTGCAGGGCAAGGAGCTCGATTTGCGCGTATCGACCGTGCCCACCTCCCACGGCGAGAGCGTGGTCATGCGTATCCTCGACCGCGAGAGCGTGGTGCTGGATTTCGATTCCCTCGGTTTCGACGACGACACCCGGCGGCAGTTCGTGCATCAGCTGGAATTGCCGCACGGCATCATCCTGGTCACCGGCCCCACCGGTTCCGGCAAGACCACGACGCTGTACACGGCCCTGACCGCGCTGAACACCCCCGCGCGCAAGATCATCACGGTCGAGGACCCGGTCGAATACCAGCTCGAGGGCATCAACCAGATTCAGGCCAAGTCGGCCATCGGGCTGGACTTTGCCCACGCGCTGCGCGCCATTGTCCGGCAGGACCCGGACGTGATCATGATCGGCGAGATGCGTGACCTCGAAACCGCCCGCATCGCCATCCAGTCGGCGCTGACCGGCCACCTGGTGCTGTCCACCCTGCACACCAACGACGCGGCGGGCGGCGTGACCCGAATGCTCGACATGGGTGTCGAGGACTACCTGCTGACCTCGACCGTCAACGCGATCCTGGCGCAGCGGCTGGTGCGGACCCTGGATGCCGGGAGCAGGGAGCCTTACGAGGTGCTCCCGGAGGTGGCCAAGGAAATCGGGCTCACCCAACTCGTGCCCGAAGGGCCGTACGTGTTTTACCGATCCGTGCCCACGGCCGAAAACCCGACCGGTTACCGCGGCCGGACCTCGATACTCGAACTGCTGCCGATGAGTGACCCCATCCGCCGCCTGATCATGCGGCACGCCACGTCGGGCGAGATCGAAAAGAACGCCGTCGCCGAGGGCATGCGCACCATGTATTTCGATGGGCTCAACAAGTGCCTGCGCGGCATCACCACGCTGGACGAGGTCCTGCGGGTGACCCAGGAGGCCTGATGCCCCTGTTCGAATACAAGGCGGTCGATCCCAGCGGTGAAACCGTTCAGGGCACCATGGAGGCCGTGTCGGTCGACCTGGTGGTGCTGAGGCTGCAGGAGGCCGGTAACATCCCGCTGCAGGCGCGCGAGTCCGGCAGCGGCGGCCTGGGTCTGGGCCTGCTGAAGCTGGGTCGTCGCGGGATGACCTCCCGCGAGGTCGGCGAGTTCACGCAACAGCTGTCGACGCTGCTGGGCGCCGGCCTGCCGCTCGACCGGTCCCTGCACGTGCTGCTCGACCTGGCCGAAAACGACCGGGTCAAGCGGGCGGTGTCGGAGATCCGCGACCGGGTCAGGCAGGGCGGCAGCCTGTCGGACGCGCTGGACGAGCAACACGGCGCCTTCAACCGCCTGTTCGTGAACATGGTGCGTGCCGGCGAGGTGGGCGGCACGCTGGACGTCACCCTGGCACGCCTGAGTGAATACCTCGAGCGGTCCAGGGCGCTGAAGGACAGCGTCATCTCGGCCCTGATCTACCCGATCCTGCTGCTGGTGCTGGCGGCGGGCTCGCTGATCCTGCTGCTGGTCTACGTCATTCCGCAGTTCACGCCGATCTTCGAGGAACTGGGCGGCGATCTGCCCCTGATCACGAAAATCGTCCTCGGAGTCGGCTCGGTGCTGCAGAATTTCTGGTGGCTGATCATCCTGCTGACTGTGCTCGCGGTGATCCAGTTTCGCCGCATTCTGGCGGATTCCGGGAAGCGGCTGGCCTGGGACGGCCGTGTGCTGGAAATGCGCTGGGTGGGTGACCTGGTCGCGAAAATGGAAACGGCGCGGCTGACGCGCACGCTGGGCACGCTGTTGGACAACGGAGTGCCACTGCTTTCGGCACTTTCCATTGCGCAGAATGTCATAACGAATACCGTACTCCGGCGCGAGGTGGCCGACGCTGCACGCAAGGTAAAGACGGGCGGTGGCCTGGCGCGGGCCCTGGCCAAAGGCGGGCATTTTCCGCGGCTGGCCCTGCAGATGGTCAGTGTCGGCGAGGAAACCGGGCAACTCGATGCCATGCTGCTGAAAGTCTCTGACACCTACGACATCGAGGTGCGCAATACCATCGATCGCCTGCTGTCGGTTTTCACCCCGGTGGTCACGCTGCTGCTGGCCGTTCTGATCGGGACGATCGTGCTGTCCGTGCTGGTGGCCATACTGGGAGTCAACGATCTGGTTGGGTGAAGGCCCTCCGGGTCAGCCAAGGGAGCGAAAGGAGTTTTAGCGATGAATGCAACGACATATCGCCCAACGGGTGTGCTGCTCAGGCCAGGCCGGCGAGGCCTGCGGCCCTCGGGCGCCGGCGGCTTTACCCTGGTCGAACTGCTGCTGGTGCTGGTGATCCTGGCGTTGATCGGCGGCCTGGTGCTGCCCGGCATCATCGGCAAGGCGGAGGGCGCGAAGGTCAAGGCCGCCGCCTCGCAGATCAGCAGGCTGTCCATGGCAGTGGAAAGCTATTACCTCGATACCGGGACCACCCCGGACAGCCTCGAGGCGCTGGTCGAGGACAGTGGCGGCGTCGGTGGCTGGAACGGTCCCTACGTCAAGACCTCCAGCCTCAAGGATCCGTGGGGCAGGGAGTACGTCTACCGCTACCCGGGTGAGCATGGTGATTTCGACATCTACTCGCTTGGCGCGGACGGGCAGTCCGGTGGCGAAGGCAAGAACGCCGACATCAACAGCTGGGAGTAGGGCCTCCCGGCGGGCCGGCGGGTTCACGCTGGTCGAGCTGCTGGTCGTGCTGGTGATCGCGGGGTTGGCCCTGGCGCTGGTGGGCACGTCGATCTCGCGCAATATCAGCGGTGCTGAAATGCGTGCGGCGTCCCACAAGGTGGCGGCCTCGCTGCGCTATACCCGCACCCAGGCGATCCTCCGGAAATCCGAACAGGTGTTCGTGGTCGATACCGAGAACCACAGCTACCGTGCCGCCGACCGCCCGGCGGAAAAGTTGCCCGAGGGCATGAGCGTCGAGCTGAACACGGCGCGCTCCGAGCTGACCTCGGAAACCGTGGGCGGCATCCGCTTTTATCCCGATGGCGGTTCTACCGGCGGCAATGTCCGGCTCGAGGCCAACGGCCGGATTTATCAGGTCAACGTGGCCTGGCTGACGGGCGAGGCCTCGCTGCAGCGGCCTGACGAGTGATCGCCTGATGCGGTGTCCTCCCGTCAACGGCTTGGACAGAAGCCGCGGATTCACTTTGCTGGAGCTGTTGCTGGCCTTCCTGGTGTTCGCGCTGAGTTTCGCCACGGTGCTTGAAATCCTCACCGGTTCGATGCGCAACACGGTGCGTGCGCGCGAGTACACCGAGGCCGCGTTGACGGCCCAGTCGGTGATGGACCAGGTCGGGCTCGAAATCCCGCTGCAGGCCGGTTACGGTGCGAGCGGCCAGTCGGGGGACTACCGCTGGGAGATCCAGCTGTTCGATTACGTCGAAACCGGCGAGAACCCGTACAGCGTCGAGTTGGCCGAATTGACCGGCATCGAATTGCTGCAGGTCGATCTGCTGGTGGGCTGGGGCGAGCCACCTCGGGAACAGTCGAGGCATTTCAGCACCATCAAGGCGGTCCTGAGGGGTCGCTCCGAGAACACCCGTAACACAGCGAATGCGAGCGACTGACGATGGCGCGCGGAAACCCCCTTCGCCGTAATCCGGGTTTCACGCTGGTGGAACTGCTGCTGGCGCTGACCCTGATGAGTATGCTGCTGGCATTGGCCTATGGTGGATTGCGCGCGTCGACCCGTGCCGCCGACCGTGGCCAGGCGATCCTGGAGGACAGCAGCCGGATCCGCATGGCGCACCAGTTCGTCCGGCGCCAGCTGAACCAGGTCGCGCCGCTGGTCTTCGCCCAGAACGAGGACGGGTCCGAGCGCACGGTCTTCGTCGGCGAACCGGACCGCATCCGCTTCGTCGCCCCGATGCCTGGCTACCTCGGATTCGGCGGGCCCCAGGTGCAGGAACTGGCGCTGATTGGCGGGGCAGAGAGTCTCGAACTGGTGTTGTCGCATGCCCTGCTGCAGGGCTTCGAGGAGCAGTACCTGTACGAACGTTTGCCGATACTGCTGCTCGGGGACATCGAATCAGCCCGTTTCAGCTTCCTCGGACGGGACGAGAGCGGCGAACTGACCGGCTGGATGGCGACCTGGGAAGATGGCAGCGTGCTGCCGGAAAGCATTTCCCTGGAAATCGAGTTCACGCAGGATGTTTACCTCCAGTGGCCGCTGCTGACGGCCTCGGTGCGGGTCGATCCGGAGGCGCTGACCGAGGAACTGGCAGACGGTAGCGGCGGCAAGCGGGACTACAATTCGGTCATCCAGGACATGATCAACCGCCGGCGGAACCGCGAATGAGGGCCGGCGTCGCCAGCCACTTGCCCCGCCGCGTGCCGCGTAACGTGCGGGCCCGCCAAAGTGGCGTCGCGCTGGTCATCGTGCTGTGGATCCTGCTGCTGATTACGATTTCGACCGGCGCGTACACCCTGATGGCGCGCATGGATCAGCTGGAGGCCCACACGGTTCTGTCCGGGACCCGGGCGCGGCTGGCGGCCGAGGCCGGCATGAACCTGGCCCTCCTCTCGCTGCGCGACCCGGACGAACTGGCCCGGCTTGTTCCGGACGGGCGGCCTTACGAGATCAGCTTCGACGGAGCCGTGGTCGAGGTGCGGGTGACCGACGAGCGCGGCAAACTCGATGTCAACAGCAGCGACGAGCCCACGCTGGTGCGCCTGCTGACCGGTCACGGGCTGGAGCCCCTGGATGCCGAACCCCTCGCCGCGGCCATCATGGACTGGAGAGATCCGGACGAAATCGAGCGGGCCAACGGCGCCGAGTGGCCCTCCTACGAGGCCTCGGGGTTGGCCGTGGGGCCGGGCAACCGCCCCTTTTTGATGACCGAGGAGTTGCTCCAGGTTCTGGGCATGTCCTGGGATCTGTATCAGAGGATGGCGCCGGGGCTCAGCGTCTATTCGGGGCAAGGCCAGCCCGATCCTGCCTACGCGCCGGTGGAGGCGCTGCTGGCCCTGCCGGAGATGACGGAGGAGGAGGCTTTGAACTTCGTGGCCGTCAGGCAATCAGAGGAGTCTGGGGGCGGCGTTGGGACCGTGCTGCCCAGCGGTCAGGTGGCCATGGCACGGGGCCGGGGGGTCACGTATAGTATCCTCGCGAAAGCGACCTTGCCCAACGGTGTCTGGGACCAGGTGGAGGCCACGATCCGCCTCGGCGGCGGGAGTGACGGGATGCCTTACCGGGTTCTGCGCTGGCGCGAAGGATTCCACCACTGAGAACACCATGGCAAACGCACTCGAACAATACGCACAGCAACTGCGCCACCGCGTGCAGGCCGGCCCGGTCGGCAAGTTCTTCAGTTGGTGGTTCTGCGAACTGAAGCTGGCCATGCCGGTGGCCTGGCAGGCGCGGCTGGAGCACGCGATGCGGCGGGTCGTCCTGCGGCTCGAAGGCGACACGCTGGCTGTCGGTATCGATGAAAACCGGCGCTGGACCAACCTCGAAACCTTCCCGCTGGCCCAGGACGCAAAACTGCAATTGCAGCAGATCGACGACCTGCTGGACCAGCACGACCTGCTCGAGGCGCCGCGCTACCTGCTGCTCGACCGTCAGGCCGTCCTGAGCAAGGACCTGAGGCTGCCCACGGCCGCCGAGTCCAACCTCGGGCAGGCGCTCGGTTTCGAGATGGACCGCCAGACCCCGTTCCGGGCCTCCAGCGTGTATTTTGACTGGCGTGTCCTCGACCGCAGCACGCCGGGCCAACTGCTGGTCCGGATTTTTGTCACTCCGCGGCAGCAAGTGGACGCCGCCGTGGAAAAACTCTCGGCGCGCGGCATCTCGCTGGGGGGAATCGACGTGATGGACGAAGGCCGGAGCCAGGGTCTGAACCTGTTGCCGGCCGATCAAAGGACACGCGCCGTCAACCGCAAGGCCAGGCTCAACCTGGCCCTCGGTGTGCTCTGCGTCGTCCTGGTGGCCGCCGTGATGGCGCAGTCCCTGTCCTTGAGAGTGCACCAGATCGACGAACTGCAGCAGGCGATCGCGGGGGTGCAGGGGGAGGCGCGCAAGGTCATGGCCATCCGCAAGCAGATCGACGATGCCAGCGAGGCGGCAGGTTTTCTCGCCACGCGCCGATCCGGCTCGCCCCTGGCCATCGAGGTGCTGGCGGACGTGACGCGCTTGCTCCCTGACGACACCTTCCTGGATCGCCTGGTGATCGAGCCGGACAGCGTGCAGATGCAGGGTAAATCTCGCAATGCCCAGCAGCTGATCGAGAAGGTCAACGAGTCCAGCATGCTATCGGCCGCGGCGTTCCGCGGTTCGACGCGCCTGGATGCGCGGAGCGGTCTGGAGATTTTCGAGATCAATGCCGCGGTCGAATCGGTGGAGGGCCGCTGATGGCGCTGGTCGGAGCCCCCGGCAGCAACCGCCTCGCGGCGGTGCTGATCCTGGTCATCGTGCTGTTGCTGGTGTATCTCGTCGGATTCCACTGGTTTCTACTGAGGCACCTGGAATATGGCGAGGAAATCGCCGGCCTCTCGGAGCAGTTGGGCCGTTATCAGCAGGTGGCCGAGCAGCGCGGCCATTACGAGTCTCTGCTGCAGGAGCTGAGGGAGCGCAGGTCCGATGAAGACCTGTTCCTCGAGGGCAGCGATTTCAACGAGGCGGCCGCCGGGCTCTCGGAGCGGCTCAGCCAGATGATCGGCATCCAGGCCGAGGACAACTGCCAGATCGTGAGCCGCCAGCCGGTGCGGCCGCGCGTCGAGGAGCGGTTCGAGAGGGTGACCGTCAATGTGCGCATGCGCTGCGGGATCGATGACCTCGGGAAGGTGCTGTACGCGCTGGAGACCGGGGTGCCGATGGTCATCATGGAGGAGGTCACCGTCATCAAGCCGAGGAGCCGCAGCCGGCGTCGCGGCGACCAGGAACCGGAGGCGGGCACCCTGCTCGACATCCGGTTCAACATGTCCGGTTACCTGAGGACATCGGGATGATGCGCTGGCTGGAAGACAACCCGATCGGCCAGGTTCTCGCGGCCGTGGCCGCTGGCCTGGTGGTGGTCATGCTCGCCCTCGGCGTCGTCTGGTCGCTGCCGCCGGGCGCCGGTGAGACTGCGCCGCCGGCGGATGCGGAGGCGCGGCTCCGCGTCGAGGTGTCAGAGATGGCCGGCCACGAACCGATCGAGGCCTATGCCGTGGTCAGCGAGCGGCCGGTGTTCAACGAGTCGCGTCAGCCCGAGCTGGTGGCCGACGCGGACGCGGAGGACGCGGAGGGCGCGGCTGAGGAGCCGGCGGACGCGCCGGACCTGCAACTGGCCGGCGTGGTCATCACGCCGAGCCTGCGCATGGTCACCCTGCGCCCGAAAAACTCCGGGCAGTCGCTGGTGGCGTTCGAGGGCCAGCCGCTGCAGGGCGACTACGGCAGCTGGCACGTCAGCCGGATCGCCCCCCGCGAGATTACCCTGGCTTCCGGGTACGGCGAGGAGCTGCAGCTGCAGCTGCAGATTCACGATGCGGTGATCAAGCCGCCGCCGAAACCGGAACCCGCGGAGGTGGCCGAGGAGAAATCGTCCGATTCCCGGGAGCGCGACGACGATGAGGATGATCGACCGCTGACCCGGGCCGAGGAGATCCGGCAGCGCATCGCCGAGCGGCGCGAGGAACTGCGGCGCGCGGCCGAGGAGGAGCAGTCCGGGGAGCGCGAGCAGAGCGAGTATCAGACGGCCATCCAGGCGATGATGGGCGCAAGAAGAAGATCGCAAGAGAACTCAGATGAAGAGTAAAGGGAATTCCATGAAGGACAGCTTCGAAGTGGCCGCGGCCGGAACGGGCCGCTGGCGGGTGCGGGGCCCGGGCAGGAAACAGGGCGAGCGCCGGACATGGTCGATGATCTGCCTGACCGCGCTGCTGGTCACGCTGGCGGCAGGCTGCGCCTCGTTCGGCAGCACGCCGGTGCGGCCGACCAGCACGGGCAAAACCATCAAGTCGGCGTCCGCCCCGCCCTCCGACCAGCCGG
>JBFFUJ010000014.1:0-20081 GCA_041571375.1 Lysobacterales bacterium | reverse complement strand
GACCCCGCATGCCCCAACCCGCCCCGATCAGGAGCCCGAGACGCTGGCTTGGGGAACGGAAAAGAACTTCAACTGCTCGAGTTCATCACCCAGGAGATGCTCCGCCGGCGCCTGCTCCGAGGCCAGGCCGCCGGCCAGGCGGCGGGCCTCGGCCAGGAACCCGGCATACCGTTCGCGGCGTTCGTTGACGGAAAGGCCACGGGCCTGATAGCCGGGGCATTCCAGGGCGGTCTCCAGCGAGAAGCCCTCGAGGGCCGTTTCGTCTTTTTTGTGCTGCCAGGCACCGCTGGCCACATTGAAGTCGTATAGCGGCAGGAATCGGTATCCGTGCTCGGCCACGCAGTCAACGGCATCGAGAATGTAATCGAGTTCGATATCGTCCATCACATAATGCAGGCTGATGCGGCACCAGCCGGGTTTGATGCCGCAGAATCCCTTTTGAATCCATTTGCGGTATTGCTCCGAGGTGTCGTGGTCGATGTGCAGCAAGCGATGGCCATAGGGCCCGGCGCAGGAGCAGCCAGCGCGCGACTGGATGCCGAACAGGTCATTCAGCAGCGTGGTGACGAACTTGGGGTGCAGATACTTGCCGCGACGGTCGCGCAGGTTGAACGACACGATGCCGATGCGGCGCTCAGGGTCAGGGTTGCCCAGAATCTCGATATTCGGGTTGCCGAGCCAGCGCCGGATCGTGCGCTGCAGCAGTTCGCGCTCGCGCCGCTCGATCGCCGGGACGCCCAGAGCGTCCTTGATCTGGAAAGCGAGGCCGGCTTTCAGGATCTGCAATACGCCGGGCGTGCCAGCCTTCTCTCGCTCCTCGATGTCCGTGATGAAGTCCTGACTGTCCGGTCCTACGTAGTCCACCGTGCCGCCGGCGCTGACGCTCGGGGGCAATTCACCGTGGTAAATGCCTTGGTTGAACACCAGCACGCCGCTGGCGCCCGGTCCGCCGAGGAATTTGTGCGGGGAGACGAACACCGCGTCCAGCGACGCATCGCCGGGATAACGACCCGGCGCCGGGTTCATGTCGATCTCGACGTATGGGGCACAGGCGGCGTAATCGAAGAACGCCAGCGCCCCGTGACGGTGCAGCAGCGCGGCAATCTCATACACCGGCGTTCGCATGCCGGTCACATTGGATGCGGCGGAGAAAGAACCGATGCGCATCCGGTTCTGGTACGCCGGGTCCTGCAGCAGCGTCTCGAGATGCCCGATGTCGATGCCCCCGTCTGCATCCAACCTGACTTCTACTACGGTGCACAACCCCTGGCGCCATGAAATCTCGTTCGAGTGGTGCTCGTAGGGCCCGACGAAGACCACGGGTTGCCGCGCTTGCAGATGTTCGGCGAAGCGGGCAGCGGCCGCCTCACCGAGCAGTTCGGTCAGCAAAGCCGTGAGTTTCTGCCGGGTCGCGGGGGCCAGGGCGACGCCGATGATCTGTTGCAGCTTGTCGATCGCGCCGGTGGCTCCGGTGCCGACACAGATGATTCGTCCGTCGGGCCCGGCGTTCACCGACCGTTTGATGGCCCCCTCGGCCTGGTCCAGCAGGTGGGTCATGGAGCGACCGCTGATGTCGTCCTCGGTATGGGTGTTCGCGTAGATGCGCTGCAGGTTCTGTATGTAGCGCTCCACCAGTTCGAGGCAGCGTCCCGAAGCCGTGTAGTCCGCGTAGACCATCAGGCGGTCGCCAAACGGGGTCGAGATGGTCGCATCGGCGCCAATGACCTGGCTGCGCAGGGATTCGAAATCGAGTGGGCACTTCACGTTCATCGTGTTCACGGCTGGGCGGACGGTTGGCTATGGCCTTTCATTGTAACCGTCCTGCTGCTGACGGGCAGCGGTGGATCTCCAGTGGTCACCTATTGACGCGTGGCCCTTTCGCCACCAATCTAGAGGGTATTCAACCCACAAACCCAAGATCCTGGCCAAACCGGCCAGCGGGAGTTCTCGTCATGCTCGACACGCTCAAAACCCAGCTCACTCTGGACAACCCCGGCTTGCTGCGCGAGCAGGCCTACATCGACGGCGCCTGGGTGTCGGCTGCCGACGGGGCGACTTTCGCGGTCACCAATCCCGCCGATGGGTCTCTGGTCGCCGAGGTACCGCAGCTCGGCGTGGCCGAAACCCGCGCCGCGATCGAGGCGGCATCTGCCGCCTGGCCGAGCTGGCGGTCGAAGACCGCCAAAGAGCGCGCCGCCATCCTGCGCCGCTGGTACGATCTGATGCTCGCCAACAAGGACGACCTGGCCGCGATCATGACGGCCGAGCAGGGCAAGCCTTTGGCCGAGTCGACGGGCGAGGTGCTGTACGGGGCTTCTTTCATCGAGTGGTTCGCAGAAGAGGCCAAACGCGTCTATGGCGACGTCATTCCGACTCACCTGCCTGATCGGCGGATCATCACGATCAAGCAAAGCGTCGGCGTGGTCGGCATCGTCACGCCCTGGAATTTTCCCAACGCAATGATTACGCGGAAAGCCGGTCCGGCGCTGGCTGCCGGCTGCCCGGTGGTGGCCAAACCGGCCTCGGAGACGCCCTTGTCAGCTTTGGCCCTGGCGGCCCTGGCCGAGGAAGCGGGCATCCCGCCCGGGGTGTTCAACGTCGTGACCTCCACGAATTCCCGAGCGCTCGGCAAGGAGCTCACCGAGAGCCCGCTCGTGCGCAAGTTTTCCTTCACCGGCTCGACCGAGGTCGGCAAGGTTCTGATCCAGCAGTGCGCCTCCACGGTCAAGAAGGTCTCGATGGAGCTGGGCGGCAACGCGCCATTCATCGTGTTTGACGACGCCGATGTCGAAGCGGCCGTCAAGGGCGCCATCGCGTCCAAATACCGCAACGCCGGGCAGACCTGCGTCTGCGCCAACCGGGTTTACGTGCAGGAAGGCGTCTACGACGAATTCGTCGAAAAGTTCACGGCCGCCGTTCGCAACCTCAAGGTCGGGCGCGGCGAGGAGGCGGGCGTGGCGATCGGCCCGATGATCTCTGACAGTGCCATCGAGAAAGTGGAGGAATTATTGGGCGATGCACTCGGCAAGGGGGCCAGTGTGGTCGAAGGCGGCCATCGTCATGCGCTCGGCGGGTTTTTCTACGAACCGACCGTTGTCAGCGGCGTGACCGCCGACATGGCGTTCGCTCGGGAGGAGATCTTCGGTCCGGTGGCGCCGATCTTCAGGTTCAAAACCGAGGAGGAGGTCGTCAGGCTGGCCAATGCGACCGAGTTCGGCCTGGCCTCGTACTTTTACGCACGGGATCTGGGGCGCGTGTTCCGCGTTGCCGAGGAACTGGAGTACGGCATGGTCTGCGTGAATGACGGCATCCTGTCGACTGAAGTCGCCCCCTTTGGAGGCGTCAAGGAATCCGGCATCGGCCGCGAGGGCTCGAAATACGGCATTGACGAGTACATCGAGATCAAATACATCACGCTGGCGGGTATCAATTCCTGATGGCGAATTCATCTCCTGATCCGGAACCCGAACCCGGGGCCGCTAAATGACCGAGCTCGATCTCGATTTTGTACGCGGGCAGTTTCCCGCCTTCGGCGAGCCCTCCCTTGAAGGCTTCGCGCACTTCGAAAATGCCGGCGGCTCCTATGCCTGCGGGCAGGCCGTCGATTGCCTGGCCCGCTTCTACCGGCAGACCAGAGTCCAGCCGTACTACGACTTTGCGCCGTCGCGTGAAGCCGGCGAGCAAATGGATGCGGCCAAACGGCGACTGGCGGAATGGCTGAATGTCGGCGACGACGAAGTGCACCTCGGGCCTTCCACCTCCCAGAACACCTACGTGGCTGCGCAGGCGTTTCGCCAGGAGCTGCAGCCTGGTGACGAGGTGATCGTGACCAACCAGGACCACGAGGCCAATATCGGGGCCTGGAGCCGCCTGGAGGGCGACGGCATCGTCGTTCGCGAGTGGCGGGTTGATCCGGACAGCGCCGAGCTGAATCGGTCCGGCCTCGAGGCACTATTGAGCGACCGCACGCGGGCCGTGGCCTTCACCCACTGCTCCAATATCGTGGCCAGCATTCACCCGGTGCGCGAACTGACGGACCTGATCCACGAGGCCGGCGCCTGGGCGATCGTAGACGGTGTCTCTTTCTGCCCACACGGCATGCCGGACGTCGCCGCGACCGGGGCGGACCTCTATCTTTTTTCCCTGTACAAGGTTTACGGTCCCCATCTGGGCGTGATGTATATGAAACGGTCGCTGAACGCCGAACTTCCCTACCAGGGTCATTTTTTCAACGCGGCCAAACCGGCTTACCGGTTCACGCCCGCCGGCCCCGATCATGCGCAGATCGCGGCGGCCAATGGAGTGGTGGATTACATGCAGGCCGTGGCGGCACACCACGGCGCTGCCGATTTGCCGGTGCGCGAACAGGCCGGGCGCGTGCACGCACTGTTCCGCGCCCACGAAACCAAGCTCCTGCAACCGCTCCTGGATTATCTGCGAAGTCACCCCAAGGTGCGGCTCATCGGCCATGATCAGGCCGCACGGCGCGCGCCGACGGTCGCGTTCACCGCCGCAGGCCGGAGCTCCGCCGAGCTCGCGCATCGGCTGTCGAGCGACGGCCTGGGCGTCGGCGTCGGCCATTTTTACGCCTATCGGCTGATCGAGGCCCTGGGCATCGACACCGACGATGGCGTGGTCCGGGCGTCGTTCGTGCACTACACCCGCCCCGAGGAGGTCGAGCGCCTGATCACGGCACTGGACAACCTGCTGTAACCAAAAGGGGAGGGGGCCAATTAAATGAAATTAACTGGCCCCCCCTTTGTTTCAGGCGTTAGCCAGGATCTGCCAGGCGATGCAAAGCACGCCGCCCCAGGCGACTGCGAAAGACAGCGTGCGGGCCCAGGGAATGCCGAATGTGTAGGCGACCGGGTGCACCAGGCGCCCCCAGAAATAGGCTGCGGCGGCTGACGTCGTTGCGTTGTTGCTGATTTCCAGCGCGTTTGCGACCAACACCAGGGTCGCAAAGACCACCAGGTTTTCCACCGCGTTGTAATGGGCCTTCTTCAGCCGCTCGGCCCACGCGGCCATGACCAGTGGCGCCGCCGGATAACCGACCGCATCGCTGAGACGGTTGCGGGCAATCACGTTGAGGATATAGGGGATCCACAGCAATGCCGTGAGAAGGGTTGTGTACGTCAGGTACTTGAGTTCCGGTGTCATGCTTGCTCTCCTCTTTAGTTCAGGGCGGGTGGAAAAAGCAGAATTCGCCTCTCCCCGCCTGTCGCAGTGACGGGCCAGGATCTTCCGGCCCTCGTCAGCCCGCACGGCCGCCGGCGCTGAACCAGCCGGCGCAACTACGCCGCTACAGCTGGGTCAGTACCGCGGCGTAAATCTCGATCGCGTCCCACAGATTCTGCAGCCTGAGGTTTTCGTTGGCGCCGTGTTGATTGTTGTCGTGGTTGGCTATCGGCAGTATCACCACCGGCGCTCCGGTTTCCTGTTCGATCAGATAGAGCGGTAGGCTGCCGCCCATGGACGGCATGCGGATCAGGGGCTCGTCGCGCAACTGGTCCATGATCGCCGCCACCTGGGCCGCCACCGGCAGATCCAGCGGCGACCGGTAGGCCGGATAACCGCCGGTTTCCCAGTCGATCCGGGCGATGCGGTCGTGTTTCGCCCGCTGATCGGCAGTCGGCGCCTCGCGGACAAGGAGGTATCCCCGGTCGCGAATGTGAGCCTCAATGACTTGTTCGACGTGACGCAGCGTCTGCTTCGGCACCAGCCTGAGGCCGATCGACGCCGTCGCCGCGGTCGGTATGCTGTTGCGGGCCTGCGCACCGACGTCCCCGGAGCGGATGCCCCGCAGATTCAATGCCGGGCGCATCACCGCGAGTTCCACCCGCTCTTCGGTTTCGGGACGGCCAATGCCCAACTGCTGGATCAGCTCGGTTTCCATCGACGGTATCGCCTCGATCGCCTGCTGCTCCTGCAGCGTGGGCCGCTCCACCTGGTCGTGATAGCCCTTGACGCGGATTTGGCCTGTGGGATCGCGCAGCGTCGCGATCAGCTCCAGCAGGCGGACGATCGGATTCGGTGCCCAGTTACCATAGTGGCCCGAGTGCAGCGGTCGGTTGGGTCCATAGACGGTCAGATCGAAGCCGTGGGTGCCGCGGACACCGTAGGAAAGTTGCCAACGGCGGCTCTGGTGCACGGGGCCGTCGCAGAACAACCACAGGTCTGCTTCGAGCAGGTCCCGATGTTCAGCCAGCAACCGCTGCAGGTTCGGTGACCCAGCCTCCTCTTCGCCATCGAGAAACAGCTTGAGGTTCACGGCGGGCGCCCGGCCGGTGGCAGTCAGCGCGTCCAGCGCGGCCATCAGCGCAATGATGGGCGCCTTGTCGTCACCCGCGGAACGGGCAAAGATGCGCCATTCCGGATCGAACGGTGCCTGCATCGGCACGATCAGGCCTCCCCGCTCCACGAGGCCATCGCGCAGGACCGGGGTCCAGGGGTCGGATGCCCAGTCCGTCCGGTCCACCGGCTGGCCGTCATAGTGGGCATAGAGCATCAGCGAGCGTGAGGCGCCGGCGACCGGGCGTTCGGCGAACACCACGGGCGGCCCGTCAGCGGTCTCCAGCATGCGCACGCTGAAACCGCGGGCCGCCAGCAGTCCCCGTATGTGCTGGGCGTTGCGGCGGATATTGGCGTCGTCGCTGGCGACGTTGGGGATGCTCAGAAGCTCGGCGAAGCCGTCGACGATCTGCTGTTCGTGAAGCTGGCGCCAGGCCCGTACTTCGGCGGCCACCGCGGCGGGATCTGCGCTGGCGGGTACCGCCATCAGCGCGCAGAGGAGCAACGGCGGCAGCGCGGCGAGGACACGGCGGGCGGGTCGGGTCATTTTCGAGTGCGCACCTCAGGCACCGGTTGGCTACACCATAGGCGGCCCCCTGCCATTCTGCAAGCGGGCGCGCGCGCCCCGGGGTTCGAATAATTCTCACCGGCAAGGTGCGCCGAATAGACAAAACGGTTATCCTTGCGCCCAATCGCTCGGTGCCGGGCGGAATGAACCTGAGACGGTCCAATGGAGCGTACCGATACTTCTAATCCGGATTATTTCCACCAGGTCGTGGACTGCCAGTGGGGGTGTCCGGCGCACACCGACGTTCCGGAATACATTCGACTCATCGCCCAGGGGCGCTTCGACGACGCCTACATGGTCAACCGCGAGAGCAATGTCTTCCCCGGTATCCTGGGCCGCGTCTGCGACCGACCCTGCGAACCTGCCTGCCGGCGCGGCCGCATGGACGAGAAGCCGGTTGCGATCTGCCGGCTGAAACGGGTGGCCGCGGACCACCGCGGGGACATCACGGACCGTCTGCCGGTGGCGCCGCAGCAGAAAAACGGAAAGAAGATCGCGCTGATCGGCGCGGGCCCGGCATCCCTGGCCGTGGCCAACGACCTGATGCCGCTGGGGTACCAGTGCACGATCTTCGAGGCGCAGTCCGTGGCGGGTGGACTGATGCGCTACAACATCCCGGCCTTTCGTCTCCCCGCCGAGGTGCTCGACGAGGAGATCGACTACATCCTCGACATGGGCGCGGAGATTTACTTCAACCACCGGGTCGAGAGCATGGGGGCTTTGCTGGACAAAGGCTTCGATGCGGTCTTCGTCGGCACCGGTGCGCCCCGCGGCAAGGAGCTGAAGCTGCCGGGCCGTTACGAGAGCGACCAGATCTACATTGGCATCGACTGGCTGGAGTCGGTCGCTTTCGGGCATATCGATTCGATCGGCGAAAACGTGCTGATCATCGGAGTCGGCAACACCGCGATGGACTGCTGTCGAACCTCCCTGCGCCTCGGCGCCAAGAACGTCAAGGTGATGGCGCGCAAGCCGCGCGATTTCTTCAAGGCATCGGAATGGGAACTGGAGGACGCTGAAGAGGAGAACGTCGAAATCGTCGTGAACCACTCGCCGAGGGAGTTCGTGATCGAGGGCGGTCGGCTGAAGGGCATGACCTTCGAGCTGATGGAATACGAAATCGAAGACGGTCGAATTCTCGAGCAGCGGGCCACCGGCGAAGTGTTTGTTCCCTGCGACGACGTCATACTGGCCATCGGGCAGGAAAACGCCTTCCCCTGGATCGAACGTGATCTCGGCATCGAGTTCAACGAGTGGGAGGAACCGGTGGTCGATCAGGTCACGTACGAATCGACGCGTCGCGGCGTGTTTTTCGGGGGTGACTCCGCTTTCGGGCCGAAGAACATCATCTGGGCCGTCGAACACGCACACCAGGCCGCCATTTCCATTCATCGCCATTGCCAGGGCGAGCCCCTTACCGACCGGCTGCCCCCGATGCTGAACCTGAGCAGCCGCAAGATGGGCATGCATGAGTGGAGTTATTCCAATGCCTTCGACCCGTCGGCACGCCGGCAGATGATGCACGTGCCCCTGGAACAGCGGTTCGACGACCTCGGGCGCGAGGTTGAGCTGGGCTTCGATGCCGAACAGACGGCGCAGGAAGTGGAGCGTTGCCTGAATTGCGACATCCAGACCGTTTTCGCGGACGAGCTGTGCATCGAATGCGACGCCTGCCTCGACATCTGTCCCACCGAGTGCCTGACCATCGTGCGCAACGGCGAGCGCGAAGACCTCGTGCAGCGCCTCCGGGCGCCGGTGCTGGAGCCGGAGCAGCCGCTGTTCGTGTCGGATCCGCTCAAGCAGACCGGGCGGGTCATGGTCAAGGATGAAAATTTCTGCGTGCACTGCGGCCTGTGCGCGGAGCGCTGCCCGACGGCCGCATGGGATATGCAGAAATCGCTGTTGAAGTTTCCGCAGACCATCGACTACGTCGGTGGGCGCAGCACGGGTGAGGCGCCATGTCAGCGACGGAAAGCCGGGTAAACGACTTCGTCCTGAAGATCGCCACGGTCAACGGCACCGGCTCGGCCAGCGCCAACGGCCTGATCATGAAAGCCCTGTTCCGGATGGGCATCCCGGTAACCGGCAAGAACGTGTTTCCATCCAACATCCAGGGATTGCCCACCTGGTATGAAATTCGCGCCAACCGGCGCGGATACATGTCCCGCTCCGGCCGGGTCGACATCATGGTCGCGATGAACCCCCAGACCTACGCCAAGGACCTGGCGGAGGTCAGCCCCGGCGGATTCCTGATCTACGACTCCACCTGGCCGCGGGAAAGCAGCCTGAGTCGCCACGACATCACCGTACTGGGCGTGCCGTTGTCGAAGCTCGTCAACGAACGTTTCAGCCAGGCGCGCCTGCGCATCCTGATGAAGAACGTCGCCTACGCCGGAGCGCTGGCAGCGCTGGTGGACCTGGACCTGGAGATCATCAGGACGCTGTTGCAGGAAACCTTTGCGAGCAAGCCCAAGGTGGTTGACAGCAACCTCGAAGCCATCATGCTGGGCTACGACTATGCGAAGCAGAACTTCACCTGTCCGCTGCCGGTGCGTGCGGAGGTCATGGGCGACAACCAGGGCAATATCCTGATCGACGGCAACAGCGCCATCGGCCTGGGCTGCGTGTACGCGGGCGCCACGGTCGGTGCGTGGTACCCGATCACGCCGTCCACCGGCGTCATGGATTCTTTCACGGCCTATTGCGAACGGTTCCGCACCGATCCCGATTCCGGCGAGAAGTACTACTGCATCGTTCAAGCCGAGGACGAACTCGCCGCCGCTGGCATCGTGATTGGCGCCAGTTGGGCCGGTGCGCGTGCCTTCACGCCGACCTCCGGCCCCGGCATATCGCTGATGAGCGAGTTCATCGGCTACGCCTATTACGCCGAAATTCCGTCAGTGTTCATCAACGTGCAGCGGGTCGGGCCATCGACCGGCATGCCGACACGAACGCAGCAGTGCGACCTGCTGCTCTGCGCCTACGCCTCGCATGGCGATACGCGTCATCCGATGCTGTTTCCGGCCAATCCGAAGGAGTGTTTCGAAATGACGGTCTTGGCCTTCGACCTGGCCGACCGTCTGCAGACGCCCGTGTTCGTGCTCAGCGACCTGGACATCGGCATGAATGACTGGCTGACCCCGGAACTCAGCTGGGACGACGGCTACCGGCCGGATCGAGGCAAGCTGCTGGGACCGGAACAGCTCAAGGAGATGGATCGTTTCGTTCGCTATCTCGACGTCGACGGCGACGGGATTCCCTACCGGACACTGCCGGGCGAGGATCCCAAAGGCGCTTACTTCACCCGCGGCTCCGGCCACAATCGCTACGGTGCGTATACCGAGGACTCGGATGAATACCAGGATGTCATGGAGCGGCTGCTGGTCAAATGGGAGACCGCCAGGGGGCTGGTGCCTCCAGCGCTGCTGAACCGAGCGGAACGCAAAACCGGGCTGGGTATCGTTGCCTTCGGCAGTTCGGACGGCGCCGTGGTTGAAGCCCGCGACCGTCTCGCCGAGCAGGGCATCCATGCCGACTACCTGCGCATCCGGGCTTTCCCCTTCGGTCCGGAAGTGCACGAATTCCTGCGCGAGCACGAGACCGTTTTCGTCGTCGAGCAGAATCGGGACGCGCAGTTGAAGTCGCTGTTGTTGCTGGAAACCCGGATCAGTGCCGATCGGCTGCATTCGATCCTGCATTACAAGGGGATGCCAATCCCCAGCGAGTGCGTGGTGCAGGGCATCGTCAAACACCTGGAAGCGGAAGCCGCCGCATGACGTACATCGCCAAACCGAAAATCGACCTGCCGGGCCAGCCGCGGAACGAACTGGGGCTGACCAAGCGGGACTACGAAGGATCGTTGTCCACGCTGTGCGCCGGTTGCGGCCACGACTCCGTAACGGCCGCGCTGGTCCAGGCGTTGTGGGAGCTGGCCATTGCGCCGGAGCAATTGATCAAGATGTCCGGTATCGGTTGATCGTCCAAGACGCCCGCCTATTTCGTTCACGGCGCGCACGGGTTCAATTCCGTGCACGGGCGCATGCCGTCGGTGGCGACGGGCGCCATTGCCGCCAATCGCGACCTGGTCTGTATCGGCATCTCGGGTGACGGCGACTCCCTGTCGATCGGGTTTGGCCAGTACGGCCATGTGATCCGGCGCAATCTGAACATGTTGTACATGATCGAGAACAACGGTGTTTACGGGCTGACCAAGGGCCAGTTCTCGGCCTCGGCCGACCCCGGCAGCGTGGCCAAGAAGGGCGAAGTCAACGTCATGCAGAACATCAACGCCGTCGCCACGGCCATCTCGATGGGGGCCAGTTTCGTGGCGCGGGCCTTTTCCGGCGACCGTGAACAGCTGGTGCCGCTGATCAAGGCAGCGATTCTCCACCACGGCTGCGCGGTGCTGGACGTGATTTCGCCCTGCGTGACCTTCAACGACCATCACGGCTCGACCAAGAGCTATGCCTATACCCGCGAACGTCTGCAAAAAGCGGTCAATGCGGATCTGATCATGGAGCGGGCCGCGATCACGGCGGAGTACGAGTCAGACGAGACCATGCCCATCGAGCTGTTTGACGGCTCGACGATTCTGCTCAAGAAAGTCGGGACCGAATACGATCCCACCTCGCGGCCGGCCGCTCTGGGCTATCTCGAGAGGCAGCGCGCCCTGGGCTTCGTCGTCACCGGCCTCCTGTTCATCGACGACCACCTGCCGGAGATGCACGACATCAGCAAGACCGCGCGGATACCGCTCAAAGACCTTCAGTATGCCCGGCTGAATCCGGGCAGCGCGGCGCTCGCAAAAATCCAGGAGAGCATGAAGTAAGCGCCTTCACGCGCCGCTGACGCGGCCTTGCCACAGGTCAAGACGCGTGGCCATAGACCTGCCGGCCGCCGATGCCAGCGGTATACTGAACTCCAATGGCAGGCAATCTGCCGGAGGCGCATATGGTAGCCATCCACCGAGTCCTGATGACCCTGGCCCTTGGCGTTTCGCTGCTGCCCGGTTTGGCGGCAGCCGATCAAGGCCCCGCGGCCTGGCGACACACGTTCGAGCTGTATCTGATGGGTCCGAACCTTGACGGCACGGTCGGCCTGGGACCTGTCGACGGCGACGTCGCTGTCGATCCGGGGGACGTTTTCGATGCGCTGGACAGCGCGTTCCTGGGTACCTACATCGCAGAGAAGGAGCACTGGGGTTTCCTGGTCGACCTGGCGTACATGGACCTCGAGCAGGACGGAGCCGGTCCGGGCGGACGGGTCGAATACCTGGTCAACGTCAAGCAAACGGTCGCCGGTCTGGTCGCCACCTATCGGCTGTCCGAGACGCTGCAATTCACGTTCGGCGGGCGCTGGGTCGATGTCACCAATCGGCTGACGCTGCTGGGGCCTGTACAGGAAAGAGGTGCTGGAGTCTCGGAAAACTGGTTCGATCCAACGGTCGGCCTGCGCTATGTGCGGCCAGTGGGTGAAAGATGGGTATTCAACGCTGCCGGCGACATCGGCGGTCTGGGCGTGGGCTCGGACCTCACCTGGTTCCTGTCCGCCAATATGGCCTACCGCATCACCGAGCGCAGCCAGTTGTATGCCGGCTACCGCTGCATCGACTTTGACTACGAGGACGGAGAGGGCAGCGACCGCTTCAAGTTCGACATGACCCAGCACGGTTTTCTGGCCGGTTTCCGCTTCGAATTCTGAGCCAGCGCCGCCAGCCGCTGCCGAACCGGTCATTCGGGGTGACGCCGGCAGCAGGGTTGGGCAGTCACTGCAGAGGCCGCCCGTGAGACAATGCTTATGAAATTGCCTGCAAGAATTCGATCCCTTCCGCAACCTGTCGCTGACAGCCCGGCGATTCCCGTTCACGCTCCTCTGCGAGCGCTTCTGTTCGTGCTGGTCAGCATCCTGCCGGCCTATTCCGGGGCGGCCGAGTTACCCAGCGTCACGGTCCAGCGTACCTCGGTGGCTATGGAGCGCAGCTTCGACGGCACCGTCGAAGCCGAGCGCCAGTCGACCGTCTCCGCCCAGGTCACGGCACGAATCGAGGAACTGCCCTTCGATGTCGACGATTACGTGGAGCGGGGAGAGATCATCGTGCGCTTCCGAAATCAACCGGCTGCTGCCGAGCTCAGGCAGGCGGAAGCCGGCGCTCAGGAAGCCCGCGCGCGCGTGGAGGAAGCTCGTGCCAACCATGGGCGAATTCAGCAACTGTTCCAGCAGGACCGCGTATCCAAAGCGGACATGGACCGTGCCACCGCCGACCTGCAGTCCGCGGAGGCGCGGGTGGAGGCGGCCGCGGGGGCCTTGCTGGCCGCCAGTGAGCGCTACGAAAACACCCTCGTGCGGGCGCCCTTCAGCGGAATCGTGGTGACCCGTCACGTCGAGCTGGGCGAAATGGCCACGGTGGGCTCACCGCTGATGACCGGGCTGTCGCTGGAACATCTGCGGGTGGTGGTGGATGTTCCGCAGTCCGACATCGGCGCTCTGCGCGAGGATGCCGAGGTCTGGGTCGACCTGCCCGATGGCAGCAGCCTGAAAGCCCAGGAAGTCCGGGTTTTTCCCTATGCCGAGTCCTCGACGCACACTTTTCGGGCGCGCTTGCGGCTGGCCGAGGGTCAGCATGGCGTCTACCCGGGCATGTGGGTCAAGGTCCGCTTTCAGTCCGGTGAGGAGCAGGTGTTGATGCTGCCCAGCGCAGCGGTGGTGCAGCGCAGCGAACTGACCGCGGTTTACGTGCTGGCCGACGACGGCGCGCCGCGACTCAGGCAGGTCAGGCTCGGCCGAACCCTTCCGGAGGGAAGCGTGACCATCCTGGCCGGTCTGGACGAGGGGGAGAGGGTCGTGACTGACGCTGAGGCCGCCCGCCGGGCCCTGCTCGCCGGGAGCCCCTGAGGACTCCGCCATGAGCGCAGAGAAGTCAGCCGGCGGCCCAGGCCAGCTCGGCGTTTCCGGGTCCCTCGCGCAGCGATTCCTGGACACCGAGATCACTCCGCTGCTGGCCCTGGTGGGCCTGCTGCTCGGGCTGTTCGCCGTGCTGGTGACGCCGCGGGAAGAGGAACCGCAAATCGACGTCACCTTCGCGAATGTCTTCATCGCCTACCCCGGGGCCTCGGCGTCGGAGGTCGAGCAGTTGGTCAGCACGCCGATGGAACGCATCCTTTCGGAAATCGACGGCGCCGAGCACATTTACTCGGTGTCGCGCACGGGCCATAGCATCCTGACGGTCCAGTTCGAGGTCGGTGAACCCCGTGACGAGGCCATCGTCAGGCTGTACAACGCGGTGTACTCGAACCAGGACTGGATGCCGGCGAATATCGGAGTTCAGCCTGCGCTGATCAAACCGCGGGGCATTGACGACGTGCCGATCGTGACGGGAACGCTCTGGAGCGAAGATCCGCGGGTGGGGGCACACGAATTACGTCGCGTTGCCCACACGATCGAGACCGAGCTGCAACGGGTTCCGGGAACCCGCGACATCGACAGCATCGGCGGGCCCGACCGCGTCGTCAGTGTTCGGCTCGATCCGGTCAGGCTGGCTGGATTCGACATCGATCTGGGGCAGCTGCGTGGCGCCCTGGCCAGCGCCAACGCGTCGGCCGACGCCGGCTCCTTCGCGCTGGGCAACGAGGAAATACTGGTCCGGGCGGGCACCTTCCTGGCGACGCCGGAAGAGGTCGCTGAGCTGGTGGTTGGGGCCCGGGACGGTCGCCCTGTCTTTCTGCGCGACGTGGCGGCCGTGGCGCTGGGCCCGGACCTGCCCGACGCCCGCGCGACGTTCGGCCTGGGGCCCGCCAATGCGCTCGGCCGACCGGCCGGAATCCAGCATCCGGCGGTGACCCTGGCCGTGGCCAAGAAACCGGGCACCAATGCGGTGGTCGTGGCCGATGCGGTCATCGCCCGCTTCGATCAGCTGCGGGGGGCTCTGGTCCCTGACGGCATGCATGCGACGATCACCCGAAATTACGGTGCGACGGCCGACGACAAGGCCAGGACCCTGATTCAGAAACTCATTTTTGCCACAGTGTTCGTCATCGCCCTGGTCTGGCTGGCGCTGGGGCGCCGGGAGGCCTGGGTCGTGGGTGCGGCCGTCGTCATCACGCTGGCGGTCACGCTGTTCGCTTCCTGGGCCTATGGCTTCACGCTCAATCGGGTGTCGCTTTTCGCGCTGATATTCTCCATCGGCATCCTCGTCGACGACGCCATCGTGGTGGTGGAAAACGCGCACCGCCACATGCACATCAGCGACCTGCCGCTGAGTCGCGCCATCCCCCTGGCAGTCGACGAAGTCGGTGGCCCAACCATCCTCGCCACCTTTACGGTCATCGCGGCGCTTCTGCCCATGGCGTTCGTCAGCGGCCTGATGGGTCCCTACATGGCGCCGATCCCGATCAATGCCAGCATGGGCATGCTGATCTCCCTGCTGGTGGCCTTCGTGTTCACCCCGTGGCTGTTCCATCGCACGTTTCGCGGGCAGGCGGGGGGGTCGTCCAGCGCCGCGGACGCCGCCGGCGAACAGGTCGACCGGCTTTATCAATTGCTGTACCGGGGGTTCGACCGCTATCTGCGGCCGTGTCTCTCGGGGCGGCAGGGCCGGCGTCGCCGCCTGGCGATGTTGGGGGCGGTGCTGGCCCTGATCCTGCTGTCGCTGGGCCTGGTGGCCATCCAATGGGTGGTTCTGAAAATGCTGCCCTTCGACAACAAGTCCGAGTTCCAGGTCGTGGTCGACCTCCCTGAGGGTGCGCCGGTGGAGCAGACCCAGAGGGTACTGGACGCCCTGGCCGTCGAGCTGACCACGGTACCGGAGGTCGTGAACTTCCAGACCTATGCCGGCACGGCTGCTCCGATCAATTTCAACGGTCTCGTGCGTCAGTACTATCTGCGGTCCGAGCCGCACCAGGGCGATATCCAGGTCAATCTCGTCGACAAGTCTGAGAGAAAGCGGCAGAGCCACGCCATCGCCATGGCGTCCCGCCCCGCGCTGCAGGCGATCGGCGCCGGCTACGACGCCAACGTGAAAATCGTCGAAGTTCCGCCGGGGCCGCCCGTGATTGCGCCGCTGGTGGCCGAGGTCTACGGCGCGACGGCCGAGCAGCGCGAGACGACCGCCCGCATCGTTCGGGCCGCGTTCGAGAGCACCCCCGACATCGTGGACGTAGACGACACGCTGGAGGCGCCGCAACAGCGCTTGCTGGTAGCGGTGGACCGGCAGAGGGCCGCACGCCTGGGAGTATCGCAGTCCAGCATCGTGTCGGCGATTGCGACGGCCATCCGAGGGGAGGACGTCTCCTACCTGCACGACGAATCGAGCCGGCGGCCGGTGCCCATCCGACTGGAACTCGACGAGGGCATGAAGGCGGATGCTGCAGCGATCGGTAGCCTGAGGGTGCGTAACGGGGCGGGTCATCTGGTGCCGCTCTCCGAGGTGGTGCATGTTTCCAGGACGACACGCGAACAGGCCATCTACCACAAGGACCTGCTGCCCATGGTTCTGGTCATGGGTGACCTGAGCGGCGCTCTGGACAGCCCGCTTTACGGCATGGCCGAGCTCGCCGATGCACTCGCGGACCGCGAGGACGGGGAAGCGATCAGCCAGTACCTGGTCCGGCAGCCCCCAAACCCGTACATTCCAAGCCTCAAATGGGACGGCGAGTGGCAGATCACTTACGAAACCTTTCGCGACATGGGGCTGGCCTACGCAGTGGGCCTGATCCTCATTTACCTTCTGGTGGTGGCGCAGTTCCGATCGTACTGGATTCCGCTGGTCATCATGGCGCCGATCCCGCTGACCCTGATCGGCATTCTGCCGGGACATGCGCTGCTTGGCCGCCAGTTCACGGCCACTTCCATGATCGGCATGATCGCCCTGGCGGGCATCATCGTGCGCAACTCCATCCTGCTGGTGGATTTCATTCGACAGGAAGTGGCGAGCGGCAAGGCGCTGGAGGAAGCGGTCATTCAGGCCGGCGCAGTGCGGACCCGGCCGATCGCCCTGACAGGGATTGCAGCCATGGCCGGCGCGTTTTTCATCCTGGACGATCCGATCTTCAGCGGGCTCGCCGTCAGCCTGATCTTCGGCATTCTGGTCTCGACCTTACTGACGCTGGTCGTGATTCCGGTGGTTTATTACGCCTACGCGTACCGCAGCCACGGGCACTGAGCCGGTCATTTCCCGCGGACTGACGGGGCGGCAACGCGACCTGTTTGATGCCCGGGCATGAGACTGGCGGAGCCAGGCCTGCAGGCCACTTAAGGAGAATTGAATGCGCGAAATGGAACCTCGAAGCTCTTGGGTGATCGGTGGCACGACGTTGATCGGCGTCGGCGCCGGGCTGATTTTTCTGAAGACGTCCGCGTTGTGGTTTGCCGCATCCATCCTGATCGGCGTGGGTGCTGGGCTGGCCATCGCGCCGTTCGTGCCGCGGGACAGGCAGTAGCGGCACGCGGCCCGCCCGCGGAGCGGGCCTTTTCGGACGCTCAATGAAACGACCGCCGCGCGCCGCTAGCGCGGGGGGTCGCGTTCCATCAGTTCGACGATGTTGCCTTCGGGATCCTTGAGGAAAGCGTAACGCAGCCCTCCAAATTCGGCCAGTTCCTGCGGACCGCTCATGAGTTGGCCCAGGCCACTTTCCTCCATCCGCTGCAGCACCGGATCGATGGCCGCAACGCTGATGCCGAGGTGGCCGAAGCCGTAGGGGCGATGGGTCCAGTGTTCTACCGTCTCGGCGGGGTGGTCGGGGTAGCGCAGCAGTTCCAGGAACTGGTCATGCTGCGGGTCGGAGTAATGTCGGATCTCGATGCGCGCCCCGCGCACGGCCATCAGCGCGTCCAGGCGCTCTACCAGTATGGCCCGCTCGGCGCCGCTCGCGGCATCGGCGTCCTCGACCAGCAGGTCGCTCACGCGCCGCAGGCCAATCACCTCACCGTAAAAGCGATCCATCAGGTCCAGGTCCCGGACCAGCAGGCCGAGGTGCCAGAAAGCGGGCGCCTGCGAGGTATCGCCAAGGACGGCGGCGGGTTGCGTCGCCGTGAACAGGAGAAATGCCAACAGCCACTTGATCATATCCTTCTCCTTGCGCGCGCCGCTCTACTTTCCGTCCACTGAAAAAGCCAGCAAGACATTGCCCGGCATGTGGAAGTACAGGCCGTAGCCGGAGTTCGCATAGACCATACCATTGAGGATCATGGGGCCCGAACCGCCGCCCATGGAGCCACCGCGGGCCATCTCGCCCGAGAGCGTTCTGACTTCGCGGGTCGTGTCGTGCTCCCACAGCACCCGGCCGTCATCTGCCGCATAGGCCCGCAGGCGCCCATCCATGTGTCCGGCCCACACCACCCCGTCAGTCGCCGTGATGGCGGCGGAAATCCCCGGATCGCAGTCCTTGCGCTCCCCGCAGACATTGTCCGCGGGTGCCTGCCAGAGGTATTCGCCAGTGAAGGCGTCGAGTGCGTAGAGGCCCGGCCGCGCCTCGCTCAGCGGCAGCATCGCGTCATCGTAATCCGACATCGGAACAAACACCGAACGGCCGCTGGCAGCCATCGAAAAATGCACCCCCCCCTGGTTCCCGCCGCGGCCCACGCGCTGGTGCCAGACGACTTCGCCGGTATCCGGGTCCAGCCCATACACATCACCCGATTTCTGCCCGGCCACCAGGATGTCCTGCCCGTCGCCGCGCACCAGAATGGGCGGGGCGGCATAGTCGACGTCCGGGCCCCGTTCCTTGGGGCAATTGGTCTGGTCGGCGACGAAGGGCATGCAGGCCAGGTTCCATGCGTCCCCGGCCGTAGTCTGGCGCACCCAGCGAATCTCGCCCCGGTCGAGACCGAAGGCAATGATGGCGTCTGAACTGCCCTGCGCCGGTGAGGAGTAGTTTTCGCCGGTGCCGAAATAGCCCTGCCCGCGTAACAGGTCAATCGTGGGGCTGTTCCAGCTCGGGGCGCCCGACGGCGCCATCATCGGCGTGCCGGCGCGGTTTCGCGCCACCTCAACCGGCACTTCCGGAATGGTGTAGGACTTCCATTCGATGGTGCCACTCACCGCGTCGAGGGCCGTTACCGAGCCGCGGAAGGTACAGCAGGGGTAGTCCGGGTCGGCTGCCGGCACCACTTCCAGGGAGGACACCGTGACATAGAGACGATCGTCCAGCAGCACCGGCTGTGCCGTGACCGTGGCGCTGGGATGGTCGTCTACCCGGGTGCTCCAGAGAAGCTCCCCGGACAGCGCACTGACGGCGTAGACGCGGGCCAGCAGATCGCCGAAATAGAGCACCGGCTGGGCCGACGTGTCGCCCCGCTGGAACGCCGAGATTGTCAAGCCGGTCCGGATTTCTGCGCGCGCGTCGAAGGCCCACCGAACACAGCCGCTCCCGGCGTCCAGCGCATACAGGGTGCCGTCCTGGCTGCCGACAAAGAGTCCGCCTCCGGCAAAGGAAGGTTGCGAGCGGGCCCGCGTCGCGCCGGGATAGGCGAAGGCCCATTTGAGTCTGAGGCGCGGAATGTCCGGGGTGCCGAGTCGTGCCGATTCGGAAGGGATGTGCCGGCTGTTCTCACGATCCACTCCCCAGCCCGAGGCGAATGGCGGCTGGTCGAAATCAAAAGCGTTGTCGCCCGGCGCGCAGCGCTGGGGCTCGGTCCGGGCCGTGCCGGCGCCGCCGGTGAGATAGGCGGCCAACTCATGGATCTGGACCCGCTCGAGTCCGGCGGCGTGCTGTTGCATCACGCCCTCGATCAGGGTGCGTTCGATCACCCGGGGTGCGAGCATTTCAAGGAACATACGGTGGGGCGCACGATGCGTCTCGCCACTATGGCACTGGGCACAGTGCGCCAGGTACAGGGCTTCACCGGCCTGGGCCCCTGCACCCACCACCGCTCCGGTCATCGGGTCGAGCGCTTCGTTGACCGGGACGGCGGCCACCCCGTGGGGCGGCGGTTCCGGTGTTCTCGAGTCGCAGGCAGCAGCGAGTATCAGCGTGCCGATTGCCGCGCCGAGCACCCTCGGCGCCCTTATCCAGTTGCCCATTTGCTGGCTTGACCTCCGGCGTGATGAGATTTCGTCCGTGTGGGACAGTTTAGCGAATATGGCGGGTGCTTGGCTCCCGCTGCCCCAGGCCTTACCATTAAAGGTTCGGGTCCCTGCCGGCGGCCGGGACCGACTGGAGTGATAAACGGCAGAGCAACAATAACCACGGGCCGGACAACCTGGACTTGATTACGAGGACCCTGCATG
>JBFFUJ010000013.1:0-20403 GCA_041571375.1 Lysobacterales bacterium | reverse complement strand
TGCCGCAATGGCCTCCCGCGCGGCAACGAGCCTCGCGCCGTTCGCTTGCGGGTCGACCAGGAACCCGTCGTATTCCCCGACATGATTCAGGGCACACTTCGTGTCAACCTCGCCGAAGAGGTCGGTGACTTTGTCATCTGGCGCGCCGACGACCTGCCGGCCTATCAGTTGGCCGTCGTGGTCGACGACGCCTTTCAACAGATTTCGGAAGTGGTGCGCGGTGCCGACCTCCTGCCCTCGACCACCCGGCAGGTGCACCTGCAGCGGTGCCTTTCCCTGCCCACGCCCTCCTATGCCCACCATCCGATCGCGTTGGACCAGGCCGGCAGGAAGCTGAGCAAGCGCCGCAACTCCGATCCCGTCGCCTCTAAACCGCCGGCGCGTGCGCTCGCAGACGCGCTGCAGTTCCTGGGACAACGCTGTCCCACGGATCTGGGCCTGGAGCGGCTGTGGGAGTGGGCACTGGAAAACTGGCAATTGCCGCGGCTGCAGGAGAACCGCTGCGCCCTTCCCGCCCCGGCTGGTTGTGCCCAAACCGGCCAGCGCGAACGCTTCACGCTATAATGCGACCTGGGCCGAGCGAGTGAAATAATGAATCCCAACTATCTCGACTTCGAGCAGCCGGTCGCCGAGCTGCAGGCAAAAATCGACGAACTCCGGAACGTTGGCACCGACAATGCAATCAATCTGGATGAAGAAATACAGCGCCTGCAGGCCAAGATGCGCCAGGAAATCAAAAGCATCTTCAAGAATCTCACGCCCTGGCAGATCTCACAACTCAGCCGTCACCCGCAGCGTCCCTACACGCTGGATTATGTGGAAAAAATCTTCGATGAATTCCATGAGCTGCATGGAGACCGGGCTTTCGCGGACGACCATGCGATCGTCGGTGGGCTGGCGCGCTTCCGCGGCCGCTCGCTGGTGTTTGTCGGACAGCAGAAAGGCCGGGACACGAAGGCGAAGATATTTCGCAATTTCGGCATGCCCCGCCCAGAGGGATACCGCAAGGCCCTGCGATTGATGAACCTGGCGCAGCGATTCGCCCTGCCATTCATCTCTTTCATCGACACCCCCGGAGCCTACCCGGGGGTCGGCGCTGAGGAGCGGGGGCAGTCGGAAGCCATTGCGCGCAACCTGCAGGTCATGGCGCAGCTGCCGGTGCCAATCGTCTGCACGATTATCGGCGAGGGCGGTTCGGGGGGAGCCCTGGCGATCGGCGTCGGCGATCGGGTCAACATGCTGGAATACAGCACCTACTCGGTGATCTCACCGGAAGGCTGCGCATCCATCCTGTGGAAGGACGCAGCCAAGGCCGAAGATGCCGCCATGTCACTCGGTATCACCTCGGAAAGCCTGAGGAGCCTGGGCCTGATCGATGAAATCATCCCCGAACCGCTGGGCGGCGCGCACAAGGAACCCGAAGAAGTGGCACGGAGGATCGGCGACTGCATCGCGCGGCAGCTCGATGAACTGTCGGCCCTGACCACCGAACAATTGCTGGAACAGCGCTACCAGCGCCTTTTGTCCTATGGTGAATTCCAGGACTGACCCGGCGGCCACTGAATGAGCGCGGCGCGCAACTTTTTCAGCAGCGATCGACTGCTCGCGAGTCTGGAGCGACTGCCGAAACCCCGCAAGTACTGGGTCGGCTTCAGCGGCGGCGCTGATTCAACGGCTCTCCTGCAGGCCATGCATGAATCGCGCGATCAATTGGCGGCACCGCTCCATGCGGTTCACTTCCATCATGGCCTGCAGGCCGAGGCGGATGCCTGGCAGGAGCACTGCCATTCGTTTTGCGCGGAACGGCAGATTCCCTTCGTGTCCGAGAAACTGGAAATAGACGGCTCGGGCCGATTCAGTACCGAGGAGGCTTCCCGTAACAGCCGTTATCGGGCAGTGGCCGCCCTGCTGGGCCGCCAGGAAATGTATCTTACGGCCCATCACGCCGAGGACCTGGCCGAAACCCTGTTCCTCAACCTGATGCGCGGCAGCGGCGTCGAGGGCCTTGCCGGAATACCCGTACTGCGGACGCTGGAACATGGCTGGGTGGCCCGTCCGCTGCTGGAACTGCACCGCAGCGATCTGGTGGCTTTCCTGCAGGAGCGCGACATTGAGTGGCTCACCGACCCGTCCAACGCGGACACGGCTTTCGATCGGAATTACCTGCGCCAGGAATTGTTCCCCGTCCTGGAGCGCCGCTGGCCCGGGCTGATCCGCCGCCTCTCGCGCACGGCCCGCAACGCGCGCATCACCGCCAGCGCGATGGCGATGTTCATCGAGAGCCAATCGGGCGACCTGATCCGCGACCGTTTCAAGATGCCGCTGCACAAATTGCTTGAGCTCGATACGGAAATGCAGACGCTGATCCTCCGTCAGTGGCTGCGCCGCCACGAAGTGCCGGTACTGCCGGAGCAGCGTCTGCGCGAGTTCCTCAAGCAGCTCGCCGAAGCCCGCTCCGAGAGCACCGCGGAGGTGCAGTGGGAGGGCTGGATGATCAAGCATTACCAGCTCGACCTGTGGCTGCATCCGGCAAAGCCCTTCCTGGCCTGCAAGGAGCAACCCTGGCGCTCCGGCATGCAGCTCGATCTCGGGGCCGACTCGGGCCTGCTCATCCTGCGCGGTGAGCGGATCGACCCTCCGCCGGGTTGGGTGGTCCGCGCGCGACGGCCTGGCGACCGCATCAGGCCGCGGGCCCATGGCTCCAGTCAGAAGCTGAAGCATTTCTACCAGGCCGCCTCGATTCCCCCGTGGCTGCGGGCAGGCATCCCGGTTCTGGAATGGGACGGCGAACCGGTGGCCCTCGGTGACTGGGTGCTGGGTCATCGCCTCCAGGAATGGCTGTCGGAAAACGGGCTGGAATACCGTTGGGAACCGACCGACCCGATGCTCGAGCGCCTTCGCGCGGATTGCCAGCGATGAGTGGTTGACCGCTGCCTGCTGCTGCGGTAGCTTCCTTCGTCCCACTGGGAAACATGCCCATGAACGACAAGTCAAAAGAACTCCCGAACTTCGAAAAGGCCCTCGAAGAGTTGGAAACCCTGGTCGAGCAATTGGAATCCGGGGACCTCAATCTGGACCAGTCGCTGCAGCAGTTCAAGCGGGGCGTGGAGCTCACCCGCCATTGCCAAAGCGTACTCGAGGAGGCGCAACAGATCGTCGAACAGCTGGTGGACCCCGAAGACGAGGCGTCGGCAACAGGCTTTGAGCAAGGTGACTGAGCACGCCTCGGAGATCGAACGCTGGCGCGAGCGATTCGAAAGCACCCTGGACCACTACCTGCCGTCGGAGGGCGAACCGCCCTCCTCGCTGCACCGGGCCATGCGGTACTCTGCCCTGGCCGGCGGAAAACGCTTTCGGCCGGTCCTGGTTTACGCGGCCGGCAAGGCACTCAACCTGGATCACACAGCGCTGAACCCGATTGCTGCCGCTGTTGAATGCATCCACGCCTACTCGCTCATTCATGACGATTTGCCGGCGATGGACGACGACGATCTGCGACGGGGCCGGCCCACCTGCCACCGCGCGTTCGATGAGGCCACAGCGATTCTGGCCGGTGACGCCCTGCAGGCGCTCGCTTTCGAGATACTCGCTGCCGGAATACCCGCCACCGAACCGGGTCTGCGTGCCCTGCACGAGATCGCCCAGGCCTGCGGTTCGACCGGCATGGCCGGCGGCCAGGTCCTGGACCTTCTCGCGGTCGGCCGGGAAATCGACGAGGCCGCACTGACCCGAATGCACCGTCTGAAGACCGGCGCGCTGATCCGCGCCTGCGTGACCGCGCCGTGCCTGCTCGCTGGCGCCGGACAGAGTACGCTCAGCCGGCTGGCTCGCTACGGCGAGTGCGTGGGCCTGGCCTTCCAGATCCACGATGACATCCTGGACGTCACGGGGGACAGCGAGGTGACCGGCAAAAGCACCCTGGCAGATGCGGCGCTCGGCAAGCCGACATTCGTGTCCATCCTGGGTCTCGAAAATTCCCGCAGCCGTGCACGGGAACTGCGTGACGAAGCCATAAGATTTCTCCAAGATGGCCCCGGAGACACCTCGACGCTGGCCTGGCTGGCTCACTACGTGATCGACCGCGATCGATAGCGCATGGCGCTTCCCACAGCTAGAATGGTATAAATGAATACGGAGCTTTACCCAGCGCTGAGCGCGATCCGCTCGCCCGCGGACCTGCGTCAGCTCGACGAGGAACAGCTGCCCCAGTTGGCCGATGACCTGCGCCGCTACCTGATCGCCTCCGTGGCGACCAGCGGCGGTCATTTCGGCGCCGGTCTCGGCTGCGTCGAACTCACTGTCGCCCTGCACTACCTCTACGACACGCCGCACGATCGCCTGGTCTGGGACGTCGGCCACCAGGCCTACCCCCACAAGATTCTGTGCGAACGCGCCGGCAGTATCACCACCATCAAGCAGCAGCAGGGTCTGGCGCCGTTCCCGAAACGTGAGGAAAGTGAATACGACACCTTCGGCACCGGCCACTCATCGACCTCGATCAGCGCGGCGCTGGGCATGGCCATTGCGTCGGTCGCCCGCCAGGAGGACCGCAGATGCGTCGCGGTGATCGGCGATGGCGCCATGACCGCCGGGATGGCCTACGAGGCGCTGAACCACGGTGGCGATCTGGACACCGATCTGCTGGTGATACTGAACGAGAACCAGATGTCGATCTCCCCGAACGTGGGCGCGATTACCAAGATGCTCGGCCGACTGATGAGCGGACCGACCGTTACCGGGATCCGTGAGCGCGGCAAGAGCCTGATGCAAAAAGACTCACGTACCTGGCGGTTCATGAGCCGCTGGGAAGAACACATCAAGGGTATGGTCATGCCCAGTACCCTGTTCGAGGAACTCGGCTTCAATTATCTCGGCCCGATCGACGGCCACGACCTGCCGACGCTCATCCGGACAATCCGGACGGCGCGCGACGTGGCAGGCCCGAACCTGCTGCACATCATCACCGAGAAAGGCAAAGGCTACGAGCCGGCCGAAAAGGACCCCATCAAGTACCATGCCGTCGGCCCGTTCGATCCGGACAAAGGCGTGCAGCCCAGCGCGCCGGTCGCCCGCCCAAAACCCACGTACACGGAGATCTTCGGGCAGTGGCTGTGCGACATGGCGGAACAGGACGATCGCCTCCTCGCGATCACGCCCGCGATGCGCGAAGGATCGGGCATGGTCGAATTCCACGAGCGTTTTCCGGAGCGGTTCTTCGACGTCGGCATCGCGGAGCAGCACAGCGTCACGCTGGCCGCCGGCATGGCCTGCGAAGACGTGCATCCGGTCGTGGCGATCTACAGTACTTTTCTGCAGCGCGCCTACGATCAGTTGATACACGACGTGGCCCTGCAGAACCTCCCGGTTCTGTTCGCCGTCGACCGGGCCGGACTGGTCGGTCCTGACGGTCCGACGCATGCCGGCAGTTTCGACCTGAGCTACATGCGCTGTGTCCCGAACATGTTGATCATGGCACCGTCGGACGAGGACGAGTGTCGCCAGATGCTCTACACCGGCTTCCGGCATTCCGGCCCGGCCGCGGTGCGCTATCCGCGCGATCGCGGGCCCGGAGTCGTGCCCAAGCAGGAGATGCGGGAATTGCCCATCGGCAAGTCGCGCGCGTTAAGGCACGGCAAGGACGTGGCGATCCTCGCCTTCGGCAGCATGGTCGAGCCCTGCCGGAAAGTGGCTCAGCAGCTGGATGCCACGCTGATCGACATGCGCTTCGTCAAGCCGCTGGACGGTGCGGCCATCGCCAATGCGGCCGCGGGGCACGAGGTGCTGGTGACCGTGGAGGAAAACGCCATTGCAGGCGGAGCCGGTAGCGGCGTCAGCGAGTACCTGGCATCACAGGGACTTCGAGTCCCGCTGCTGCACCTCGGCCTGGCGGACTGCTTCATCCAGCACGGCACGCGCGAGGAATGCCTTCATCAGGCCGGCCTCGATGTCGAAGGCATCCAGGCCAGCATTATCCGCTTCGCAGGCCGCGATGGTCGGAGCTCTGTGCAAGGCCCCGGCGTGCTTCAATCCGGTACCTGAACGCGGACCATCCGAAAGGTCAGGTTGATGCGCAAACCCACGGCGCGGCGCGTCCGCGGCAGCGAGTGCTGGTAGCGTTGCTGACAACCCGCCTCCATCACCAGCAGACTGCCATGCTCCAGCAGCAGCGCCGAAGAGCCGCTGCCGCGCGAGGTGGGTCGGTTTTTTGCGCGTATCAGGAAACGACGCGGCGCACCCAGACTCAGTGACGCAATGACGGGATCCGCGCCGAGCTCCTTCTCATCGTCACTGTGCCAGCCCATGCTGTCCTGCCCGTCACGGTAGGCATTGGCCAGGACAGAGTTGAACGGCGACCCCACACAGTCCTCGACGCGCGCCTTCAGCGCCTGCAACAGCGGGTGCCACGCCCGGGGGCTCAGAGTGAGCCCGCTGTAGCGGTATCGCGCACCGCGATCGCCGTACCAGGCAATCAGGCGCGGCTGCAGCATCCGACGACCGAACAGCGTGATCTCCCGTTGCTCCCACTCGAGCTCCCGCCATAGCCGGTCCAGGGCCGCGCTGGCATCCGCGGGTGGCAGAAACCCGGGCAGGTAGCGTAATTGTCGTGGCAGGACCGATTCAGCCGGCAAGGCGCTGCATCTGCCGGTCGTGCATCCGGCTCAGGAAAATGACGGCGAAAGTCGCGCCGACCAGGGCCAGGAACATGTCGGACTGGGTATCCCACTCGTAACCCTGAGTGCCGAGAAAAGACTCCGCTGCCTGGGCGCTGATCAGAGCGACCCACCACTCGAGCAGCTCGTAGAAGGCGCTGATCGCCAGACACACACAGACCACGATGAACCCGATCCAGCCGTGACGGGCGACGACCCGGTTGCGAACCAGTATTTCGCGGATCACGATCGCCGGCACGAATCCCTGCGCCAGGTGACCCAGCTTGTCGTAGTTGTTGCGCGTTCCGCCCATCAGCTCCCGCACCCAATCGCCGGCAGGCACCTCCGCGTAAGTGTAATGCCCGCCGACCATCAGGATCAGTGCATGCCCGAGGATCAGCCAGTAGGCCAGTGGCGTCAGTGGAAAGCGCCGGCGGGTCGCGACCAGCAGGACCAACGCGATCAGGGCCGGGAAGACTTCCAGCCACCAGGTGGGATAGTCATGCGGCTGCCAGGCCGACCAGGCCAGGACCGCAAAGAAAATGCTGAGCCAGACGAAGTGCAACTACTGTGCTTCGTAGACGCGGACAGCCAGCACGTCACAACTTGATCCGTGCAGGACGGAGTTGGCCGTTGCACCCAGCAGCAATTGCACTCCTTTCTGCCCGTGTGTCCCCAGCACGATCAGGTCCATGTCATTTTCCTCGGCAAACCGCCGTATCTCGCGCGCCGGTGTCCCGTTGAGAAAATGCCTCCCGCTCCCCGGAATGCCGTGGGCCTCACCGATATCGTCCAGCTTCTGCTGCAATTCGGCCCTGAGGTTTTCCTCGACCTCGTCCATCCCGACGAATACGGGACCATATGGCACGACCCCCATGTAAACTGAGTCCATGGGTTCCTGCACGTAGATCAGGTGGATTTCGCTGTCCGGAGCCGACACGTCTTTCGCGCGCTTCATGATGGCCGCGGACTCGCTGCTCAGATCAATCGCAACCGCAATCTTTCGGTACCCGGGCATGAGATTCTCCGCTTCGCTTGCGTTTCGAGGGCTCGACGATGCGAACCGTCCAATACCATTCTATCCCAGGAGCAGGCAAAATCGATGACACCGGTCAAAAGCGGACGGTTACCCCAGAACTATATTGACCTGATGGTCTGCCCGAAGAACCATTCGATCAAGGAAATCCCGGATGCGATGCGCGCCATGCGGATTCACCGGGTCGGCCCCCTCGATGACATGCCGCGGCCGTTGCAGGCCGACAGGATTGCGACACCCCGGGCTGCCGCCAACGAGCTTTTGGTCCGCGTCCACGCCTGCGGGGTATGCCACACTGAGATAGACGAAATCGAGGGGCGAACGCCGCCCGCCCGGTTACCGATGACCCCGGGACACCAGGTCGTCGGCACCGTCGTCAGCGAAGGGCCAGGCTGCAGCGCGGGACTGCTGGGAAGGCGCGTCGGCATTGCCTGGATTCATTCGGCCTGCGGCGCCTGCTCCTGGTGCCTGGAGGGCCGGGAGAACCTGTGCCCGGAATTCCGCGCGAGTGGGCGGGACGCCCCCGGCGGATATGCCGAGTACATGGTCGTTCCCGAGGCCTTTGCCCACCCCCTGCCCGATTCGATCGACGATCTCGAAGCCACGCCATTGCTCTGTGCCGGGGCGGTCGGTCACCGCGCGCTGAGTCTTTGCCGCCTGGTAAACGGCCAGTCGCTGGGACTGACCGGCTTCGGTGCGTCGGGCCATCTGGTGCTGCAGATGGCGCGTCACCTGTATCCGGACACGGCCATCCACGTCTTTGCCCGCAGCGAAACCGAACGAGAGTTTGCCATGCAGCTCGGCGCTCACTGGTCCGGGAACACCACCGATCGACCGCCGGTCGCACTGGATGCCATCATAGACACCACGCCCGCCTGGTTGCCCGTAGTGGCCGCCATGGCGGTGCTGGCACCCGGCGGCCGCCTGGTCATCAATGCCATTCGCAAGGAACCCGGCGATCACGCGGCGCTTGCGGACCTCGACTACGGCCGGCACTTGTGGCTTGAGAAATCACTCAGCACGGTGGCCAACGTGACCCGGCGCGATGTAGCGGAGTGCCTGCGCCTGGCCGACGAAATCCCCCTGAGACCCCATGTCACGGCCTACGCTCTCGAGGAGGCCAACCAAGCGCTGCAGGAACTCAAACGAGGCCACATCCGCGGCGCCAAGGTGCTGAGGGTGGTCTGACACCCTGCCCGCATCAGCCAATCCGGCCTCGGGCTTGCCGCCGGCGGCGCCGGATCAAAGTGCTGGTCAGTGCCCACAGCACCACGCCGCTCACGCTGATGACCAGGCCCAGCCCGGCCGCCACCTGCAGCAGCGAGTGGTTGAAATTGTCGCGCGAATCGAAGTCCATGATGTGCAGCATCCAGAAGAAATCGAAGATGCGCCAGCGATCGGTGCGGCGGGCGACCAGTTCACCGGTCCAGGGGTCGAGGTAGAGGTTCAGCGACTCCGGCACATCGAAGCGAACCCTCCACAGCGGAACATGGCGACCCCGCACTTCATGGTCGGCATCAAGTTGCTCGATCCATTCGACCGCAGCCGGCTCCGCCGGGAAACGCAGCAAAGAGCGCGCCCGGGCTTCGGCCTCGGCCGCCGACAGCGCCGGCGCAACCGGGCCACCGGCCGCCGGCACCAGGCGTTGGAAGGGTCGGCCTTCCTGCTCCCCGGCCGCGCGCCACTGCAGTTGGCCGGCCTGCCGCATGAGGGTCAGGTCGGACAAGGTCCACGGTCCCGGGAAATGCGAGTCAAGGGCCGCCTGCACTGCGTCGGGCGCTGCCAGTCCGCCAAGGTGCTGCAGATCGAGCGGCTCGGTCGGGACCGTCAGGTGCTCGCCCCGGATCTCCTCGATCGGAAACAGGCTGAACCACAGACCACTGGCCATCCAGGCGATGATCTGCACGGCCATCGCCAATCCCAGCCAACGGTGAAGTTTTCTGAAGAACTTGCTCATATCGATTATCCCGGTCACGGTTCGAGTTTCGAAAACGGCATGTTACCCATTTTCTGGCAAGATGCGCGTATGAGCATGCCGCTGCTGATCCAGTTTCTGCTGTGCCCGCTGGTGCTGATTACATTGTTCAGGGTCACCGCGCCGTACGGCCGCCACCATCAGTCCGGATGGGGCCCGACCCTGCCGGGAAGGCTGGCCTGGTTCATCATGGAGCTGCCGGCGTTGCTGGTCGTTCCATGGATGGTCCTGACCAGCGGGGCGCACGGTACGGCCGCCGCCCTGGTTCCCGCCTTACTCTGGCTGTTCCACTACGGTTACCGCGCCCTTGTGTTCCCCGCTCTGATGCACGCCTCGGACAGGACTTTCCCGGCTCTGCTGGCCGTTTTCGCGATCGGGTTCAACCTGCTCAACGGGTACAACAACGGCTCCGCGCTGATCGCAAATGGCGAAATCGGCACCTCGCTCTGGACGCTGCATTTTTCGCTTGGGTTGCTGGTGTTTGCGGCCGGATTCCTGACTCACTTCCAGGCAGACCGGACCATCCGGAAGCTTCGCCGCCCCGGAGAGACCGGCTACCGCATACCTCAAGGCGGGTTGTTCCGCTGGGTCAGCTCGCCGCATTACCTCGGCGAAATCGTTCAGTGGGCGGGCTGGGCGATCATGACCTGGTCCCTGGCCGGATTGGCCTTCGCCCTGTTTACGGCGTGCAACCTGGTCCCGCGCGCTGTATCCAACCATCGCTGGTACCTGCGGCAATTCCCCGACTACCCGCCGGAACGGCGCGTGCTGCTGCCCGGCCTCTTTTGAAAAGCGCGGTTCGGCGCAGGCCGTCGCGGCAACCGTGGATCATTCGGTTTGCGGCGGGGCGCGCAAGGCTTCCGGTGTGAACGGATCGGGCAGACATTCCTCCATCCGCCATTCCCTGGTGTCGGCACCGTCGCAACAGGAAACCACCCGGCTGCCCGGCGCCATCAATTCGTTGATGACCTGGCGGCAGGCACCGCACGGCGGATGGGCCGTCAGGCCGGGCGTATAGATCACCAGCAAGGACAGCGATCCCGGCGCCGCACCGTCGGCGACTGCCGTCGCCAGGGCGACCCGCTCGGCACACTGGGTGAGTCCGAAGGAAGCATTCTCCACATTGCAGCCGGCGTAGATCCGTCCCGCATCGGTGCTCACCGCCGCACCGACCGCGAAGCCGCTGTAGGGGGAATGCGAATGGCGGGCGGCACGCGCCGCCTGCGCCTTGAGTGCGCCGAACAGCTCATCGGGTTGGCTCATCGCTCTCCTCCAGGACTACCTTGCCACGGATGACGGGGCGGCTCGCGGGCGGCTCAGGGCCGATGGAAAACGCCGCCTGCAACATGGCCGCCGCCTGCTCGAATGTTGCTTCGTCGGCGGCGTGGACCACAGCCAGCGGCCGATCCGGTCCGACGCGCTGGCCGGTTCCGGCCAACCGCGACAGGCCGACGGCAGGATCCACGGAATCCTCGGCGCGCTCGCGGCCGCCGCCCAGCCGCACCACCGTCATGCCCGCCGCCCGCGTGTCGATATGCTGGATATAACCTTCCTCCCTGGAAGGCACCGGCCGTATCACCCGCGCAACCGGCAGGTGAGCTTCCGGATCGTCCACCAATCCGGCCGGGCCTCCCTGAGCGCAGACCATGGCAGCGAACCGCTCTGCGGCCCGCCCGGAATCCAGAGCGTCGTCGACCCGGGACCGAGCGTCCTGCGGCGATTGCGCCAGGCCCCCGAGCTGCAGCATTTCGATGCACAGTTCCACGGCCACTTCAGCCAGGCGCGGATTCCGGGCCTCGCCGCTCAGGAAGCGAATGGTCTCCCGTATTTCGAGTGCATTACCGGCCGACCAGGCCAGGGGCTCATCCATATCCGTCACCAGGGCCCGGGCAGGCACCCCGGCGGACTTGGATATGCGACAGATTTCTCGTGCGAGACGATGCGCTTCATTGGGGTCGGTCAGTACCGCCCCGGATCCGAACTTGATGTCCAGCACCAGACCATCCAGCCCCTCTGCCAGCTTCTTGGACAGTATCGATGAAACGATCAGCGGCACCGAACTCACCGTTGCAGTCACGTCGCGGACGGCATACAGACGGCGGTCAGCGGGTACCAGCTCCGCGGTCTGCCCGACGATAGCCAGCCCCTCCCTGCAGACAACGCGCTGGAATGTCTCAATACCCAGGGCCGTTTCGAGGCCCGGGATGCTGGCCAGCTTGTCCAGCGTGCCGCCCGTGTGACCCAGACCGCGACCCGAAATCATCGGCACGAAGGCCCCACAGGCCGCCATCACCGGCGCGAGGATCAGGCTGACCATGTCGCCGACCCCTCCGGTGGAATGCTTGTCGAGCACCGGACCGCCCAGCTCCGGCCAGTCCAGTACCTGACCGCTGTCGCGCATCGCGAGGGTGAGTGCCCTCTGCTCGCTGCTGCTCATGCCACGGAACCAGGTCGCCATCGCAAAGGCGGCAATCTGGGCGTCCGTCACCGACAGATCGCACACCCCGTCCACGAACGCGGCAATCTCGTCGTCGGACAGCGCCATCCCGTCGCGCTTCTTCAGCAGGAGTTCTTTTGCCGAGTGCATCCTCTGACCCGTTGTGGCCTGTTCAGTCACGATCCGGCACGACTCGACCCGCAGCCGGCAATGATCATTGCTTCAACACCGAACCCCGTTCCGCCAGGGACCGGCAAACAGCCGGTTCCATGTCGACCCTGGAACCGTCTCGATCGTAACAGCTGCAGCGGCCGGTGTCCGCTGAGTATGCGCAGATCAGCGAATCTTCCCAGACCTCCCGCTCGGTCTTGGGACTGCCGTCCGGATGGTAGAGCTCGGGACGGGCCCGCTGCTCGGAGCGCAGCCGATACTCATCGACTTGTTCGGCCAATTCATCCCCGAACGCGAAATACAGCCCCGCCAGCAACGCAACCAGCAGCAGCAGCCGAAGCAGGCTGACCGGCCGCAGCAGCAAGCCCCCTCGGGGCCGGACCTCCTTTTCCTGTAACCGATGAACCGCACGGTCGGCCTGCTCGGACGTCAGCAGGTGATGGGTCTTCTTGCGCATGAACAAGAGCAGGGATTCCGGTCCCATCACGTTTACCGGCGGCCGCTTCCGGAAACCTCTGTGCCCTACCAGAACCACGATGGGATGAAAGACCGGCCGCGGATAGTCGAGGATCCGTTGCACCGCGTCGAGTTGCAGCGCGTTGCGGTGAACCGGGTTGTCGAACAATCGGGTTCCCCAGATTCCGCGACGCTTCCAACGTGCCTGCACATCCGTGCCGGAGACCCCGCCCGGCGTATAGCAGCTGTCGATAACAAAGACGCCCATCCTGGACACCACGAGGTGCGGGATGCGCCGGGTGCCCCCACCGCTCGGTATGATCAGACCATGGAAGACGGTGTAGCGGCTGCGTTCAAGCCCGGTCTGGAGCAAGCGGCGAACGCGGGTCTCTGCGATATCGCCACGGAATCGGGGCGACGAAAAGAAAATGATCAGCAGTACGAGCGGTATGATCCAGAGCAGATGGAGCAAATCCGCCTCGACGTCAGCCGCACTTGGAGTAACCGCAGGACAGACAGGTGGCGCAATTGTCCATGATCACCACGGCTTTGGTATGGCACTTGTTGCAAAGGGTGGCGGATGCCGGATAGGACGCATCCGGGTTTACATCAGCTGTTTTTTTTTGAGCCGAGGTCTCAGCCTGAGCGCGTTTCTGGTCGAGAATCAGTTGTTGCTGCTCCGACAGCTCCTCCTTCTCCATCAGCCCGATCTTCTGCAGATGATGCTCGATGACCGCGCCTATCTCGGCGATGATCGAGGGCATGAATTTGCCGCCGGGCTTGAAATAACCCCCGCGCGGGTCGAATACCGCCTGCAGTTCCTCGGCCAGGAAAGTGACGTCGCCGCCCTTTCGGAACACGGCCGACATGAGCCGTGTCAGCGCCACGATCCACTGGAAGTGGTCCATATTCTTCGAGTTGATGAAAATCTCGAACGGACGTCGCTGCTCGTGCTCGGTGCCCGCATTCAGCACGATGTCGTTGATTGTTACGTACATGGCGTGGTCATCGAGCGGGGTCTTAATCTTGTAGGTTGAACCCTCCAATGACTCCATGCCCTCCGGCCGGGCCACGCGTTCCGTCATGCGGATGATCTTCGCCTTCTGCCGTTCCTCGACCTCGGTCTGCGCCGCTTCTTTGGCGGCCGCTTCCTCTTCGGGCTTGACGACTTCGTAGCCGACGATTTTCTTCTGGATTTTGATCGACATGTTCCGACCCCTCTGCAGTATATTCGCCGCAGCGCAGTGCCTGCTCAACCCTGCGACGCTTCAAATTGTTCGGTTGGCACCCTACCCGTTCGCTTCCGCCGCAACCAGGCGGCGCGCTTCTGGTCCAAAATCGGACCGAAAAGAGGTGTACGTCCCTGTACGATACACCTTCCTGGACCTGACGGTTCCCAGTACATCCCTCGCCGTCACTTTATCCCTGGTAGTTATTGTTGTTGACTTCCGTGTACCCTTCTGTACACGTACTTCCTTGTCCCGAAGGCGGCCAGACCGCCCTCATTTCCGTTCATTACCGGAGCCAGTCCTCTCCGGCTCCTCGTTCCGCCGCAGCGGCTTCGAATCCCGCCCTCCGGCGATTCAGAACTTACCGTAATACCCTTCCTTCAACGCGTCGAACAGATTGGCCGCCGTGTGGATCTCGCCGTCATATTCGATTTCCTCGTTGCCGGCGACCTCAACTTCCTCGCCATCGTCCAGGACAAAGCGATAGGTCGTGCTGGCCAGATCCTTGTCCTTGACCAGAACGCCCTGGAAAGCTTCGGGGTTGAACCGAAACGTCGTGCAGCCCTTGAGCCCGTTGTGGTACGCGTAGGTATAAATGTCCTTGAAGCGGTCGTAGGGGAAATCCGTCGGCACATTCGCGGTCTTGGAAATGGACGAATCGATCCACTTCTGTGCCGCGGCCTGAATGTCCACGTGTTCCGTGGGCGTGATGTCCTCGGCCGTAATGAAATAATCCGGCAACCGGGCACTTTCCTCCTGCGCGTAAGGCATGGCATTCTGGTTGACCAGACTGCGATAGGCCAGCAATTCGTAGCTGTAGACCTCGACCTTTTCTTTTGATTTCCGGCCCTCGCGAATCACGTTTCGGCTGTAGTGATGCGCAAAACTGGGTTCAATGCCGTTGGACGCGTTGTTCGCCAGCGACAGCGAGATCGTTCCGGTCGGTGCGATCGACGTGTGATGCGTGAAGCGGCATCCTTCCTCGGCCAGGGCCGCGGTGAGTTCGGGATCGACCTCGTTCAGCTGCTGCATGTAGCGGCTGTAGCGGGCCAGCAATGTCCGGCCCTTTATTCGGTCACCGACCGCATAGCCGTCGCTCTGCATCTCGGGCCGCCTGCGGAGCATGTCCCCGGTCACGACAAACTCCTCCTCCATGATCGGCGCTGGGCCCTTTTCCCGCGCCAGCTCGAGTCCCTCACGCCAGCCGGCGACGGCCATCTCCCGCGCGACTCTCTCGGTGAACTCCAGTGACTCCGGATCGCCGTACTTCATACGCAGCATGGTCAGCGTCGAGCCGAGCCCGAGGAAGCCCATGCCGTGCCGACGCTTGCGCGCGATCTCGTCCCGCTGCTGTGCCAGTGGCAGGCCGTTGATCTCCACCACGTTATCGAGCATGCGCGTGAACACGCGAACCACCTCCCGGTATTCGTCCCAGTTGAAGCGGGCCTCCTCGGTGAACGGGTCTTCGACGAACCGGGTCAGGTTGACGGATCCCAGCAGGCAGGCGCCATACGGCGGCAGGGGCTGTTCCCCGCAGGGGTTGGTCGCGCGGATGTTCTCGCAGAACCAGTTGTTGTTCATCTCGTTGATGCGGTCGATCATGATGAACCCGGGCTCGGCGAAGTCGTAGGTCGAGGACATGATCATGTCCCACATGCGCCGCGCGGGCACCGTCTTGTACACGCGGCATGCGACCAGGCCGTCTTCCCGGCTGATGTAGCCGCCGGTTTCCGGCCACTCGCGCCAGATCACCTGCTCCGGGTCGTCCAGATCGAGGCCTTCGGCTTCGTAGGCGTTAATCGGGAACGCCAGGGGCCACTTGTCATTGTTCTCCACCGCCTGCATGAACTCGTCGGTGATCAGTAGGGAGCAGTTGAACTGGCGCAAGCGGCCGTCTTCCCGCTTGGCGCGAATGAAGTCCATCACGTCGGGATGACCGACGTCGAACGTGGCCATCTGAGCACCCCGCCGCCCGCCGGCGGAGGACACCGTGAAACACATCTTGTCGTAGATGTCCATGAAGCTGAGCGGCCCCGAAGTGTAGGCGCCCGCTCCCGACACGTAGGCACCCTTCGGGCGCAGGGTCGAAAATTCGTAACCGATGCCGCAGCCCGCCTTCAGGGTCAGGCCGGCTTCATGAACTTTTTCGAGGATACCGTTCATGGAGTCGCTGATGGTTCCGGAGACCGTGCAGTTGATGGTCGATGTGGCCGGTTTATGCTCCTTGGCACCGGCATTGGACGTGATGCGGCCCGCGGGTATCGCGCCACGCCGCAAGGCCCACAGGAAGGACCGGTACCATTGCTCCTTCTGGGCCTCGCTCTCTTCGACCTCGGCGACCGCGCGCGCGACGCGTTTGTAGGTGTCGTCGATGGTGTGGTCGATGATTTCCCCGGTTTTGGATTTCAGGCGGTACTTCTTGTCCCATATGTCCAGGGAAGCGTCCTGGAACGTAATTGCTTTGGAATCAGTGCTGATGGGCTCAACCTGCACGCTACTCATTAGATTACCTGTGTAATTATTTGGTTTTGTTTGCTTATGCGGCACAATCTATTGTGCGCTCATTTTTGTGTGGACACAAGATGTTGTGTCAGCGGGGAAAAGATACGCCCTTGCTCAGGCCCTGTCAAATGGACCCAAATGCCATGCCCGGGCGCGAGTTCTGATGATATTTCCCATTCTTTTTAGTAACTTGGGAGGCGAGTTCCCAGGGGGTACCGAATTTCGCCGCGGCGCCAACGCGCGGAAACCCGCATCAGGCCTGAGATTCGGTTTGTCGCAAAAACCATGCGCGGAGGGTCAAACGCGTGCTGAACGTCGTGCTCTACCAACCCGAGATCCCTCCCAATACCGGAAATGTCATCCGGCTGTGCGCGAACAGCGGCAGTCGATTGCACCTGGTCGGTCCGCTCGGTTTCGCTCTGGACGATGCCCGTCTCAAGCGCGCGGGGCTCGACTACCGTGACCTCGCTTCGGTCATGTTCTACCGGGACTGGAAATCCTATCTAGAACAAAACGAGGGGGCCCGTCCGTGGGCGTTTTCGACGCGCGGTCGTCGCTGTTACGCCGAGGCCCGTTTCCAGGAGGGCGATACCCTCCTGTTCGGGCCGGAGACCCGCGGGCTGCCCGATCGCCTGCTGGGGCAGATCGGAAGCGATCGCACACTACGGCTGCCGATGGTGGCCGGCAGCCGCAGCCTGAACCTCTCCAACGCCGTAGCTGTCGCAGTGTACGAGGCGCAGCGGCAACTGGGTTACCGGGGACTGGACTGAGCGAATCGCTCGACGAGGGCGGTCCGGCGCAACGGGCATGACGCCGAACCCCGCGCCGCTCCGGGTGGCGGCGCGCGCCGCCCGCTCGGGGACATCAGTGGGTCTCGTGCTTTTGCTCGCGTGCCAGCAGTTCCCGTAGGCAGCGGTAAGGGTCCCAGCCGCGGTGGATGATGCCGAACACCTGCTCGGATATTGGCATCTCGATTGCGTGCCGCTGGGCCAGGCGCCTTACTTCGGCCGCCGTCTTGACGCCCTCGACGACCTGCCCGATCCCGGCCACCGCCTCGTCAACGGTCTTGCCGGAGCCCAGCGCGAGGCCGAGCCGCCGGTTGCGCGACAGATTGCCGGTGCAGGTCAGAACAAGGTCCCCCATGCCGGTCAGGCCGGTCAGCGTCTGCTCGCGGGCTCCCAGGGCGCGGCCCAGACGCATCATCTCGGCCAGACCCCGCGTGACCAGGGCGGCGCGGGCGTTGTCCCCCAACTGCATGCCATCACAGATGCCGGTGGCGATGGCGAGCACGTTCTTCAGGGAACCACCGAGTTCGGCGCCGATGATGTCGTCGCTGGTGTAGGCCCGGAAGTTGCCCCCGTGCAGCAGGCCGGCGATGCGCGTGCAATACGCGGGGTCGGTGCCGGCCACGGTCACTGCAGTGGGCAGGTCGGCCGCGACTTCTACGGCAAAAGACGGCCCGGTGATGACCGCCAGCGGTCGATGTGCACCCAGGATTCGCCGGGCCGGTTCGTGCAGGAATTGTCCGGTGCCGGGCTCCAGGCCTTTGCAGGCCCAGGCAACGCCCTGGTCCGGCGGCAGCCACGGTGCGATTTGCTCGACAACGCCGACGAAGGCGTGGGAAGGCACGACGATAATGATCTCGTCCGCGCGCCGCACCGCCTCTTCCAGAACCGGCTCGAGAATCAGAGTGGCCGGCAACGGGTGGTCGGGCAGGAATTGCTCGTTGCGGCGGGCCGCCTGCATGGCGGCCATATGGCCCGCGTCCCAGTCCCACAGCACCGGCCTGGCGCCGGCGCGCGCGAGTTGCATCGACAGAGCCGTGCCCCAGGACCCCGCGCCCAGGACAGCAACCTCGGCGACGGGACCGTCCTGGCCGCTGCGGACTGCGTCGTGCACGGGAATGGTGATCAGCCCTGGGCCGGAAACTCCGCGGTCACGGTCTCTTCGGGTGCCGTAGCCCCACCTGCCTCCTGCTTCTGCTCATCCAGCATCTGCTGCATTCGCTGCGCGTAGAGTTGCTCGAAATTGACCGGCTGCAGCGTCAACGGCGGAAAACCCCCGTCCGCGATCAGACCGGAAATCTTCTGCCGGGCGTAAGGAAACAATGTACTCGGGCACAGGGTATTCATCACGGCGTGACTCGCCTGCTCATTGAACCCCGCGACAAGAAAAATCCCGGCCTGGGCGACTTCAGCAAGGTACGCGGTTTTCTCACCCACGGTGGCGGTGACGGTCACCGTCAGCACGACCTCGTGCAGATCCTCGCCCAGGCTTTCGACGCGCTGGGACAGACTCATCTTGACGTCGGCCTGGCCCTCGTCCTGGAACACCTGCGGCGCATTCGGAAGTTCGAAAGAGACATCCTTGCTATACAGTTTCTGGATCTGGAAATGGGCCGCAGCGCCAGCCTCCGGGACGGCTGTGGGTTGCTCGTTCTGCTCTTCTGCCATGATTTTAGTCACTCTGGTCATTGAGGCCGCCCATCAATGAATGGCGGCGTTAAAAAACGTTATTGTCTCACTATTTGGTCGTTACGGGTAATTGCTCGCTGCGCCACTGCGCCATGCCGCCTTTGAGAACTGCGACCTCCGCCGCACCCATTTTGCGCAGATTGTTGGCGGCCCCGGCGGCTGACTGGCCCGACTTGCACACCACCAGCAGCTTGCGATCCTTGAGTTTCAGAAGCTCGGCGTCGGGATCGGACAACCGTGAAGCATTGAAATGTTGTGCGTTCACGATGTGGCCGCGGTTGAAATCCGCCACCGATGAAATATCGACGACGACCGCATCCGGATCGTTGATCCAGCGGATGGCCTGAGCCGGCGAGAGCTCTTTCACACCATGGACCCTGCGCATGATTTCGGTCCAGACGAGCACGCCGAGCAGCGCCGCGAAGCCGCCCGCCAGCAAAGGATGATTCATTGCGAATTCAACAAACTGGCCCATCGTTCGATCCCATATGTAAAATCAGCCGACAACCCCCACCTTAGCCATTGTGCCCTCGGCATCGCGGTTGCGAACCATCGCGTCGTCGGCCAGTCTCATTTGGAGTCACGACCGATGAATTGCAAGACCGTATCCCTGTAGAATTGCACCGGCCAAAAGGAATGCTCATGCACGAAAAACCAACTCGCAAACCTTTGCTGCTGATGATCCTCGACGGCTGGGGCTACCGGGCCGAAAGGGAGAACAATGCCATTGCACTGGCCGCGACGCCGTGCTGGGACCAGCTCTGGTGCGACGATCCGCATGGCCTGATCGAGACTTCGGGTGAGGCCGTCGGCCTGCCGGGCGGCCAGATGGGCAATTCAGAGGTGGGGCATATGAATATCGGCGCCGGGCGGATCGTTTTCCAGGATTACTCCCGCATCGAGAATGCGATCGGCGATGGAAGTTTCGCCGAAAACCCTGCGATCCGGACCGCGGTCGAAAGCTGCCAGGCGAACCACGGGCGCGTTCACATCATGGGGTTGCTGTCACCTGGCGGCGTGCACAGCCACGAGGACCACTTCTTTGAGACCGTTCGCGTGGTGGCCGGGCTGGGCGCAGGCGACATCGCAGTCCACGCTTTCCTCGACGGGCGCGACACCCCCCCACGCAGTGCCGAGACCTCAATCCGCCGCATGCAGCAGTTGGTGGAGGGGCTGCCGGGCGCCTCATTCGAAACCCTCAGCGGCCGCTACTACGCGATGGATCGGGACAAGCGCTGGGATCGGGTCGAACGGGCCTACCGGGCGATCGTCGAAGCGAATGCCGGGCACCATGCGGAGACTGCGCTGCAGGGCCTGATGGCCGCCTATGACCGTGGCGAAAACGACGAGTTCGTCCAACCCACCGTAATCGGCCCACCAGGCGGGGTCAAAACAGGTGATGCCGTCATTTTCGTCAACTTCAGGGCCGACCGCGCACGCGAGTTGACCATGGCTTTCGTCAGCGAACCGTTC
>JBFFUJ010000012.1:0-21044 GCA_041571375.1 Lysobacterales bacterium | reverse complement strand
TCTGGGATCAGGACTGAATCTGGAACACCACGCCGCCCAGCGGCGGCAGAACGATACGCGCGCTGTGCTGTCGGCCATGCAACGGGACCGGCTCCACCGCGACCGCGCCGCCATTGACCAGCCCGGAGCCACCGAATTGCTCCGCGTCCGAATTGAAGATCTCGACCCACCGCTCCGCTTCCGGGGCCGGCACACGGTAGTCGTGCCTCGGCACCGGCGTGAAATTGAGCACCACGGCCAGGGCCTCGCCCGAGCTGCGGCGCAGGAAAGACAGCACCGACTGTTCCCGGTCGTCACCGTTCAGCCATTCGAAACCCCGGGAGTCGCCATCCCACTCTGAAAGGGCCGGATGCCGCGCCTGCAGCCGATTGAGCTCGCCGAGCAGCCTCGCCACTCCGGACGGCAGCGCCTGGTGACCGCGTTCCCAGTTCAGCGCGGTGTTCGAATTCCACTCCCCTGGCTGTGCCAATTCACCGCCCATGAACAGCAGCTGCTTGCCCGGATAGGTCCATTGGTACGTGTAGAGGAGCCTCAGATTGGCGAACTTCTGCCATTCGTCCCCCGGCATCTTGCCGAACAGGGACTTCTTGAGATGCACCACCTCGTCGTGCGACAGGGGCAGCATGAAGTTTTCGTCGAATGCGTAGAGCGGGCCGAAGGTCAGCAGGTCCTGGTGGAACTTGCGGTGGACCGGCTCTTTGGCGAAATAGTCCAGCGTGTCATGCATCCAACCCATGTTCCACTTCAGGCCGAAACCGAGCCCGCCCGAGGAGGTCGAGCGGGTCACGCCGGGCCAGGCGCTGGATTCTTCAGCGATCATCACGCAGCCGGGGCATTCCTGGCCCACGGCCTCGTTCAACTGCCTCAGGAAGTCGGTTGCCTCGAGGTTCTCGTTGCCGCCGTAACGATTGGGCAGCCACTGGTCGTCTTCGCGCGAGAAGTTCAGGTACAGCATCGACGCCACGGCATCGACGCGGATGCCGTCCAGATGGAACTCGCGCAACCAGTAAATCGCGCTGGAAATCAGAAAGCTGCGGACTTCCTGGCGCTCGAAGTTGAACACCAGGGTGCCCCAATCGGGATGTCCCGCCTTGATCGGCTCGTGGTATTCGTACAGGGCAGTGCCATCGAATGCCGCCAGCGCATGCTCATCACGCGGAAAGTGCGCAGGGACCCAGTCGAGCAGGACTCCGATTCCGTGTTGATGGAAGTGATCGACAAAATAGCGAAAATCATCGGGCGAACCGAAGCGACTGGTCGGCGCAAAATAGCCGGTAGCCTGGTAGCCCCACGATTCGTCCAGCGGGTGCTCCATGACCGGCAGCACCTCGATGTGCGTGAAGCCCAGATGCTTGACGTAAGCACACAATTCCTGCGCCAGGCGCCGGTACCCCATGAAACTGCCGTCTTCGTTGCGCCGCCAGGAGCCGAGATGCACCTCGTAAACCGACATGGGCCGCGCATGCCAGCCGCCCGCGTTCCGGTCGCGTTCCCATTCGCCGTCCTGCCAGACATGCGCCGGCGGACCGGTGATCACGCTGGCGGTTCCCGGGCGGAATTCGGCCGCACGGGCGTAGGGATCCGACTTGATGTGCAGCGACCCGGTGGCCGCATTGCGGATTTCGTACTTGTAACGCCCCCCGGTGACGTTCGGAATGAACAGTTCCCAGAGACCGTGGGCCGCGTGCCGGCGCATGGGATGACTGCGCCCATCCCAGTCGTTGAAGTCACCGATCACGCTGACCCGGGAGGCATTTGGGGCCCAAACGCAGAACAGCACACCCGGGGTACCGCCCGCGTGATGCGGCCGGGCTCCCAGCAGATTCTGCGCATATCGGTGGTGCCCGGCGCTGAAAGCCTGCATATCCTCCTGTTTCAGCTGCGTCCAGAAACTGTAGGGATCGCAGGCGGCGCGCCGCTCGCCATGGTCGGTTTCGCGGATGACGAGGTAATTTGCGGGAAGCGTCCCGGCCGCGGCCTGATACTCGAACAGATCGCTGCCCGGCACGCGCTGCATGGGTTGCGACTCATCCTCGATCCAGGCCTGCCGGGTTCTGGGCAGAAAACAGCGCACCACCTCGCGTTCGCCATGAACGTGCCGACCCAGCACGGCGAAAGGGTCGCCGTGCCATCCGCCGGCCAGCGCCGCCAGGTCTGCCGAGTCCGCCGTCAGGCTGAATTCATGCGGGCTTGATCCCGATTGCTCTTTCTGTTTGTCTTTCACGTCACGGTCATCAAAAACGCTTAGAATGCGCAGTATATCCGGCTTGCGGGGACCTGCGGCCGGAATGCCGATGAATGATTCCGCGGTGCGCAGGCCACCGACAGGAGTAGCGGATGAATCCGAGAAAATCAGGACGCTTCGTCAGCCGACTCACGCGCAGCACCATGGCCATGATCATGGCCGGAGGACGCGGCAGCAGGCTGGAAGACCTGACCGAATCCCGGGCCAAGCCGGCGACACCGTTCGGGGGCAAGTTCCGGATCATCGATTTTCCCCTGTCCAACTGCGTTAACTCGGGTATCCGGCAGATTTACGTACTGACCCAGTACAAGGCGCACTCGCTGATCCAGCACATCCAGCGCGGTTGGGGCTATCTGCGCGGCGAATTCGGCGAGTTCATCCAGATCGTCCCGGCCCAGCAGCAGATGGGCGGTCACTGGTACCTCGGCACCGCGGACTCCATCTACCAGAACCTCAACCTGATACGGGAGGCTGCACCCGAGCACGTCCTGATCCTCGCCGGCGACCACATCTACAAGATGGATTACGGCCCGATGATCGCCGCCCATACCGAAAACAAGGCCGACATCACCGTCGGGGTGATCCAGGTGCCGCTGCACGAAGCGACCGGCTTCGGCGTGATGACCATCAACGAGCGCAACCAGGTCACGGGATTCGACGAGAAACCGGTCAACCCGCAGCCCGTCCCCGGCAATCCCGACGTGGCCATGGCGTCCATGGGCATCTACGTGTTCGACCGCGAATTCCTGATCGAGACCCTGGAGAAAGATGCCGCCAATGCGAAATCAGAGCACGATTTCGGCAGGAATATCATCCCCGACAGCATCGAGAATCACCGGGTGTTCGCCTATCCGTTCCATGACGTAAAAACCCGGGCACAGAGTTACTGGCGGGACGTCGGCACGGTGGACGCCTATTTCCGGGCCAACCTTGAATTGATCTATGTCCACCCGGAACTGAACCTCTACGACGCGGCTTGGCCAATCTGGACTTACCAGGAACAGTTGCCTCCGGCGAAATTCGTGCTGGACGACTCCGGGCGTGTGGGCATGGCCACGAATTCGATGGTCTCCGGCGGTTGCATTGTCTCGGGCGCCTACGTGAGGCAGTCGCTGCTGTTCTCCAGCGTCACCGTCGATGAAGGCAGCGAAGTCATTCAGGCGGTGGTCCTGCCCCAGGTTCGGATCGGCCGGCACTGCCGCATCACGCGCGCTATCATCGACCGACGCTGCGTGATTCCGGATGGAACCATTATTGGCGAGGATCACGCCGAGGACGCCAAGCGCTTCAAAGTCACTTCAGAGGGCGTCGTGCTGGTCTGTCCGCACATGCTCTGACGGCGCGCCTGACCGCCGCCCCTGGCCCGCCGGTACGATTACAGCAGGCTGCGGAATTTCCTGATGTAGCTCTGGCCCTGTTCATCCCAGGAGTAGTCCTTCTGCATGCCGTTGAACACCACCTGCCGCCAGGCTTGCTTGTTGGCATACAGGTCCAGGGCCGTGTTGAGCGCCCAGCGCAGGCCGTTGGCATCGAAGTCGTGAAACACGATTCCGGTGCCGGCACCACTGGCCGGGTCGAAATGCTGCACTGAATCGGTCAGGCCGCCAGTGGCACGCACCACCGGCACCGTTCCGTAGCGCAGGCTGTACATCTGGTGCAGTCCGCAGGGCTCATAGCGTGAGGGCATCAGGAACAGGTCGCTGCCCGCCTCGATACGGTGGGTCAGCGGCTTGTCGAAACCATGGTGAAAACTCACGCGGTCGGGGTGCTTGCTGCCCAGCCAGCGAAAGAAACGCTCGTGGTGCGCTTCGCCCTCGCCCGAAACCACCATGGAAAACATCCGATCCTGCAACAGGCCAGGAAGAACCTCCTGTACGAGCTCGATTCCCGACTGGTATACAAGGTGCGTCACCATGCCGAGCAGAGGCCGGTCGAACTCGTAGCCGAGCCCGAGCTCCTCCATCAGGGCCTGTTTGTTCTGCTCCTTGCCGCTCATGCGGGAAGCGGAGTACTGGTGGGATATCCACGGATCATTTTCCGGATTCCACTCCTGGTAATTCACCCCGTTGAGGATGCCGACCAGGGACTCCTGGCGGGCCTGCAGGCGTTCCTCGAGGCCCATCCCGTATTCCGGGTTCAGAATCTCACGGGCGTAGGTCGGGCTGACCGTGGTCAGCAGGTCCGCGTGCAGCACGCCGGTCTTGAGAAAGTTTACACAGTCGCTGTTCAGGTCATCCTGGTCGAGCATTTCAGGCGAACCGGAAAGTCCCATTTCATAGAGAATGCCGGCACCGAATATGCCCTGGTAACCGATGTTGTGGATGGTCAGCACCGTGCGACTGTTGGTAAACAGCTGGTCCCAGGCATAACGGGACTTGAGGTAAACCGGGACCAGGGACGCATGCCAGTCATGGCAGTGAAAGATGTCCGGGGCGAACTGCTGGCGCTGACACATCTCGATAGCTGCCCGGCACAGCAGGATGAACCGCAGGTGCTCATCCGGGCCGGCATAAAGGTCGGGGGTGTCGAACAGCTCCGGACAGCGCAGCAGATAAACCCAGACGGGTCGACCGGGCAATCGGGCGCGCACGATCGAGTAAGGGAACAGGCGCCCGCCGAGCTGCAGTTCCAGCTCTTGGAGTTCGGGCATCTCCTCCGTCTCCAGCCCGTTCTGATCGATGCCGTGGTGCATCGGCGTCAGGACGCGGCAGTCGTGACCTGACCGGACGAAATAATCGGCCAGGTCCGCGGTGACCTCCGCCAGCCCGCCGGGTCTGGCGGGCGTCAGCGGGCTGACCTCGGCGCACGGGAGGCAAATCTTCAACTGTGGTTTGTCCGGCAAGGAATGCCCTCGTTGCTCATTTTCGACAGCGGGAGGGTCGCTATTCTAAGACCTTTGGCGGTCCGGAATCGAGCAAAAGCGCACCTCACGGCGTCCCAGGTAGCCCGCAGGCCGTGTCCGCCGCCCTATGTGGGCGTCACGGACCTCAAAAACTGCCCGACCTGCTGCAGAGCCTCCTCGGCTTCGGGCACTTCCGGGTTGAAAATCTGCCACACGTGCAGCAGCCCGGCCCAGCTCTGCATCCGCACCGGAGATCCGCAGGCGCGCGCCTTGTTGACGTAGCGACGCGCATCATCGAGCAGTATCTCGGCCTCACTGGCATGGATCAAGGTCGGCGGCAGATTCGACAGATCACCAAAAATGGGCGAGACCACCGGGTTGATCGGCCTGAAGCGGGTCTCGAGCACGTAATACCAGGTGAGCAGCACGGACGGCAGCCTCATCAGCTTGGCGAACATCGGCGCCAGCATCAGATCGGTTTTCATGTTGCTGCGGACGCTCGGCCCCGAGTGCGTGGCATCGACCACGGGCGAAAAGGCCACGACGCCGTTCGGGGCCCTCAACCCCTCGTCGCGTATCCACTGCGACAGCGAAAGCACCAGGTTACCGCCGGCGGAATCGCCGCCTGCATAGACCGACGACGCGGGTCCCGCGCCGTTGGGACCGTTTTCGAGCATCCAGCGGTAGGCCGTCCGGCAATCTTCGATGCCATCGGCCCGCCTGTGTTCGGGCATCAGGCGGTAATCGATGGCCAGCACGGCCGCCCCGGACAGCTCCGCGAGACGGCTGGTCAGCGTCCGGTGGCTTTTCGGGCTGCCCGCAAAGAAGGCTCCCCCGTGGAGATACAGCATACGCCGCGAGGCGTCGACCGCCGGCGGCAGCACCCATTCCGCACGCACACCAGCTGCATCGGCAGCGACGAACTCGGCGTTGAACTCCCTGCCGTCGGGCAGCGAGTCCATGAATTCACGCATGCGCGCCAGTCGCTGCCGGAACGGCGTCTGGTTCAGATCCATTCCCTGGGCATGGATCTCCCTCGCCACCTCCTCGTGCTGCGGGCTGGGCCCGTCGGGTCGGGCAAACGACTCTCCGGCACCGGGTTCCAAGGGATGGTCCCAGGCGGTCAGATCCTCACCCTTCCGGAACCAGAGCCCCAGAACCCAAAACAAGAGAATGAGCAGCAGCACCGTGATGAGAATCGACATTCGAATCAGTCCCCGGTCCGGAATGGTTGTGGCGGGCGGGCGGCCCCGACATGCGGGCCCCTCGATCCAGAATACGATCGTTTGCGCATTCGGACAAGCCGGCCAACAGGCGCGTCCGCAGCGCTCTCCGCGACATGCATGCCTTGGCCAGGGTGTGTGGCCGTGTTTGCCGCCTCCGGGCCGCTGCCGCGCCATACTTGCATTATCAGACTGACTTGAGGCATAGTCGCTCTTATTACCGGGCCGGATGGACCCGCGATTGTTCGAGCAACCGCGCGACTCGCCGTGGGGCCCTCCGCCCGGTTCGCAATCGCGCCGCCGGACCGATCTGCGGCGCGTTGCGACGTGCACGAAGGGAAGCATATGGCGATCCGACAGCCCGTCACGGCCTTTTTCCTCGTCTGCGTGCTGACGCTCGGGGGCTGCGCTCACCCATCCCGCACAAATTCCGCAGCAACCGGCGACGCAGACGCCTGCCGTGACATGCCGCTGCCCGCAATGGTTTCGGTCAATGAAACCCCCGCCTGGACTGATTCCGAGACCCTCCCGCGCTACTGCCGCGTGCGCGGCACCATTCAGAGCTATGTGCAGTTCGAGATGCGCCTGCCTGAGAAATGGAACGGCCGTTTCATGATGGCGGGCTGTGGCGGATTCTGCGGCAAACTCCTGCCGGACAAGCCCGGACACTCCAACACCATCAACAGCGCGCTCAAACGCGGCTATGCCGCAATAGCCCACGACGGGGGTCATCAGGCCGAGAACTGGGAAACACACTGGGCCACAGATCCAATGGCCCTGGAATTGTGGGCGCACAAGGTCCTGCCAGTGGTCAGCGAGGCTGGGATCCAGCTGGCTACAGCGCTCTATGGTGAACCGCCGCGCTACCGCTACTTCTCCGGCTGTTCCAATGGCGGCCGGCTCGGTCTCATGGCGGCCCAGCGGTATCCGGCATTGTTCGATGGCATCGCCGCGGGGGCCAGCGTCTTTGACCTCAGCGGCACTGCCGGACTTTGGGGCAACTGGCTGATCCGGCATCTGCCGCCCGGGCAGGAACCTGGTTTCCCGCGATCCAGACTGCCGATGCTCGCAAGCCACGTGATGGAACGTTGCGATCCTTCCGACGGGCAGCGAGACGGGCTGATCGCCGACCCGCGGCGCTGCGACATGGAATTCACCGACCTGGTCTGCGCCGATGGCGCCGACCGCACGGACGACTGCCTGACGGGAGAAGAGGCCGCCTTGCTCGACAGCCTGTACGGTGGCGTCCGGAACGACGATGGGGACGTGGTGTACCCCTCCGTGCCACTGGGCTCGGAGCACTTCGGCGACATTTGGCTCTTCGGCACCGCGGATCAGCCGGCATGGGGCGTTCTCGCAGCCGACGGTTATCGCAAGATGCTGGTCGCGGATCTGGGGGAAGAGGATCAGCCCCAGGGACTGTCCACGGAGCAAATGACCGATTGGATTTCCCGGTCATCGGTTCCGGCCCTGTCGGATGCGACCGATCCCGATCTGACGGGGCTGCGCGAAGCGGGTCACAAGTTGCTGATCTATCAGGGCTGGGCCGACCCCCTGATCATACCGCAGCCCATCGTCGACTATTACCACGAGGCGGCCCGGGCAAATGGAGGCCTGGAGTCACTGCGGGAGATTGCGCGCCTCGTGATGATCCCGGGCTGGGGGCACTGCTGGGAACGGCCCGCGCCGGCACCAGATGAATTCGACCCTCTGCTCGTGCTCGAGAAATGGGTGGAACAGGGGCAAGCGCCCGATTATCTGGTCGCGACGCAGGCGGCTGCCGACGGCGCAGTCGCCCGGTCGCGCAGGCTATGCGCGTATCCGTCAACAACCTTGCTGGCGGATCGCGCAGACTCCGGGACGCCAGCCGCGCATCAGTGTATTTCGGAAGATCGGGCGGAAGGTACGTCGCCGCCCGCTAAACCTTGATTCAACGGCACGGAATGGTGCCGAAACTGCAGTGGGGAAATGACATGAAGAAAATCAGCTGGAAAACGATATTGCGAACCTTGCCTTTGGTGGCCCTCGCGCTCATCGGACAGGCATTGGCCGACGAAGCCATCATCGAAGAGGTCGTGGTGACCGCCGAGCGGCGCGCGCAGAGCATCCAGGACGTCCCGCTTTCCGTCGCGGCCATCAGCGGCGAGGACGTCCGGGTAGGCAAGATCACCGGACTCAATGACATCGCGTTCAAGACGCCCGGGCTGACCTTCAATCAGTTCAACGTCGGCGAGCCGCGCATATACATTCGCGGCATCGGAAACAGCTCCGACTCCGCCGCCAGTGACCCGGCCGTCGGCGTGTTTCTCGACGACGTGTACATCGGCCGCACGGGCGGCATAGGGTTTGATCTGTACGACCTCGAACGAATCGAAATCCTGCGCGGGCCTCAGGGCACGCTGTACGGCAAGAACACTAACGGCGGCGCGATCAATATCGTCACATCGAAACCCAGTGAGGAGCGGGAGATGCGGTTCAGCCTGTCACTGGGCGACTACAGCTTCACACACGTGCAAGGCCTCATCAACGGCGGACTGGGCGACTCCATCGCCGGCAAGCTGGTCCTGTCCTACAAGCAACGGGACGGGTTCGGCCGCAACGTCATCACGCCGGAAGAAATCAACACCATGGGCAGTCTCGGCAACAGCCCGATCATCGGCCCGTCGATCGGCGCCGCCGGCGGCGGCGAGGACCTCGACGATGCAGAAAACCTCAGCATCCGTGGGCAATTGCTGTTCGACATTTCGGAACGGACCAGCCTGCTGCTGGGCTTCGACTATTCCAGCGACGAAAGCAACGGCGCCTGCCGTCACCTCAAGAACCTCGACGCGGCGATACAGGGACTCGGTGTCTTCTGGGAGCTGGGGATGTCCGACGCCTACATGCAGGATGACCGCCACTGCTCCTCCCAGTTCAACACCGACCAGGAGCGGGACATCTGGGGCGCCATGGCACGCTTCGAAGTGGGGTTCGACTGGGCGACGTTTGCATCGATCACGGCCTATCGTGAAAGCGACTACACCCTGGTCGACGACCTGACCGGCATCCCGCTCATCGATCTGGACGAGCCTTCACCTCCGGGGCTACCCTTCCCGCTCTCGCTGCCCGGCGTGTTCACCGCACCGGAGAACGTGATCGACGGGTCCGACGAAGAAGCCTCGCAATTCTCGCAGGAGTTCCGTTTCACCGGGTCGGCCGGCCAGTTCGACTGGGTCGCAGGCGCCTTCTACATGCGCGAAGAGGTGGATCGGGCCGAGGAATTCTATACCCAGTACAGCACCCTGCTGCAGTTCCTGGGGCTGGCGCCCATCGGTGACGTGCTGTTCACCCAGGACAACACGACCACCAGCAAAGCCCTTTACGGCCAGGCGGACTGGCGCTTCATGGACCGGTGGATACTGACCTACGGCCTGCGTTGGAGCGACGACAAGAAAGAAATCAACCAGAACGCCATCGACCTGCTCGGCACCGGCTTCCCGACCGGCGTGCCGCTGATCCTGCCGGAGTTCCCCGCGCCCGTGATTGCCAGCGAGTCCTGGTCCGAGGTGACCCACAAACTGTCGCTCAGCTTCCGCCCGACCGAAGATGTAATGCTCTTCGCGACGTATGCGGAAGGCTTCAAGAGCGGGGCGTTTCCGTCCCAGACCAACACGCCCACCGTCGCCGGGCTGTCGGTGGAACCCGAGATCGTCACCAACTACGAAGTCGGCGTTAAATCGACGTTCTGGGGCAGCCGCGCGCAGTTCAACCTGACCTACTACAACATGGATTACGAGGACCTGCAGGTGTTCGAACTGAACAGCAGCCTGCTGCTGGTCCTCGGCAGCGCGCAGGCCGAGTCCAAGGGCTTCGACGTCGATTTCAACATTCTGGCGACGCCCAACCTGATGATTTCGAGCAGCGCCAATTTCAGCGACGCCAAGTACACGGACTTCATCAATGCCAGCGGCGTCGACGTTTCCGGCAACAAGATGGTCTTTGCGCCTGACGCCGCATTCGCGATCAACGTCGATTATGCGGTCGACCTGGGCAACTCGGGCAGCCTGAACTTCAACGTCGACTACAACTGGAAGGACGACTACTACCTCGATGCCCGCAATATTCCCTACACGCTGCAGGAGGCCGTCGGCATCCTCGGAGCGCGGGCGGACTGGACCAGTCAGGACGGCTCCTGGAACGTCAGTCTGTGGGGCAAGAACCTGACCGATGAGCAGCAATTGTCGAACCAGATCGTCGATCCGACCAGGATCACCTCGGAGTTCTACATGCCGCCGCGCACTTACGGTGTCACCCTGAGCAAGAGCTTCTGAAGCCGCTGCAGATGTAAACGCCCCGGCTTATCCCGGGGCGTTTTTTCGTCCTTTCGATGCCGCGGACACGGACCCGCGGACCGGCGCGATCGGGGTCACGGCAACGCCGTCGAACGGCGCGGGTATGGCCTGTCAGAGGCAGGCCTCGAACGCAGCCTCCAGGATACCGAGGCCCTCGTCCACATGTGCCATATCGATGGTGAGCGGGGTCAGGATGCGAATGACGTTGCCCCGCACGCCGCAGGACAGCAGGATCAGGCCCGACTCGACCGCCTTGTTGCACAGCGCTTTCGTCAGCGTGGCGTCCGGCTTGCCAGGATCGCCGTCCTGTACCAGCTCCATGGCCACCATCGCGCCCAATGATCGGATGTCTCCAACCCGCTCGGGATATTTCGACTGCAGCTGCCGCAAACCGCTGACCAGGCGCTCCCCTACTTCCAGGGCACGTTCGCAAAGGCGCTCCCGCTCGATGACGTCGAGCACGGCCAGAGCCGCGGCGCAGCCCAGCGGCGATCCGGCATAGGTGCCGCCCAGGCCACCGGGTTCCGGACCGTCCATCACCGCCTGCCGACCGACCACCGCGGCAATCGGGAAACCGCCGGCGATGCCCTTGGCCACCGTGATGATGTCGGGCTCGATGCCGGCGTACTCCACGGCGAACATTCGCCCGGTCCGGGCGTACCCGGTCTGTATCTCATCCACGATCAGCAGAATCCCGTGCCGGTCGCACAAGGCGCGCAGGTCGGCCAGGAATCCTTCCGGCACCGGGTAGAAGCCCCCCTCCCCCTGCACCGGCTCAACGATAATGGCCGCCACCTTGTCCGCTTCGATATCCGATTTGAACAATTCATCGACCGCACGCAGGGAATCCTCGGCGTCGACGCCGAGATACCCGGCTGGGAACGGCACGTGGTAGATATCGGGCGTAAACGGGCCAAAGCCCTTTTTGTAGGGCACTACCTTGCCCGTCAGTCCCATGCACAGATTGGTGCGGCCATGGAATCCACCGCTGAACGCGATGATCCCGGTGCGACCGGTGCTTGACCGGGCGATCTTGATCGCGTTCTCGACCGCTTCGGCACCGGTCGAAACGAACATGGCACGCGCCTCCTCGATCGGTGCGACCTTGCACAGCTTTTCGGCCAGCTCGACGGCGCTGGGATACGGCGTGACCATGATGCAGCTGTGGCTGAACGCATCCAGCTGTTGGTGCAGGGCGCGGACGACGTCGGGATGGCTGTGCCCGGTATTCACCACCGCGATGCCTGCACCGAAGTCGATGTACCGCTTGCCCTCGACATCCCAGACCTCGGCGTTGCTCGCCCGGTCCACGAATACGGGGAACATATTGCCCATTCCCCGAGCGAACGAAGCGGCTTTTCTTTGCTGCCACTCGCTGTTTTTCATCGTGCTCATGTGTTGTTGCCTTCTCCCTGAAACCCCGCCCTCACGGCGACAGGAAGTCTAAACCAAGAAATTGGCTGTGTCTCGGGACCGGGCCTGCTAGTCTATGCTCTTTTGCGACCATAAGGGGTTATGGATTTCCTGATTCTGATCGGCGGCGTAGCCGGGCTGTGGCTGGGCACCGAACTCACCATCGGCGGCGCTTTGGCCATCGCGCGACGCCATCAGCTCTCCGAGTTCTTTGTGGGCCTGGTGATACTGTCCATCGGCAGCGACCTGCCCGAATTGGCCGTGGCGGTCGATGCAGGCATCAAAGGGCTGATGGGCAAGGACGCCTCGGGCGTGGTCGTCGGCACGTCCATCGGCAGCGTGGTCGCGCAGATCGGGTTCGTCCTGGGGCTGGCGGCAACCATCACCCACCTGACATTACCGCGGCGGTTCATATTCCGCCACGGCGCCGTGCTGTTGGCGGCGACCGTGCTTCTGTTTCTCATGGCCCTGGATGGTTCGGTCTCGCGGCTCGAAGGTTTGCTGCTGGTGGCTGCCTACGCAACCTACGTTTTCGTCCTGATGAACGGTGAGAATGTGCCCGACGAGGAACCGCACGCCGTGTCTGCGGGCGGATTGAAGTCCTGGCTGGCCCTGCTCGCCGGCCTGGCGGTGGTCATTGCCAGTTCCGAAATCACCGTCGAAGCCGTAGTGCGCATTGCCCGCGACTTCGACGTCAGTGAATCCGTCATCGCGGTGCTCATCATCGGTTTGGGCACCAGCCTGCCCGAATTGTCCATCTCCATTTCGGCCATACTCAAGCGTCGCACTGAACTCTCGGTGGGAAATATCATCGGCAGCAACATCCTGGATACGCTACTGCCGATCGGTATCGCTGCCTTGATTTCGACGCTTGCTTTCGACCGTCAGTTGTTGGTATTCGACCTGCCATACATTTTCGTGCTGACCACCATCGTCCTGCTGCTGTTCCTTACCCGGGGCGGCATGAACCGCATCGAGGGTCTGTTCGTGGTCGCGCTTTACGGGACCTATGTCGCCGTCAAACTTCAACACATCTAGCGTTGCCCTCATTCGTAATTCGCGGCGAATTTTGGTAATATTGTCAGGTTATTAGATTTATCCATCCCCAAAAGCGCACACATTTCCCCGGCGCCCCGCAGACATTGCCGTCAGCGCGTAAGGTCGGTCCGCGACAGCGGCAATTGCGCATATCGTTATGCATACCGAAAGGAGGTATTGATGAGCCAAGCCAAACCAGGCGACACCGTTAAGATCCACTACACCGGGACACTCGATGATGGCACGCAGTTCGACAGTTCCAGCGGCCGACAGCCGCTCGAGTTCACCGTCGGCTCCGGCCAGGTGATCGACGGATTCGACAAGGCGGTGGAAGGCATGGCGGTGGGTGACAGCAAGACGGTCAACATTCCCCCGGAAAAGGCTTACGGTCCGAGAAACGAGCAAATGGTGCAGGACGTCCCTCGCGACGCCTTGCCCGAAGGCCTCGAACCCCAGGTGGGCATGGCGCTGCAGGCCAAGGGCAACGAGGGGCAGATCCACAACCTGACGGTTACCGCGGTGCACGATTCCTCCATCACCGTCGACGGCAATCACCCGCTGGCCGGACAGGCACTGAACTTTGACATCGAGTTGGTTGAAATCGCGGAGCAGGCATGAGATTGCAGGAACAGGCCACAAAGATCAGCCGAGGCACGACAATTCACCACCCCCATCACGGCATCGGCCGCGTGCAGTCGATCGGCAAGCGCAGCTTTTCGAGCAGCAATGACGACCAGTATGCCCAGCTCTATTTCCAGCGCGAGGCCCTGACCCTGATCCTGCCCATGCAGGACCTTGCCGATACCGTCCGCAGTCCGATCACGGCGAAGCAGGCGAAGCAGATACTGGCGCATATCGAAAGCTGGGACGGCCAGGCCAGCAAGCGCTGGAAAGCCCGCGCGACGGCCCACCAGGCAGCCATGGAGCGTGGTGATCCGTTCGAATATGCCGAGATTTACAAGGCCCTGAGCCGGCTCGAGGCAGATGGCAGCCTGCGGCACACGGACCGGAGTCACCTCAACCGCGCCACCGATTTCCTGGCCGATGAACTCAGCTACGCGCTGGGCAAGACACCGGACCAGGTACGGCAGATGATCGCCGAGGCGGCGAACGGAGCCTGAACGGCTAACCCGGGGGACGCTCTCCAGCGCCGGTAATTGTGACGATCCGGTCACTCCAGTGGCCGTTGAAGCGGGTCCGGCCACTCACGCTGTAGGCGCCGATCTGCCCGAACTCGAGGTGATCCCCGGGCTGGACGTTCACGGGCAGTTCGACCTCTCCAGGCATCACATCCGAGGCATCACAGGTCGGGCCATACAGCCGGAAAGAAGCGGTTTTGCCCGTCAGCGGCTGCGCGTTGCGGAACGCCCGTACGGGAAACCGCCGATGCGCCTTGAAGCGAAGCTCCCAGAAGACGCCGTACATTCCATCGTTGAGGTACAGGCGACCGTCCTTGCGCAGCAACACCTGGACCACGGCCGACATTCCGGGGGCGGCCAGCGCCCGTCCCGGCTCGGCCATCAATTCACCGCCCGCTGCCAGCGGCAGCTGCGCTGAGGTCTCCTGCACGGCCTGAAAGTACTCTTCCATGGGCGGCACCGGAAACCCGGGATAGGGCCTCGGAAAACCGCCTCCGATGTCGACCAGTCGGACCCTGAAGGGCAGCGTGCGAAGGACGTCGGCAGCGGTCTGGACCGCGTGCCGGTAGGCATCCGGCTGCGTGACAAGCGAGCCCACGTTGAACGCCAAAGCCGGCTCGGCGCCGCGTTGGCGGATGCCCTCCAGAAGCCCGCCCATGTCTCCGGGCGGCGCTCCGAATTTGCTCGAAAGATCCATCATGGCCGAGCGGTGACTGACCGCCATGCGCGCGAAAACGACACAGCCTGCGAGCTCGATCTCGTCTTCCAGCTGGCTCAGCCGCGATGCGTGGTCGACCATGAAATGCCGCACCCCGAAATCCCGCTGGGCAGACCGGACGGCCCCCCGTGGCGCGACCGGAACCATGAAATAACAGCTTGCGTCAGGGCACAGCGTCCGGACCTGGCGGATCTCAGCCAGTGAGGCGCAATCGAAGTGGTTGACTCCGGCCCGATGCAGAATCCGGACGACCTGGGGGTCGTCATTGGCCTTGATCGCGTACAGCACGCGACCAGGAAACCCCGCGAGAAATGCGTGGACCGTTTCCAGGTATGCATCGGGGTAGACGCAGTAAACGGGCTCGTGCGGCTGCCAGCTCCGCAGCATGTCCCCGGCGCTCTCGAATTGGCTGCGAATAAGCTCCATCAGCTCATGGTACAAGCCTTATGGATCGTCGGGCCATATCCGGTTATGCTCGGCGCATGACGGTCGGCGAATCGCGATGCAGGGCGGTGCGGTCCCCGGTGGACCGATCACGGCCGGTCTTCCGGCTCTGCGCGCTCGCCAGCCTGGTGTTGATTCTGGCTTCGGGCGCCTCCTGCTCGAGCAAGCCCATCGTACCGTTCACTACGGAAGCGGCCCCGCTGGCGCTGCTCCCGATCGAACGCGCCGGCATCGAAGACCGTCGTGGCCGGTTCAGGGAGATCACCTGCGCCGTACTGGAAGCACACGGCGAGTCGCTGCCGAATTACCGTCCCTGTGATGAGGCTCTGGTCCGGGTCGGTGTCGAGCCCCCGGGGACCGGCGCGCCCGTGAGTCTCGGGCCGGCGCGTCGGCCGCTGACGGCAGCGTTCGTGCCGGGCGTTGGCTGGGAATGTCTCGAAGGCTGGTTAAACTACGAATTCGAGTTCATCAATCGTCTGGGTGACCTGGGCCATTCCGCGTTTCTGTTGCATGTGGATGGCCTGTCCGGAACCGAGAACAATGCGCGTCAGATCCGCGACGCCATCATCGAGCGGGCCGAGCCATTCGAGCCGGAGAGCCTCGTGCTGATCGGCTATTCCAAAGGGGCTCCCGACATCCTGACGGCCATCGTCGAGTACCCCGAAATCCAGCCTTTCGTCGCTGCAGTAGTCAGCGTGGCCGGCGCCGTCGGCGGGTCGCCGCTGGCGAATGACGCCACCGAGGGGCAACTGGACCTTCTGCGGCACATGCCGGAAGCGGACTGCTCCGCCGGAGATGGCCGTGGTGTCGACAGCCTGAAGCCCGCGGTGCGCCAGAAATGGCTGGCCGACAACCCGCTGCCCGGGCACATCCCCTTCTACTCGCTGGTGACCTATCCCCTGCCGGACCGGATTTCCACCGTTCTGGAGGTCACCTACCGCAAACTCGCGCGGGTCGATCCCAGAAACGACAGCCAGGTCATTTTCTACGACCAGATCATTCCGGGCAGCACCCTCCTGGGTTACCTCAACGCCGATCATTGGGCCGTCGCCGTGCCGATAGCCGAATCCCACCCCTTCGTCGGCCGGCATTTCGTCGACCAGAACGACTACCCACGCAAGGCGCTGACCGAGGCCCTGATGCGATTCGTCGAGGAAGACCTGGACGGCCGCTGACGCCCGCGCTAGCGATAGCCGACCAGGACCGCGACCACCATGGCGAGGCTGCCGAGCACCAGCAGTTGCAGCATGAGCGGCCAGATGAACCGGAACCAACGCCCGTAAGGAATCCCGCAAATACCGAGGATGCCCATCAGCACGGGGTTGGTCGGCACGATCATGTTCATCAGGCCGTCCCCCATCTGGTAGGCCAGCACGGCCACCTGGCGCGACAACCCGACAATGTCCGATATGGGGCCCATGATGGGCCTGGTCACGTAGGCCTGTCCCGAGCCCGAGGGGATGAAAAAGTTCAGCACGCTCTGGATCAGCAGCATGCCCACCGCGGAAAGCTCCCTGCCAACCATCAACAAGGGCTGCGACAGGCCGTGCACGATGGTGTGCAGGACCTGGCCGTCACTCAGCGTGATCTCGATGGCCCGGGCAAAGCCGATCAGCAGGGCCGTATTCACCAGTTCGCCGGCACCGGCAACGAACTGCCTGGCCATGTCGTCGAACCGCGTGCCGTTGATCACCGCGGCGAGCAGTGCCAGCGCGAAGAACGCGCCGCCCAGCTCGATGAAATACCACTGATATTGCTTGATGCCCCAGACGACCAGCACCAGCGTCGCCAGGGTAACCAGCAGCACGGCCCTTTGCCGTGACGTGACCGGGCCGGAATCTGGCGGCGCGGGGGGCTGGGCTTCGGGAACGTCGGCGACCAGCGAGGCGGAGGGATCGAGGCGCACGCGTCGCGCATAGCGCAGGACATACCAGAAGCCGAGCAGGAAGAACGGCGGGAAGATCGCCAGACGGTAAGCCAGGCCCGACACCGGCGGCAGGCCGGCAACTTCCTGCGCCACCAGCACCGTGAACGGATTCATGACGGCCGTACCGTAGCCGACGCCGTAGCCGACGACCATGATCCCCACGGCCGCGACGGTGTCCATGCGCATGCCGACACAGAGTGTGATGAGTATGGCAACCAGCGGGATGTATTCCTCGGCCATGCCGATGGTCGAGGAACCAACGGCGAATGCGAGCATACCCATCAGAATCAGCAGCGCGGGCTGGCCGCCAAAACGGTGCAGAATCCGGGCCAGTGCCGCATCCAGCGCACCGGTGGCACGAATGACGGCCAGCGCGCCACCGATGATGAAAACGAAGAAAATAATGCCCTGTGCCGACGCCAGACCGCGCGGGATGACGGTGAACAGCGACCACGCGGGCAGCCGTTCCACGTCCTCGATCACCGCGTAGGTGCCGGGCAAGACGACCTCGTGTCCGTGATCGTTGACCTGGGTCTCGAATGCGCCGGCCGGCAGCAACAAGGTGAGTACGTAAGCCAGGACGATCATGCCGTAAAGCAGGACCAGCGTGTGCGGAACCCTAAGGGTCAATTTCATGGCCTGCCCTCCTGTCCGGCCCGCTCCCGTGCGACGGAAGCCATTTTCGATGTCCGGCCCAGCCTAGTGCGGGTCGGTGCCCTTGCGCAAATGGCGGCTCAGAATATCCCCGCCTCCAGACCGGCGGCCATGGTCATTCCCAGCTCCTCGCAGTCCGCCAGCCATTGCTCGTTCCAGGGCCCGCTGCACACCAGCGGCTCCTGCACCCTCTTCCAGCAGAGGCCCGTCACGATCCGTTCCACACTGGCGAGCGCTCCGTGACCGTCGTTGCCGGCGCGAACGAACAGCGACCATGGCAGACCTTCGGTCCGCTCCAGGCAAGGATAGTAAATGCGGTCGAAGAAGTCCTTCAGGGCCCCGCTCATGTAGCCGAAATTCTCGGTGGTCCCGAGGATCAAACCATCCGCCCGCAGGACTTCTTCCGGACCTGCCTGCAGCGGAGCGATCAGCTGCACGTCGATCGCCCCGATCTCCCGGTGGGACGCGCCCCGCGACACCGCATCGGCCATGGCAGAGGTGTGTGCCGACGGACAGTGAGCGACGATCAGCAGCTTCGGCACCCGGCTATCCCCCGCCATCTTCGTCGATCCTGATGATCAGCCGGCCTTCGGTCCAGGCGCCGCCGAAGGAGGTCGCGCGCAGGATCAGTTCGACGTCCGAGCCCGGCTGCGGGGGCGGAGTGCCGCTGAATGCCAGCACTTCGGTGTCAATCGACAGCCATTCGGGAATGTCGTGGCCCCAGGCCTCGCGCACCTCGAAGCGCAGTACGTCGCCGGATTCCAGCGCGACAAAAGTATCCGGCGGCAGTTCGAATTGGAACGGCTCGCCCGCGATCAGAACGCGTTCCTCCGGCGGACGGGAGAGCTGCGGCGGCTGCTGCGCGCCGACGCCGCTCGCTTTCTCGCGGAAACCGGCCCCGAGCCGCAGCGCCACCAGGAGCCAGAACAGCGAAAGCATCACATTGACCAGGGCGAACTGCGGGATGTCGAACTGCAGCCAGTTCAGCCCGATGTAAATTGCGCCAGCCTGGGCCAGGTCACCGAAGCGCCAGAAAAACGCCTCGATCGTGGTTTTCCCCTCGTACTTCTGGGCGACCGACAGCGGCAGGTACAGGGCGTGCCGGCTGGTGTTCATCAGCGAGTAGTCGGTCGAGTTTTCGAAGACCTTGACCATGCTGACGATGGTGAATATCGGAAAGAACGCCACGACGCCGTAGCCCGCCAGCGTGACCAGCGGCAATACCAGCACCGCACCGGCCACCCCGATCCGGTGAATGATCTTGGCCACGAAGAAGATCTGGATCAGCAGCGTCATCAGGTTGACGATGAAAAAGTAATCACCGTAGAAACCCGCAATCAGGTCGGCCTTTAACAGTCCCGTCGAATTCGCCAGGCGCGCATCGGCGTTCCGGACCACCATCTCGGCCAGGATGTACTCGCCGGTGGTATTGACCCAGTTCAGAAGCAGAATCAGCAGGGCCAGCAAGAGCAGGTAGCGGTCGCCCAGCACCAGCGAGATGCCGCCGAACAGGCCGCCGTGCGCGCGCTCGTCTTCGACCGATTCGAGACTGCGGGATCCGGGCGGGACCGCTGCCCGGCCCCAGCGCACGAACGGCAGGGTCGAGGCCAGCAGGAGCGTAGCCGCCAGCATCAGGTACCAGGGACCGATCGAGGGGAACAGCGTGCCGCTCAGGGAGGGTGCGAGCAATCCGCCCAGCGTGGCCCCGATCATGATCAGCGGAAACAGCCGCTGCCCGCTTCGCGTGTTGTAACTGTCCGCCGCAAAAGCCCAGAACTGGGCGGTGATCATGACACTGAAAATGCCGACCCAGACATAGTAGGCGAACCCGATATCCAGCCCGGCCCGGCCTGCGGCGTAGAAAGCCAGCAGGTTGAACACGAAAAACCCCGTGACGATCCGGGTCAGCTGCTGCTTGCCGCTGCGCCGGAACAGCCAGCCGTACAGCGGCACGATCAGCAGCAACAGGGTCGCTGTCGCCGCGTAGGCATAACTCTTCATCTCGGCCGATGACTCGGTCAGCAATAAAGGTTCCCGAATGGTCTTCAGGATGTAGTAGCTGACCATCATCAGCAGCGCGTAGCTGAAGAAGAGCACGACGCTGCGACCCTCGCCGGGGCGCAGTCGTGTAAACCGGCCGAGGAAGCGATCCAATGGCGTCAGTCGGGTGGGCCAGTGAGCCATGCGGAGCCTGTCCTTCAGATTGTGGACGATGAGAACACAGCCCATTCGCCTGCGCAAGGCGGATTGATGAAGGACGAACGAAATTTCGCGTATGCCCTTGAAAAACGATGCGATGGCACGGATTTTAGGCGGACGGGGAATTTTGAGAATGAGGTAACCGCTGCCATGATGCGAATACTGCTTTTCCTAGCGACCAATGCCGCCGTGCTGGTCTTGATCAGCATTGTCTTCCAGGTTCTGGGGCTCGAGGGAATCCTGGCCGAGAACCAGGTGGATCTTGATCTGCAGGCCCTGCTGGTGCTGTCCGCGGTCATCGGCTTCGGCGGCTCCTTCATCTCGCTGGCCCTCTCGAAGTTCATGGCCAAGCGGTCGATGGGAGTTCAGGTCATCGAACAGCCGCGCAACGCGACCGAGCAATGGCTGGTCGAGACCGTTCGCCGGCAGGCGGCACAGGCGGGCATCGGCATGCCCGAGGTCGGGGTGTTCCAGTCCCCGGACCCCAACGCCTTCGCCACCGGCATGCGGCGCAATGCTGCCCTGGTCGCGGTCAGCACGGGCCTGCTGCAGAACATGAACGCCGACGAGGTGGAAGCCGTTCTCGGCCACGAAGTCTCACACGTGGCCAACGGAGACATGGTCACGATGGGTCTGCTGCAGGGCGTGGTCAATACGTTCGTCATTTTCCTGTCGAGGGTGATCGGCCACGTCGTCGACCGGGTCGTGTTCAAGACCGAGCGTGGCTACGGCCCGGCCTATTTCGTTACCACGATCGTCGCCCAGGTGTTCCTGTCCATCCTGGCCAGCATGATCGTGAGGTGGTTCTCGCGCCGCCGCGAGTTTCGCGCCGACGCCGGCGGGGCCGAGCTGTCGCAGCGCGGCAAGATGA